>NZ_CP139145.1:913930-1218574 GCF_034048115.1 Pseudarthrobacter sp. IC2-21 | reverse complement strand
CTTTGACGCCCTTCGGTTCCGCCTCCCACAGCACCAGCATGACCAGATATTGCGGATAGGTCAGGCCGAGGTCTTCCAGCAGGGGCCGGTAGACGGCGGTGGCAGCGCGGGAGGCGGAGTAGAGGGCGAAGCAGACCTGATGGTCGAGGCGGGGGGCATCATTCACAACCACAACGATAGGGCACAATTCAATTGTGCACAACCTACCCGCGTTCCTTTGTTCCGTTTAAATGCCGAACGGACATCCGCTGCGCCCTGTCTGGGTGCGGCAGATGTCCGTCCGGAGCGGATTGTGGGGTGTATCAGAGGTCGCGGATGGTCCGGAGTGCCGCGGCGGTGAGGACCTGGACGCCGAGGCCCAGGGCCCGTTCATCCACGATGTAGTCCCCCCTGTGCAGGTCGTATTCCTCGCCGCCGGGAGTCTTGGTGCCGAGCCGCACCATGGCGCCGGGAAGTTCGGCCAGGAACCAGGCGAAGTCCTCGCCGCCCATGGACTGCGGCGTCAGTGTCACGGCGCTTTCACCGAGTTCGGCGCGGGCGGCCGCCTCAATCAGGGCTGTTTCATGCTCGGAGTTGACCACAGGCGGCACTCCCCTGGTGTGTTCCAGGTGCACGTCCACACCGTAGGGCGCGGCCACCTGCTGCACCACTTCGTCCAGGAGCTCACCGGCGTCGTGCCAGGCGTCACGGTCGAGGCAGCGCATGGTGCCGGCCATGTAACCCGTGCCGGGAATGGCGTTGGGAGCGGATCCGGCGCTGATCTGGCCCCACACCACGGACACCCCGCTGCGGACATCCACCCGGCGGGACAGCACGGCCGGAACGTTGACGGCGATCTGGGCGAGGGCGAACACCAGGTCCTCGGTGAGGTGCGGCCGCGATGTGTGGCCGCCGCGGCCGCTCAGTTCGATCTTGATGGTGTCTGAGGCGGACGTAATGGCGCCGATGCGCGTACCGATGCGTCCGACGTCGATCCTTGGGTCGCAGTGCAGCGCAAAAATGCGCGGCACACCGTCCAGAACGCCCTGCTCGATGCAGGAGAGCGCGCCGCCGGGCATGGTCTCTTCAGCCGGCTGGAAGATCACACGGACCGTGCCGCCCAGCGGCGATTCCAGGTGCATGCTCTGCAGAACCAGGGCGACGCCGAGCATGGTTGCGGTGTGGACGTCGTGACCACAGGCATGCGTGACGCCGTGGTTCCTCGAGGCAAAGGGCAGGCCGGTTTCCTCGATGATCGGCAGGGCGTCAATATCGCCGCGGAGGGCGGTGGCAATCGGCCCCTCGCCGATGTCCACGGTGAGGCCGGTGCCCTCCAGCCGCCGCGGCGTGAGGCCGGCCGCTTCGAGGCGCTCAGCCAGTTTGTCCGTGGTGCGGAATTCCTTGAAGGAGAGCTCCGGGTGCGCGTGGAGGTCCCTGCGGAAATCGATCAGTTCCGGCAGGAGCGGCTCCAGCCACGGCCGCACTAATGTGGTGGGCTCGGCTTCAGTAGTGTAATTACGCACCCATTTACTCTAGCGAGCGTCCGGGGAATAGCGTCATCAGGGTTGCAGAGTTACAGAACGTCGGTATCGCCGCTTGCCTTGAGCGCGTCAACGGCTCCCTTGACCCGCTGGGCGTGTTCCTTGGTGGTCACCAAAAGGGCATCGCCGGTGTCCACGATGACCACGTCTTTGATGCCGATCAGGGCGATCACCCGCTTCGTGTCGGAAACCACCACGCCGCTGGCGTTCTCCGTAAAGACGCGGGCGCCCTCACCGATGACCGTGACGTCGTCCACTTCGCGCGCGCTGTTGAGCCTGCCCACCGAAGCAAAATCCCCGACGTCGTCCCAGCCGAAAGTGCCCGGCACCACGGCGACGTCGCCGGCGGCCGCAGCCGGTTCAGCCACGGCGTAGTCGATGGCAATCTTGGGCAGGGTGGGCCAGACGCGGGCGGTCACGGCGTCACGGTCCGGAGTGTCCCAGGCCTGGGCAATCTCCAACAAACCCTTGAATAGCTCGGGCTGGTTGGCCTCAAGGTGCTTGAGCATCAACGCCACCGGCGCCACGAACATGCCGGCGTTCCAGACGTACTCGCCGCTGTCCACGTACTGCTGGGCAACTTCCTCGTCCGGCTTCTCCACGAACTCCACCACGGCCTGCGCGCTGGGTGCACCTTCGATGTGGAGCTCCTGCCCCGCCCGGATGTAGCCAAAGCCGGTGGACGGGTGCGTGGGTTTAATGCCGATGGTCACGATCTTGCCGGCAGCCGCCGTATAAATAGCCTCGCGCACCGCCGCCTGGAAGAGGTTGTCCGGGCTGATCACCTGATCCGCGGCGAACGAACCCATGATGGTATCCGGATCGCGTTCGTGCAGGATGGCGGCGGCCAGCCCGATCGCGGCGCCGGAATCCTTGGGCTCGCTCTCAAGCACCAGGTCGGCGTCCTGCACCTCAGGCAGCTGGCGGCACACGGCGGCCCGGTGCGCGGTGCCGGTGACCACCAGGACCCGCCGGCCCGCGAGGGGCTCCAGCCGGTCATACGTGGCACGCAGCAACGTGCTGCCCGAACCGGTGAGATCGTGAAGGAACTTGGGAGCTGCTGCACGTGACAGGGGCCAGAGGCGGGTCCCCACTCCGCCTGCCGGAATCACCGCGATAAAACGGTCAAGGGGTGATGCCGGGCTTGTCACTTGGTCTGTACTCATCAACGCCTACTTTAGCCGACCGGCCTCCCGGTCCCCGCTGTGGCGGCGCCAGCGGAGGTTCTTCGGCCCCCGAAGTGTGGGCTTCGTCTCAATTAAAACCAAAACACCGGCATTGCGGGGTCACCAAGTGGTTCCTAAATTGAATAAGCTGTTAGCGAAGCCTACATTTAGGCTCTGAGCTACGAGTGCTCTCGCAGCAGGCGTTCCCCCCGCGTGGATCTCATGCCAGCGCCGCTGTGTTGCAGGGAGGTTTATCAGTGCCGACGAAACCAGCTGGCACCTTGTACCGCGGCCGTGAAGGCCAGTGGTCCTGGGTAGGACACCGCATTACCGGTGTAGTGATTTTTTTCTTCTTGTTGGTCCATGTGCTGGACACCTCATTGGTGCGTGTGTCCCCCGAGGCTTACACCGCAGTCATCGGTGCATACAAGAACCCCCTCATGGCCCTGGGTGAAACGGGCCTGGTTGCCGCCATCGTTTTCCACGCCTTCAACGGCCTGCGTATCATCGCCGTGGACTTCTGGAAGAAGGGCGCAAAGTACCAGCGCCAGATGCTGTGGACCGTCCTGGCCCTGTGGGTAGTTGTGATGGTCGGCTTCTCCATCCGCCACCTTTCCCTCGCTCTTGGAGGTCACTAAGCCATGACTGCAACTATCGACAGCCCCCGCAGCGGGAAGATCTCACCGCGGTACCGCCGCAGCGGCGGATCCAAGGGCAACTTCGAAATGCTGGCGTGGCTGTTCATGCGCCTCTCCGGCGTTGTCCTGGTGGTGCTGATCTTCGGCCACCTCTTCGTGAACCTCCTGGTGGGCGAAGGCATCCACGCCATCGACTTCGGCTTCGTCGCCGGCAAGTGGGCTGACCCGTTCTGGCAGATCTGGGACCTCGCCATGCTGTGGCTGGCCATGCTGCACGGCACCAACGGCGTCCGCACCATCATCAACGATTACGCCGAGAAGGACTCCACCCGTCTCTGGCTCAAGATCGTCCTGTACGCGGCCACTGCTGTGATTATCGTCCTGGGTACCCTGGTGATCTTCACGTTCAACCCGTGCCCCGTAGTTAACGGTGTCCCGCTGCCCGGCGGCTTCTGCCCCGCCTAGCCACATCCTGGCCGTCGCCCCACGGGCCACGGCCTGCGTTTTGCGGCGCAGGTAACGCCTGCCCGTTGTTTTATTGCGAATTTTGAGAGAAAGAGCGCCAAAGTATGCAGGTCCATAAGTACGACGTCGTCATCGTCGGTGCCGGTGGCGCTGGCATGCGCGCCGCGATCGAATCCGGTCAGCGCGCGCGCACAGCAGTACTGACCAAGCTCTACCCCACCCGCTCGCACACCGGTGCGGCGCAGGGCGGCATGTGCGCGGCCCTTGCCAACGTCGAGGAAGACAACTGGGAATGGCACACCTTCGACACCGTCAAGGGCGGCGACTACCTGGTTGACCAGGACGCCGCGGAGGTGATGGCAAAGGAAGCCATCGACGCCGTGCTGGACCTTGAGAAGATGGGCCTGCCGTTCAACCGCACGCCTGAGGGCCGGATCGACCAGCGCCGCTTCGGCGGCCACACCCGCGATCACGGCAAGGCACCGGTCCGCCGCGCCTGCTACGCCGCAGACCGCACCGGCCACATGATCCTGCAGACGCTGTACCAAAACTGCGTCAAGCACAATGTGGAGTTCTACAACGAGTACTACGTCCTGGACCTGCTGACGGTCGAGGAAGACGCCGTCCGCGAGGACGGCACACCGTACAAGCAGAAGCGCGTGGCCGGGGTTGTGTCCTACGACCTCGCCTCCGGTGAGCTGCACGTCTTCCAGGCCAAGTCCGTGGTGTTCGCCTCCGGCGGCGCGGGCAAGGTCTTCAAGACCACCTCCAACGCCCACACCCTCACCGGTGACGGCATGGGAATCGCCTTCCGCCGCGGCATCCCGCTGGAAGACATGGAGTTCTTCCAGTTCCACCCGACAGGCCTTGCCGGCCTCGGCATCCTGCTCTCCGAAGCAGCCCGCGGTGAGGGCGCCATCCTGCGTAACTCCGAGGGTGAGCGCTTCATGGAGCGCTATGCACCCACCATCAAGGACCTCGCACCGCGTGACATCGTGGCCCGCTCCATGGCCAATGAAGTCCGCGAAGGCCGCGGCTGCGGCCCGAACAAGGACTACGTCCTCCTGGACCTGACCCACCTGGAGCCGGCGCACATCGACGCCAAGCTCCCGGACATCACCGAGTTTGCCCGCACCTACCTTGGTGTGGAGCCCTACACGGAACCGGTTCCCGTGTTCCCCACGGCGCACTACGCCATGGGCGGCATCCCCACCAACATCAGCGCCGAGGTCCTGCAGGACAACGACACCGTGATCCCGGGCCTGTACGCCGCCGGTGAAGTGGCATGCGTGTCCGTCCACGGCTCCAACCGCCTGGGCACCAACTCACTGCTTGACATCAACGTGTTCGGCAAGCGCGCCGGCATTGCAGCGGCCGAGTACTCCAAGACCGCCGACTTCGTGGAACTCCCCGAAGACCCGGAGGCCTACACCATCGATCTGCTGAACATTGCCCGCAACGGCACCGGCGACGAAAAGGTGGCCCTGATCCGTAAGGACCTGCAGGACACCATGGACGCCAACATGCAGGTGTTCCGCACTGCAGACACGCTGAACCAGGTTCTGCGGGACATCGAGTCCTTCGAAGCCCGCTACAAGAACATCAGCGTCCAGGACAAGGGCAAGCGCTTCAACCTGGACCTGCTCGAAGCTGTCGAGCTGGGCTTCCTGCTGGAGCTGGCCAAGGTCATGACCGTAGCAGCGCTGCACCGTGAGGAATCCCGCGGCGGACACTTCCGCGAGGACTTCCCGGAACGTGACGACGAAAAATTCATGAAGCACTCCATGGCGTACAAGGATGACCACGCACCGGCGGATGGTTCCGCCGAGTCAATCGCGGGCATCCGACTTGCCACCAAACCGGTGGTCTTTACGCGCTACGAGCCGATGGTGAGGAAGTACTAAGATGACCGCTGAACTCGCTGAGCCAGCCTCAAAGATCGAACTGCCCGCCGGCGTCGGCGGGGGCGGGGACATCCCTTCCTTCGACGTCACGCTGCGTGTGCGCCGCTACAACCCCGAGGTGTCCGAGGACGCCACGTGGGATGACTTCAAGGTGACCATGTACGGCACCGACCGCGTGCTGGATGCCCTGCACAAAGTCAAGTGGGAAATCGACGGCAGCGTCTCGTTCCGCCGTTCCTGCGCCCACGGTGTCTGCGGTTCCGATGCCATGCGCATCAACGGCCGCAATCGCCTGGCCTGCAAGACCCTCCTGAAGGACTTGGATACGTCCAAGCCCATCACGGTCGAGCCCATCAAGGGCCTGCCGGTGGAGAAGGACCTTATTGTGGACATGGAGCCGTTCTTCCAGTCGTTCCGCGAAGTCATGCCCTTCCTGATCAACAAGGGCCACGAGCCCACCAAGGAACGCCTGCAGTCCGCCGAGGACCGCGAGCGGTTCGACGACACCACCAAGTGCATCCTGTGCGCTGCGTGCACCTCGTCCTGCCCCGTGTTCTGGACCGATGGCCAGTACTTCGGGCCGGCCGCGATCGTCAACGCGCACCGCTTCATCTTCGATTCCCGTGATGACGCCGGTGACATGCGCCTGGAGATCCTGAACGACAAGGAAGGTGTGTGGCGCTGCCGCACCACCTTCAACTGCACCGAAGCATGCCCCCGCGGCATTCAGGTGACCCAGGCCATTGCCGAGGTCAAGCAGGCAATCCTCTCGCGCAAGGTCTAATTTTCAGTTTTGCATACGACGGCGTCTCCCACCTTTGTGGTGATAGGCGCCGTCGTGGTTTAACTCCTGACAGCACCCACGAAAGCAGCACACGATGTCCCGCTCTGAAAAAGTCAGCTTCGAAGGAACCACCGGCGAGCTCCTCTCCGGCATCATTGACCTTCCGGAGGGGCCGGTTCGCGGCTGGGGCCTGTTCTCCCACGGCTTCACCCTGGGCAAGGACAGCCCGTCCGCGTCCAGGATGTGCAAGGCCTTGGCCGACAGCGGGATCGGCATGCTGCGCTTCGACAATCTGGGGCTGGGCGAGTCCGCCGGCCACTGGTCCGAGGGCTCCTTCAGCCACAAGGTGGCGGACACGGTGAGGGCTGCGGAGTTCATGCGCGCGCAGGGCAAGCAAATTTCGCTGCTGGTGGGCCACTCCTTTGGCGGTGCAGCCGTACTGTCCGCGGCCAGGCAGATTCCCGAGCTCGACGCCGTCGCAACCGTAGGTGCCCCGTTCTCCCCCAAGCATGTGGCGCACGTGTTCGACGCCGCCCTGGACAGGATCCTCAGCGAGGGCAGCGCCGAAGTGGATCTGGGCGGGAAACGCGTGGAGATCCGGAAGCATTTTGTGGAGGACCTGGAGAACGCGGACCTTACGGACTGCATCCGGCAACTGCACAAGCCCCTGATGGTGCTGCACTCCCCCACGGACAACACGGTGGGCATCGAAAACGCCAGCACCATCTTCCAAACCGCCCGCCACCCGCGGAACTTCATCTCACTCGAAGGCAGCGACCACCTGCTGACCGGCAAGGGTCAGGCAGCCCGTGCCGCCCGGATCATTTCTGCCTGGGCCGACCAATACCTGGACGCCGGGCACTAGCGGCGGGACCGCCGTCGCGCTCCACGGGCGTCTTGCCGGGCTGGATGTGGCGGGAGCCCCAGAGCCCCTTCTCGTGACCGGCAGGCGCGCTCGTGAGGTCCGCTTCGCGGACAACTGACCAGGCGGCCGACACCAGGTAGACCTGGCTGACCAGGTTGAACCAGATCAGCAGGCCGATGATGATGGCGAACGGTGCCAGGATGGGGTTCCGGCCGGCACCGGCGAGCAGTTCAGTGCTGAAGACCTGCAGAATGGTGGTGCCCACCGCGGCCAGGATGGTCCCTTCCAGCAGCGCACGCCGGGAGAGCTTCAGCCCGCCCGCCAGGCGGAACATCACGACGGCGGTCACCCAGCTGAGCACCAGCGGCACACCGATCTTGATCAGCGTGGTCAGCGGACCGGCGATAACGGGGTCCAGGTGGAGGAAGTCGCTGACCCATCCGGCGGCGGTGCCGAACACCAGCGACGCGCCCGCGCTGATGACCAGGGCCACGCCCAGCAGCAGCAGGGTGCCCGCGTCCCGCAGCTTCATCAGGATGATGTTGAGTTTCAGTGGCGGCAGCTGCACCACGCCGCGCAGGCCGTCACGCAGCCCGGCGATCCATCCCAGGGATGTGATCACGGTGACCACCGCTGCGATCACGGCGGTCCAGCCCAGGCCGGTCGGGTTCAGCAGGTCCTTGGGATCCACCAGGCCTGCGCCGCCATTGACTTTCAGCAGGCCGGGCGCACTTTGGGCCACGCTGCTGATGATGTTGTCCAGCAGTGCAGGCTGGCCCTGCAGCACCAGGCCGGCAATGGAGAATCCCGTCGCCAGCAGGCCCGTGATGGAGAAGAACATGTTGAAGCCGATGCCGGCACTCATGAGCGGGCCGTGCTGGAGGTTGTAGTGCTGCCATGCACGCATCGGCCGGAAGGCGTTAAGCCGGGCGAGCAGCCACTGGACCAGCGCCATGAGGCTGGCCAGCGGGCCGCCGTCGGATCTTCTGGCCTTGCCCCACTCCATCCTTTTTTGGATGACGGCCAGCTTCAGGCGCGCCTGCTCAGTGGGAAGCGGTGGCTCCGTTTGCGTCGGCGTCTTTCGTGGTGCCGCCGCCCCCGCCGTCGTCGTCAGTTTCGGTCCCAAAGTCCAACTCTTCCCGTAGCTGCCAGATGCCGTCAGCATCATGCTCGTAGAGTCCCATGCTAACCACAGGGAAGGTGGCCCTGTAGCTTTCGAGCACCGTTTCGGCCTGATCGAGGCTCTCCGGGGCAACATCGTGGGCGATGGTGACATGGGGATGGTACGAAAACGGCAGGTCCCGTTGGAGCGGGCCGGTCTGAAGTTTCTCGTGCAGCTCCACGCAGGCGTCGAAGCCCTCTTCCACGTTGATGTAAACCACCGGGGAAACCGGCCGGAAAGTCCCCGTACCGGAAATGGTCACCATAAACGGGGCCTGGTTGCGGGCCACCTCATGGACGTGGGCGCGGGTGGCTTCCCAGTCGTCGGTGGGGGTGGTGGTGACCAGCGTGATGTGGGCGGGGACCACCCCGGCCATCGGATCACCGAACGAAGCCCGCCACCGCTGAAGTTCCGCCGCGATGGCAGGCGGGAACCCCAGAATGACGCCGACGCTCACTCCTTCGCTGACAGTCCTCGCGGCCGGCATTGCTCTAGCGGACTCCGGCCAGGCGCAGTGAGGGCAGGAAACCCATCCGCTCATAGACCTGGCTGAGCGTCACCGAAGCGATCTCGCGGGCACGCTCCGCGCCCTGGGCAAGCAGCCTGTCCAGCTCGGCCGGATCCGCCATCAGCTCGTTGGTGCGGTTTCGCAGCGGCGTGATGAAGTCCACCATGACTTCGGCGAGATCCACCTTCAGGTGGCCATACATTTTGCCTTGGTACTCGGCCTCGAGCTCCGGCACCGGTTTGCCGGTCAGGGAGGAATAGATGGTCAGCAGGTTGGAGATGCCCGGCTTTTCTTCGAGGTCGAACCGGATCTCCGTGCCGGTATCCGTCACCGCCGACTTGATGCGCTTGGCGGCCACCTTGGGGTCTTCCAGGAGCTGGATGGAGCCGTTGGGTGACTCCCCCGTTTTCGACATCTTGGCGGTGGGGTTCTGCAGGTCGTAGATCTTCGCGCTTTCCTTGAGGATGGTGGCCTCGGGCACGGTGAAGGTCTCGCCGAAGCGTGTGTTGAACCGCTGGGCCAGGTTCCGGGTCAGCTCCAGGTGCTGGCGCTGGTCCTCACCAACCGGCACCAGGTCGGTCTGGTACAGCAGGATGTCCGCGGCCATCAGGGTGGGGTAGGCGAAGAGCCCCAGGGTGGCGGCGTCGGCGCCGGCCTTCTGTGTTTTGTCCTTGAACTGGGTCATGCGGGAGGCTTCGCCGAAGCCGGTGATGCAGTTCAGCGCCCACGCCAGCTGCGCGTGCTCGGGGACGTGTGACTGGACGAAGAAGATGCTCTTGTCCGGATCAATGCCGGCCGCGATGTACTGGGCCGCCACCACGCGGGTGCGGTTGCTGAGTTCGGCCGGGTCGAAGTCCACGGTGATGGCGTGCAGATCGGGGATGAAGAACACGGCGTCGTAGGCGGACTGCATGTCCACCCAGTTGCGGACGGCACCGATGTAGTTGCCCAGGTGCAGGGAGTCGGCTGTGGGCTTGGCGCCGGAAAGAATCCGTTTGCGGCCCTGTGAAGGTGAGCTGGTCATTCGTTGGAACCTTAAGATTTAGAGCCGGTAGTCCACTACCAGCGGGGCATGGTCAGAGAAGCGGGTGTCCCACGAGGGCGCCCGGTCCACAACTGCGGAGACGGCGGCCGCTGCGAGGTCCGGTGTGGCCAGGTGGTAGTCGATGCGCCAACCGGTGTCGTTATCGAACGCCTGGCCACGTTGTGACCACCAGGTGTACGGGCCGTCCACATCTCCTGCCAGGCCGCGATGAACATCCCTCCAACCGATGTCCTCGCCGAAGAAGCGGTCAAAGTAGGCGCGTTCCTCGGGCAGGAAGCCGGCTTTCCTGACGTTACCCTTCCAGTTCCGGATGTCCCGTTCGGTGTGGCCAACGTTGAGGTCGCCCACGACGAGTGCGTGATCACTGTGCTTGGTGAGCTCCGGCAGGCGGGTGCTCATGACGTCCAGGAAGCGGTACTTGTCCACCTGCTTGGGAGTTCCGGCCTCGCCGGAGTGCACGTAGGCGCTGGCGACCGTCAGCTGAACAGGGTTTCCGGCGGCATCGTTCACGCGGAAATCAGCCTCCACCCAGCGGCCGGCGGTGGCGAAGTAGTCATCCCCGATGCCGTTGCGGGTGTACAGGGGTTCTTCGCGCGACGCAATGGCGACGCCGGCACGGCCTTTGGCTTCCGCTTCGGCATGGAGGATATGCCAGCCGTCGCCCAGCAACTGGCGTACGATCGCGTCGGGTGCCCGGACCTCCTGGAGGCAGAGGATATCCACTTCGCGGGGCTCCAGCCAGGCCGCCATGCCGTTCTTGAAGGCAGCCCGGAGGCCGTTGACGTTGACTGATGCGATGCGAAGGTGATCCTTCTTCAATGCCGAACTCACCCGCACCACTCTAGTCGATGATGGTTCCGCTGACCGGGTCCCCGGTGCTGCCGGCGGAGCGGATCATGTCCCGGGCGTTCGTTGCGGTGATCTCGATGGTCTCCAGTGCCCGGCGAATGGTGTCCTGGTCCGCGCCGTCACCTTTGGCCCGTTCCTGCTCCACCACCCGGATCTGCACCTGCACAATCTTGAAGGAGTGGTCCAGTTTGAGGTCCCGGACCTCGTCTCCCTCGGTCCGCTCGGCCACCACCCGGGTGCCGCCATGGTCAGCAGAGGCCGACGACGGCGCGCGGCCGGCGGCGCTGTTGAACGCATTCTGGGCTTCCGTCAGTTTGGCACCCGCCTTTTTGGCGGCCTTCTGGATGCTGAATACCACGAACGACGCCAGCGCGAGCCAGAAGCCGGCGATGACCGCGACAACCCAGCCCACGACGTCGTTCTGGTTCGCGGCGAAGATGACCGCGACCAGGAAGGCGATGATAAAGACCATCATCCCGGGCCCGCTGATCCGAAGCATGGAGAAGCCGCCCTTGGACCGGCCGGACGGGGACTGTGGGTTACCCAGAGATCGCATGGGTCCATTGTCTCAAACGCCGCGGCGCCCTTTTACCCCTTCCACCCCCGGCGAACACTCCCCCAAGTAAGTAGCAGTAAGTGTCGTTTTGGACGGTCAAAACGACACTTAGTGCTACCCAGTTGGGGCGGGGTTACCTCAGGAACAGCTTCCGAAGCCGCACCGTGGTGAGCAGCATGCCCAGAGCCGTCATCAGCACGTAGTAGCCAATATGGACGGCGGTGGCGGGCGTGAAGACGCCCACGCTGATCTGGCGCAGCAGCTCCACACCATGCCAGAGCGGCATGGCCTGGATGAGCCATTGGATGTACTGCGGGTAGACGCTGAGCGGATAGAACGTGGCACTGAACAGAAACATGGGCAGCATGATGAAGTTGATCCAGTCCATCTGCTGGAAGGTCTTCAGGAAGCTGGTGATCCCCATTCCGAGGCTGGCAAATCCGAAAGCGATGAGCACCGACGCCGGAATCATCAGGACGGCCCAGGGTGTGGTGATCAACCCCATCAGGCCCATCACCGCCGTGAACCCCGTCGCATAGAGCAGGCCACGCAACAGCGCCAGGAAAATCTCGCCGAGGGCCACGTCCAGCGGCCCCAGGGAGGTGTACAGCATGCCCTGGTACAGCTTGGCGAAGTTCATTTTGAAGAACACGTTCCAGGTGGAGTCATACACCGCGCCGTTCATGGCCGAGACGGCCAGCAGTGCCGGGGCGATGTAGGCGGCGTAGCTGATGGGCGCTCCGTCGGGCCCCTGCACCGACCCAACGATGGCGCCAAGGCCCACGCCCATGGAGATCAGGAACAGCACCGGCTCAAAGAAGCCGGAAAGCATCACCAGCCAGTTGCTGCTTTTTGTGGCCATCAGCCCCCGCGAGATCACGGCTTTGGCGTTACGGGAATACAGCGGACCGAACGTCCTGTTGCGCGCGAGCTCCGTGACGCTGTGGCGCGGGCCCCTGACGCTGCTGCCGGGGACGGTGCTCATTGCCCCAGCCTCCGGATGAACTGGCGCTTCGTCAGGACCCATCCGAGCACCGCCAGCGCAGCCAGCACCGCGATGTGCACCGCCGTGAGAACCGGCGGCTCGCGGTAGCCGTAGCTGAAGACGCGGCCCAGCTGTGTTCCGTGCCAGATCGGCGAGATCCAGCCGATCCAGCGGACGGCCAGGGGCAGCGTGTCCAGCGGGAAGAACGTTCCGGAGAAAAGGAAGAGCGGCATCACAATGAAGCGCATCACCAGCGCGAACTGGCCCTTGTCTTCCTTTATGGACGCGGCATAGGCCATCAGCGGCAAGCCAAACGAGAGCCCAGCGAGGGTGGCCACCACAATCCCGGCCCAACCCCAGCCGGACGGGGACGCACCGAACAATCCCACAACCGCAAAGTAGATTGCCGACTGCACCAGCAGGCGCACCGTCACGGCCATGATCTGCCCGGCGGCAATCTGCTGCGGGGCGAGCGGGGAAGCGTGCGGCCCGTAGTAGATCCGGCGCCACTTGAATCCGTCCATCACGGGGAACGTGAACTCGTTGGCGGCGGTCATCACCGCCGCCGAAACGAGCAGCGCCGGAGCAATGAAGGCCAGATAGCTGACGCCCCCGAAGGATCCCGCGGCCCCGGCGTCCACCAGGGTGGCCAGCCCCACCCCCATCGCAAACAGGTACGCCACCGGCTGCCCCACGCTGTACATCAGGATGGACCAGCCGTAGCCCTTCATCACGCGGAGCACCTGCTCGGCGTAGTAGAACGCACCCCAGCGCCGCGCCCTCGCCGCGGAGACGGCCGGCGGGTGGGCGCGGGCCTGATCAGTCAACGAGGCTCCGGCCCGTCAGGCGCAGGAACACGTCCTCCAAGGACGACCGGCGGACCAGCGAAGTCAACGGCCGGAGGCCACGGGAAGAGACCTGCTCAAGGGCCGCCTCGCCGTCGTGCGTGTACATCAGCACCCGGTCCGGAAGCACTTCGAGGCGTTCGCCAATCCCTTGCAGCTCGCCGGCGATGGTGACGTTGCGTTCGGACCCGAAGCGCAGTTCCAGCACTTCCCGGGTGGAGTGCTCGCGGATCAGCTGCGCGGGTGATCCCTCGGCCATGATGCGGCCCTTGTCCACCACAATCAGCCTGTCGCACAGCTGTTCGGCCTCGTCCATGTAATGCGTGGTCAGGATCAGGGTGACGCCCTGTTCCTTGAGCCGGAAGAGCCGGTCCCAGAGCGTATGCCGGGCCTGCGGATCCAGACCCGTGGTGGGCTCGTCCAGCAGCAGGATCTGCGGCTCGTTGATCAGCGAACGCGCGATGGTCAGCCGCCGTTTCATGCCGCCGGACAGCGCATCCACCTTGGACTTGGCCTTGTCCGTGAGCTGGGCGAATTCGAGCAGTTCGTCAGCCTTCGGCTTCAGGTAGCTCATGGGCAGGCCGAAATAGCGGCCGTAGACCAGGAGATTGTCCCGGACCCTGAGTTCCTCGTCCAGGTTGTCCTGCTGCGGAACCACGCCAAGGTGCGCGCGGACCTCGGGCCCGTGGCTGTCCGGGTCCAGGCCCATGATGCTGAGCTTCCCGGACGTCCGCTGCGTGACCGCGCCGATCATCTTCATCGTGGTGGACTTGCCGGCCCCGTTCGGGCCGAGCAGGCCGAAGGACTCCCCTGCCGGCACGCTGAAGGAGATACCGTCGACGGCGGCAACCTCACCGTAGGTCTTGCGCAGGTCCTCGGCGGTGATGACCGTATCCTGCCGGGCGGGAAGGCCACCGGGCGGGGTGGAGGACATGATGGCTTTGTTGTGCACCCTCCGCAGACTAATGGAGGCTCCCTGAATGGGAAAGGGGCCTTGCACCTGGCTCTTGTTGGGTTGAGGTGGAACGGCCGACGGCGGCCCGCACCTTGCGCGAAAAAGGTGCGGCCCGCCGTCGGGCGCGATGTTTCTTGTGAGCTACGCGGTTGCCGAACCGCTTTCCTGTGCCACCTGGCGTTCCGCGGCTTCGACCACATTGGTCATGAGCAGCGCCACGGTCATGGGGCCCACGCCGCCGGGGTTCGGCGAAATCCATCCGGCCACTTCGGCAGCGGCGGGATCGATGTCGCCGTGGACCTTGCTCTTGCCCGTCTCGGGGTCGGTTTCACGGGTGACACCAACGTCGAGCAGCGCGGCACCGGGCTTGACGTCCGCGGCCTTGACGATGTGCTTGACCCCTGCGGCACCCACAATGACGTCGGCCTGCCGCAGCAGCTCGGAGAGGTTCTCCGTGCCGGTGTGCGTCAGCGTGACGGTGGCGTTCACGGACCGGCGCGTGAGCAGCAGGCCGATGGTACGGCCCACCGTGACACCGCGCCCCACCACAACGACGTGCTTGCCCGCGAGGCTGTAGCCGTTCCGCTCCAGGAGCTCGATGACGCCGCGGGGGGTGCACGGCAGCGGCGAGGTGATCTCGCCGCTGACGTTGAGCACCAGCCGGCCTAGGTTGGTCGGGTGCAGGCCGTCCGCGTCCTTGGCGGGGTCAATCCGCTCCAGGATGGCATCAGTATCCAAATGCTTGGGCAGCGGCAACTGCACGATGTACCCGTGACAGGCCGGGTCCGCATTGAGTTCGTCAATGAGGGCCTCAACCTGTTCCTGGGTGGAATCCGCCGGCAGCTCGCGCTGGATCGAATTCATGCCGATCGCCGCTGACTGTTTGTGTTTCATCGACACGTAGAGCTGCGAGGCCGGGTCCGCCCCCACAAGAACGGTGGCAATGCCGGGGACGACGCCTTTGGCCTTCAGGGCCGCAACACGTTCAACGAGCTCAGACTTGATGGCGGCGGCGGCGGCCTTGCCGTCAAGAACCTTGGCAGTTTGGGTCTTAGTCATGGATCACCACTGCTCGTGCTGCGGGTACAGCGGGAAGTCGGCGGCAAGCTTGTCGACGCGGGACTGCAGGGCCTCGACGTCGGTGGCCGAGCCGGCTTTCAGCGCGGTGGCGATGATCTCGGCGACCTCGGTGAACTCCCGGGCCCCGAAGCCTCGGGTGGCCAGGGCGGGGGTGCCGATGCGAAGGCCGGAGGTGACCATCGGCGGACGCGGGTCGAACGGAACGGCGTTGCGGTTCACCGTGATGCCCACGGAGTGCAGGAGGTCTTCTGCCTGCTGGCCGTCCAGCTGCGAGTTGCGCAGGTCCACCAGGACCAGGTGGACGTCGGTTCCGCCGGTGAGGACAGAGACGCCGGCCTCGGCGACATCAGCCTGGTTGAGGCGGTCCGCGATGATCCTGGCGCCTTCGAGCACACGCTCCTGGCGTTCCTTGAACTCCTCGGTGCCTGCGATCTTGAAGGCCACGGCCTTGGCGGCGATGACGTGCATCAGCGGGCCGCCCTGCTGGCCGGGGAAGACGTTGGAGTTGATCTTCTTGGCCCACTCCTGCTTCGCCAGGATCACACCGGAGCGCGGCCCGGCCAGGGTCTTATGAACCGTGGAGGTGACGACGTCGGAGTACGGCACCGGGCTCGGGTGCAGGCCGGCGGCTACCAGGCCGGCGAAGTGCGCCATGTCGGTCCAGAGCAGCGCACCCACCTCATCGGCGATGGAGCGGAAGGCTTCGAAGTCGAGGTGGCGCGGGTACGCGGACCAGCCGGCGATGATGACCTGCGGCTTCTCGGCGATGGCCTGTTCGCGCAACTTGTCCATGTCCACGCGGAAGGTGTCTTCCTCCACCTGGTAGGCAGCCACGTTGTACAGCTTGCCGGAGAAGTTCAGCTTCATGCCGTGGGTCAGGTGGCCGCCGTGTGCCAGGGACAGTCCCAGGATCTTGTCACCCGGGGTGATCATGGCGGACAGTGCCGCCGCGTTCGCCTGCGCACCGGAGTGCGGCTGGACGTTGGCGTACTCGGCGCCGAAGAGGGCCTTGACGCGGTCGATGGCCAACTGCTCGGCGATGTCCACATATTCGCAGCCACCGTAGTAGCGGCGGCCGGGGTAACCCTCGGCGTATTTGTTCGTAAGGACCGAGCCCTGGGCTTCCATCACGGCGCGCGGGGCGAAGTTCTCGGAAGCAATCATTTCCAGGGTGCCGCGCTGGCGGCCAAGTTCCTGTGCAAGGACTGCAGCGATTTCGGGGTCGAGCTCGGCCAGCGGCTGGTTGCTGACTTCTGCTGTGGTGGTGGCGGTAGTAGTCACGAAAAACTCCTGGCTAGGGATACGGGCACTGCTAAGGTCAGGCTACCGGCTGGCGTTCGGCACCGCCCCTACATGACAGGGGGTGAACGCGCGCAGGACGAAACTGGTCCCCTCAGGTTCCAGCTCTTTCCGGCAAGACATGACCCTCGGCCCAGGCGTACGATCCGTGGTCTTCGTGATTGCCGCTCCCTGGTGGTTAAGCCACCCAACGCCAGTTGCGACCAGCCCAGACTACCAAAAACGGCCGGGCCCCGCGGGTAGGCTAAATATCGTGACTGATGAGCAGCTGACCAAAGCGTACGTACTAACACTGTCCTGCCCGGACCGCCCGGGAATCGTCCATGCGGTGGCGGGCGCCCTGCTGGTGGCCGGCTGTAATATTTTGGACTCGCAGCAGTACGGCAGCCCCGCCACGGGCAACTTCTTTATGCGCGTGGAAGCCACGACGACGGCCTCCCGCGCCGAGCTTCACGCCGCCCTCGAGCCGGTGGCGGACGCGTTCGGGATGCAGTGGGGCCTCAACGCTGTGGGGCGGAAGGTGCGGACCCTGCTGATGGCCAGCACGTCCGCGCACTGCCTCAACGACATCCTCTTCCAGCAGCGCTCCGGCACCCTGCCCATCGATATCCCGGCCATCGTCTCGAACCACCGGGACCTCGCCGGCCTTGCCGAGTTCTACGGCATCCCCTTCCACTACATTCCGGTCACGCCGGACACCAAAGTGGAGGCCGAGGCCAAGCTGCGAGCCCTCATGGCCGAACACGACATCGAACTCACCGTGCTGGCCCGCTACATGCAGATCATTTCCGATGAGCTCTGCGCGGAACTGACCGGCAAGGCCATCAATATCCACCACTCATTCCTCCCCTCCTTCAAGGGCGCCAAGCCCTACCACCAGGCCCACGCCCGCGGGGTGAAGCTGATCGGCGCCACCGCACATTACGTCACGGCCGCCCTGGATGAAGGCCCCATCATTGAGCAGGAAGTCATCCGGGTGGACCACGCCCGGACCCCGGAACAGTTTGTGCAGATGGGCCGTGCCGTTGAGGGCAGGACCCTGACCCAGGCGCTCCAATGGCACGCCGAGCACCGGGTGCTGCTGGACGGCAACCGGACCGTGGTCTTCAACTAGCCCGTTTCCCTACCCCTTCCCCCTCCTCCCCCAAGTAAGTAGCAGCAAGTGTCGTTTTGACGGCTCAAAACGACATGTACTGCTACTTAGTTGGGGCCGGGGGCGGATGTCCTAGGCTTGGCGGTATGGCTCCTCTTCACACTTTCGCCGGCCATGCTCCGGCCGTCCACGAAACAGCGTTCATCGCCCCCACCGCGTCCGTCATCGGCAACGCCTCCCTCGCCCGGGATTCCAGCGCCTTCTACGGCGTATCCGTGCGCGCGGACACCGCCGCCATCATGGTGGGCCCCGGAAGCAACCTTCAGGACAACGTGGTGCTGCACGCGGATCCCGGCTTCCCCTGCACCGTCGGCGCCGGGGTCAGCGTGGGTCACGCCGCCGTCGTTCATGGTTGCACCGTGGAGGACGACTGCCTGATCGGCATGGGCGCGACCGTCCTCAATGGTGCAGTGATCGGCGCCGGCTCGCTGGTGGCGGCCGGTGCCGTGGTCCTGGAGGGGACGATTGTACCGCCGCGATCGCTGGTGGCAGGCGTACCCGCCAAGGTCCGGCGGGAACTTACCGACGAAGAGTTTGAGGGCGTAAAACAGAACGCCGCCCGCTATGTGGAACTCGCCCGCCTTCACCGCGACCTCCACGGATAACTTCTTCCCCGCCCGATTCTTGGCCGAACCGCGTGCCGGGCCACTCAGTTGCGTTAACTTCTTGACTACAACTGCCAACGTAAGGCAATCTACTTTTTATGTCCGCTACAGCGCGCCCAACGAAGAGCAGGGCGAAAAATCCAGGGTCCCAGTCCGCCCTGAGGCAACTGAACCAGCAGCGGATCATTGAGACCCTGATGAGCGGCCCGTCCACCCAGGCCGAGCTTGCACGGCAGACCGGGCTGTCCACCGCCACCGTCTCCAACATCGTCAAAATCATGCAGGACGCGGGCCTGGCGTCCACCGAACCGATCACCAGTTCCGGCCGCCGGGCGCTGAATGTCCGGCTCAACAGCAACGGCGCGGTAGCCGTCGGCATCGACTTCGGCAGGCGCCATCTGCGCGTGGTCCTGGCTTCCCTGAGCTACCACGTGATCGCGGAGGAATCCGTCCTGCTCCCGCTGGGCCACCAGTCAGAGGAGGGCATCGACGCGGCGGTGCTGCTGCTGGACAAGCTCCTGCTGGAAAGCGGCGTGGACCGCGCCGCACTGGTGGGTGCCGGCGTCGGAATCCCGGGGCCGATCGACCGCCGTACCGGCACTGTGGCGCAGGGTGCCATCCTCCCGGAATGGGTGGGCATCAACATCCTGCAGCACCTGGAAGAAACCCTCAAAATGCCCGTCTTTGTTGACAACGACGCCAATCTCGGCGCGTGGTCAGAGGTCACCTGGGGGCCCCATACCGGGGTCAGCAACCTGATGTTCCTTAAGATCGGATCGGGTATTGGCGCCGGCCTGATCCTCAACGGAGCGCCCTACTACGGCACGGTCGGCATCACCGGCGAAATCGGCCACGCCACCATCCACGAGCAGGGCCTGGTGTGCCGTTGCGGCAACCGTGGCTGCCTGGAGACCATCGCCTCCACCACCACCATGATTGAGCTGCTCAGCCGCGGCGAGGACCCCCCGGCCAGCCCGGCGGACATCGTCCGGAAGGCCCTGGCCCGCGATCCCGCCACACTGCGCGTGGTGGACGATGCGGGCCAGGCCGTGGGGCGCGCCCTGGGCAACGTAGCCAACCTGATCAATCCCGAAGTGATTGTGGTGGGCGGCCCTCTGGCAGGCCTGGGCGACCTGCTGCTTGACCCCATCCGGCGGGGCCTCATCCGGCACGCCGTCCCGGTTGTGGGCGAAACCACAACCCTGACGATGTCATCGCTGGGTGACCGCGCAGAGGCCCTGGGCGCGGCCGCTCTGGTGTTCCAGCACGCGGGGATCCGCAGCACGTAGACCAACTTGTTATGCGCCAATTGCGTTCAAGACTTGACGACAACCGGTGTGATCCAGTTTACTTTTTCATCAGACGACCCCCGCGCTTTGCGAGGGCGGACGAAGAAGTCACGTATTGGAGGCGTAAGGGCACATGACGTCCCAACCCACGCACACTGACCCCGTAATTCTGGAGATGCGCTCCATCACCAAGGAATTTCCCGGCGTCAAAGCACTGTCCGAAGTAAGCCTCCGGGTCAAGGCAGGCGAGATCCACGCGATCTGCGGCGAAAACGGCGCCGGCAAGTCCACGCTGATGAAGGTCCTGTCCGGTGTCTACCCGTACGGAAGCTACGACGGCGACATTGTGTACCAGAACGAAGTCCAGCAGTTCCGGGACATCCGGGCCAGCGAGCACGCCGGCATCGTGATCATCCACCAGGAACTGGCCCTCATCCCCGAACTGTCCATCATGGAGAACATCTTCCTGGGGAATGAGCCCACCAAGCGCGGTGTCATCGACTGGGCCGAAGCCCGGCGGCGGTCCCTCGACCTGCTGGCGCGCGTGGGCCTCCGAGACGACCCGGACACGCCTATCAAGGAGATCGGCGTCGGCAAGCAGCAGTTGGTGGAGATCGCCAAGGCCCTGAACAAGTCAGTGAAAATCCTCATCCTGGACGAACCCACCGCGGCGCTGAACGAATCGGACTCCCAGCACCTGCTGGACCTGATGCTGGGTCTCAAGGGCCGGGGCATTACTTCAATCATCATTTCCCACAAGCTCAACGAGATCGAGCAGATCGCCGATTCCATCACCATCATCCGGGACGGCAAATCGATCGAAACCCTTGATGTTAAGGCCGACGGCGTGGACGAGGACCGCATCATCAAGGGCATGGTGGGGCGCGCGCTTGAATCCCGCTTCCCGGACCACACACCGAAAATCGGCGAAGTGTTGTTCGAGGTCAAGAACTGGAACGTGGCACATCCGCAGATCCAGGACCGCATGGTCTGCAAGAACTCGAACTTCTTTGTGCGCCGCGGTGAGATCGTCGGATTTGCAGGGCTCATGGGTGCCGGGCGCACCGAACTGGCCCGGTCCATCTTCGGCCGGTCCTACGGCCACTTCGTCTCCGGACAGATCTACATGCACGGCAAGGAAGTAACCCTCAAGAGCGTTCACCAGGCGATCCAGGCCGGCCTTGGCTACGTCACCGAAGACCGGAAGTCCCTCGGCCTGAACCTGCTTGATGACATCAAGACAACCACGGTGTCAGCCAACCTGGAGAAGATCAGCAAACGCAGCGTGGTGGACACGAACAAGGAGTTTGCGGTTGCCGAGGAATACCGGAAGTCCCTCCGGACGAAGGCCCCTTCGGTGCAGGAGGGGGTGGCCAAGCTGTCCGGCGGAAACCAGCAGAAGGTAGTCCTGGCCAAGTGGATGTTCACTGACCCGGAACTGCTGATCCTGGATGAACCCACCCGCGGGATCGACGTCGGAGCCAAGTACGAGATCTACGGCATCATCCAGCAACTGGCCAACCAGGGGAAAGGCGTCATTGTGATTTCCTCCGAACTGCCTGAACTGCTGGGACTCTCGGACCGCATTTACACCATCTTCGAGGGCGCCATCACGGGCGTACTCGACAAGGCGGAAGCGAGCCAGGAAAGCCTGATGAAGCTCATGACCTCCGCCCGAAAGGCCGCCTAATCCTCTGGATCCTTCCAGAACCTTCCAGATACAAGGACCGAAAACAATGAACGCGCTCAAGAAACTCTTCGGTGGCGACACCCGCCAGTTCGGGATGATCTTTGCCCTCGTGGCTCTGATAGTTCTCTTCCAGTGGCTCACAGGCGGCATCACCCTCACACCGGGCAACGTCATCAACCTCTTCAACGGAAACTCCTACATCCTTATCCTGGCCATCGGCATGGTGCTGGTCATCATCGCCGGGCACATTGACCTGTCGGTCGGCTCGGTGGCTGCCTTCGTGGGCATGGTGGTGGCCATCTGCATGAGGGACTGGCACCTTCCCTGGTTTGTCGCGATCCTGCTGGGCCTGGGCCTCGGCGCCCTGATCGGTGCGTGGCAAGGCATGTGGACGGCGTATGTGGGCATACCAGCGTTCATTGTGACCCTGGCCGGCATGCTGATCTTCCGCGGTGCACAGCAGTTCGTGGGCCAGTCCAACTCGATTCCCGTCCCCAGGGAGTTCCAGTACATCGGCGCCGGCTACCTCCCTGAAGTGGGGCCGGACACCGGCTTCAACAACCTCACCGTCCTTCTGGGGCTTGCAGGCGTCGCGTTCGTGATCTTCGGCGAAGTCCGACGGCGGCGCAACGCCAAGGCGCTCGGCGCAGAGGTTTCGGAGACCTGGGTGAGCGTCCTTCGGCTCGTCCTGATCTGTGGAGCCATCCTCTATGCAACGTACCTCTTCGCCACGGGCCGTCCCGGCACATCGTTCCCGATTCCGGGGCTCATCCTCGCCGTTATGGTTTTGGTCTACGGCTTCATCTCCTCCAAAACCGTGGTTGGCCGGCACGTCTACGCCGTCGGCGGCAACCGCCACGCTGCGGAACTCTCCGGTGTGAAGTCCAAGAAGATCAACTTCCTGGTCATGATGAACATGTCCATCATCGCCGGTTTGGCGGGCATGATCTTCGTGGCCCGCTCCACTTCTGCCGGTCCTTCGGACGGCACCGGCTGGGAACTTGACGCCATCGCCGCTGTCTTCATTGGCGGCGCGGCAGTCACCGGCGGCGTGGGTACCGTCATCGGATCCATCGTCGGAGGCTTGGTCATGGCCGTCCTGAACAACGGCCTGCAGCTGCTCAGCGTGGGTGCGGACTGGCAGTCCATGATCAAGGGTCTGGTGCTGTTGGTGGCTGTGGCCGTCGACGTCTACAACAAGTCCCAAGGCCGCGCGTCGATTATCGGGTTGATGATGAAGAACTTCAGCCGACCGTCCAACGGCACAGGCACACCGCTGCAGCCGGACGAAGTCACCTCCACCAGAGAAACCATTTCCAAGGAAGCCTGAGCAGTTCAGCTTCCCGCCCCCAACACCCCAAAAGAAAGTGGACACAGAAATGCGAATGTTTGGCAAAGCAGGAAAGGCAGCAACGATAGCTGCGATCGCAGCACTGGCGCTGACAGGCTGCGGACGTTCCGAACCAAGCACCTCAGGCGGCGGCGCCAGCGGGGGAACCGGCGGGTTCCCCCAGGACTCCGCGATCGGCGTCGCACTTCCCAAGAAGACCAGCGAGAACTGGGTATTGGCGGAAAAGCTGTTCAATGACGGGCTTAGCAGTGCCGGTTTCAAGCCCACGGTGCAGTTCGCCAACAATGGTGTGGCCGAACAGCAGAACCAGATCAGCGCCATGATCTCCAAGGGCGCAAAGGTCATCATCGTGGGTGCCCTTGACGGCTCCCAGCTGGGAACGCAGCTCCAGCAGGCAAAGGATGCAGGCGCCACCATCATCGCCTACGACCGCCTCCTGCTGAACACCGAAAACGTGGACTACTACGTGGCTTACGACAACTTCAAAGTCGGCGTGCTGCAGGGCCAAGCCCTGCTGGACGGTATGAAGGCGAAGAAGCCGGCCGGCCCTTACAACATCGAACTTCTGGCCGGGTCGCCGGATGACGCCAACGCGAAGGTCTTCTTTGACGGCGCCATGTCGGTCCTCAAGCCGAAGATCGACGACGGAACGCTGAAGGTCCTCTCGGGCCAGACGACATTCGAGAAAGCTGTCACGCAGGACTGGAAGGCCGAGAACGCCCAGCGGCGGATGGATACCCTGTTGACCGGTTCATACGGGACGGCCTCGCTGGACGGTGTCCTCTCACCGAACGACACCCTTGCCCGGGCTGTCATCACGTCCGTCAAGGCGGCTGGCAAGCCGATTCCGGTCGTCACCGGACAGGACTCCGAAGTTGAGTCCGTGAAGTCGATCATGGCCGGCGAGCAGTACTCCACCATCAACAAGGACACCCGCAAGCTCGTTGAGCATGCGATTGTTATGGTCAAGGACCTCCAGGCCGGCAAGAAGCCTGAGATCAATGACGACAAGTCCTACAACAACGGCACGAAGGTTGTCCCGGCGTTCCTGCTTCCGCCGGTCATCGTGACCAAGGAGAACGTGAAGACGGCCTACACGGACGACCCGGTACTCGGCCCGATCACCAAGTAACCAAGAAGTAACTGCATAACCGGGCCCCGGCCCGCCGGCAACGGCGGACCGGGGCCTTTTGCCGCCCCCGCCAAACCCTCCCTCACCTAATGCGGGTTTCCAGCAAACCCTCTCACCTAATGCGGGTTTCCAGCAAACGCTCCCTCACCTGCCGATTCACGGCCCACGCATTCACAGCCCGCGCATAGGTATGCCACCGCAGGGGCACAGCAGCGCTGAGCACTGTGGAGGCAGGGGCCCGCACCAGGCGGCCCATGTCCCGAGGAGTACAGTGAGCGTCCTTGCCCGGAGTGTTGGCAACGCCTTCAGAAACAAAGTCCGAACAGCTGCCGTCGTGGCGGTCCTTGCCGTCGCCATCGGACTTGCCCTGGCCATGCTGGTGGCCAACCAGGCTGTCGGCGCAAAAGTCCAGGAGCTCAATGCCTCCGTGGGTACCGTGCTGACCGTCAACCCGGCCGGCGGCCAGGGCTTCGACGGCGGCGGCGAGCCGCTGACAGCCGAACAGGCCGGAACCGCAGCCGCCGTCCCCAACGTCAGCTCCGTCGTCGGGACCAGTTCCCTCCGGCTCCGCAACGCTACCGAAGCGGCAGCACAGTCCGCCGCAGGAACCCAGGCGGGCGGCCCCCAGGGCGCACCGGGCGGCGGCCAGAGCCAGAACCAGGGCACCGCCACAGTTACCACCAGCCTCACCGCCGCGATCGACGCCGGCACCCTGGGCGGCCGCAACCAGGCCGCCAACGGCACCACAGGGACCTCCGGCACCGCCACGGCGCAGCCGGCCCGCTCACTGCCCATCACCGCAACGGGCATCGGCGCCGAGGTGGACAGCACAGGCAAGGCACTGGGCATCACCCAGGGCAACGGCCTGGGGGACTACACCGCCGAATCAACCAACGCTCTCCTGGGCACCACGTTGGCGGAAAAGAACGGCCTGGGCGTGGGCTCCACCTTCAGCATCAATGACAGGACCTTCACGGTGGCCGGCCTGTTCGATTCCGGCACCACCTTCGGCAACAACGCCCTCTATGTGACCCTTCCCGCGGCGCAGGGCCTCGCTGAACTTCCCGGCGAGCTCTCCTCCATGATCGTCACCGTCAACAGCATGGAAAACGTCGATTCCGCCAAGACCGCCCTCCAGGCCGCCCTCGGCACCGACAAGGCAGACGTCACCCAGGGCCAGCGCAACCTCGAAACGGCGGTCAGCTCCCTGGACAGCGTCAAGAACATCTCCCTCATCGCGTTCATCGCAGCGCTGGGCACGGCGGGCCTGATCATCCTCCTGATCATGGTCATGCTGGTCCGCGAGCGCCGCCGCGAGATTGGCGTGCTCAAGGCGATCGGCGCGCCCAACCGCACCATCGGACTCCAGTTCGTCCTGGAGGCGCTGGTAGTGGTGGCGATGGGCAGCGTGGTGGGCGCCGCCGTCGCCTCCTTCGCCAGCGGCGGCATCGCGTCCGCGCTGATCAGTTCCAGTTCAACAACGACGACGGCGGCCTCCACCGGGCGCGGCGTCGGCGGCGGGGCGGCCGGGTTCCCCGGCGGCGGCTCCGGCATGCCGGGCCAGGGCGGCCCGTTCGGCGGCGCCTCGCAGCTGCTGACCTCGGTCACCGCGAGCGCCTCCCCCGGCGTGATCGCGGCCGGCATCGCGGCAGTGTTCGGCGTGGCCATCATCGGCGCCCTGATCCCTGCCCTGCTCACGGCCCGCATCCGTCCCATCGAAGTCCTGCGAGGAGAATAACCATGATTGAAGTCAAGAACCTGGTCCGCACTTTCAACTCCGGCGACCGCACCATCAGACCGGTCAACGATGTCAGTTTTGTCCTGGAGCAGGGCACCCTGGCATCCATCGTGGGCAAGAGCGGCAGCGGCAAGAGCACCCTGTTGTCCCTCCTCGGTGCGCTGGACAAACCCACCAGCGGAGACGTCGTCGTGAACGGCGTCAGCCTGGCCGCCATGCCGGACAGCAAGCTGACCGAGTACCGGCGCCGGGACATCGGTTTTGTGTTCCAGCAGTTCAACCTCATCCCGAACCTCTCCGCGGTGGACAACGTGATGCTCCCCATGGAGTTCGCCGGCGTCCGGAAGACCCAGCGCCGGCAGCGGGCACAGGACCTGCTGGAGCAGGTCCAGCTGGACCCCGCAAAGCAGGTCCGGCGCATCAACCGGCTGTCCGGCGGCGAGCAGCAAAGGGTGGCCATTGCCCGCGCGCTGGCCAACGAACCCAAGCTGATCCTCGCGGACGAGCCCACCGGCAACCTTGACGAACAGACCGGCGACCACATCATCGAGCTCCTGAGCGCACTCAGCCGTGACCACAACACCACCATCCTGGTGGTCACGCACGACAGGGCGCTGGCGAATAAGACCGACCGCCGCTTCCGGCTCCAGCAGGGCAGGCTGACCGAAGAACCGGTCCGGGCCATGGTCTGACGCCCCGGCAGTCCGGGGTGAGAGGATGGGCACCATGAGCGCGCTAATTGCCACGCCGTGGTTGTCCAGCCAGCCCGACCAGGACCCGCGGTCCGCTACCGGGAGGCCGTTGCGCTGGGGTGTCATTGCCACCGGCGGGATTGCCCGTTCCGTGTCGCGGGACCTGGCGCTGCTGGCGGATGCGGAGTTATACGCCGTCAGCTCCCGCGGCCGGGACACAGCGGAGAGCTTCGCCACCGCCTATGATTTCGCCCGCAGCTACTGGGACGACGACGGCGTCCCCGGCTACCAGCATCTGCTCGCCGACGACGCGGTGGACGTTGTCTATGTCGCCACGCCGCACGCGCAGCACCATCAGATTGTGCTGGCGGCGCTCAATGCCGGCAAGCACGTCCTGTGCGAAAAGGCCTTCACCATCAACGCGCGTGAGGCCAGCGAGCTGGTGGCCGTGGCCCGCGAACGGAGGCTCTTCCTGATGGAGGCCATCTGGAGCCGGTTCCTGCCGGGGATGCAACGGGCCTTCGAGATCGCGGCGTCGGGAGAACTGGGGGACGTGCACTGGGTGACTGCCGATCTGGGCTTTCCGGCCCCGTACTCTCCGACCTCCAGGCTGTGGGCCCGGGAGGCCGGCGGCGGTGCGCTCCTGGACATTTCCGTCTACCCGCTGCTGTGGGCCCTGGGAACCTTGGGGTTCCCCCAGACAGTCAGTGCCGCGGGTTCCATTAACGACGACGGCGTGGACTCCCAGAACGCTCTGACGCTTGGCTACAACCACGGCGCCCAGGCCCAGCTGACGTCCTCGCTGCTGGCATTCGGTCCCCGGACGGCCACCGTGGCGGGAAGCCTGGGCTACTTGCAGAGCGCGGGTTCCATCAACAACCCGAGGGAACTGGTAATCAGTGTGGGCCTTGGCGAGCTGCGCACCGAGCCGTTCGACGTCGTCGGCCTCGGCTACACCTACGAGCTTCGCGAGGTGACCCGTTGTATCCAGCAGGGTGTCACCGAAAGTCCGGTGATGCCGCTGGAGGATTCCATCAAAACCATGCGTCTCTTCGACGGCGTCCGCGGGCAGCTGGGGGTCAGCTACCCGAACGACGTCCACTAAGGGCGGCGCCCTGCACGGAGCGCGCAAAACGACAGTAGCCTTAGTTTCCCCGTTCACCGGTATAATTTGACGTACAACAGTGCCGCAGTGCACACCGGGAGGAACGGGTCATGGGGGCGGAATCGCCTAGCTCCATCAAGGATGAAGTGGTTGGCGGACGCTACCGTTTGGGTGACGTGATCGGCCGCGGCGGCATGTCCACCGTTTACTGTGCCCATGACGAAAACCTTGGCCGGGACGTGGCCTTGAAGCTTTTCGCACCGCAGGCCCCGGATGCCGACGAGCTGAAACGCCAGGAAGCGGAGATCCAGCTGCTGGCAACCCTCAACCACCCCAGCCTGGTGACGTTGTTCGACGCCGGGATTGACACCCGCATCCCCGGTGAACCCCGGCCGTTCCTGACCATGGAACTGGTCGAAGGCCAGGACCTTCGCAGCCGCATCAGGCACAGCCCCGTCCCCCTGGACGAACTGGCTGTGATCGGGGCGGGCATTGCCGACGCCCTGGCGTACGTTCACGGTCTGGGTGTCATCCACCGGGACATCAAGCCCGGCAATATCCTCCTGGTTCAGATCCGCCCGGGCGAGCCCCTGCGTCCCAAGCTGACGGACTTCGGCATAGCCAGGATCGTTGACGCGACACGGCTCACTGCCACGGGAACCATGGTGGGGACTGCCGCGTACCTCAGCCCGGAGCAGGCTTTGGGCTCGCCGCTGTCTCCTGCCACGGACATCTACTCCTTCGGGCTTGTCCTGTTGGAGTGCATCAAGCAAACGATTGAGTATCCGGGTAACGCGGTCGAGTCGGCCGTGGCACGCCTGCACCGCTCGCCTGAGATCCCGGACGATGTCCCCTCCGAGTGGGCCGACCTGATCCGCTCCATGACGGCCATCGAGCCGTTGGAACGTCCGGCGGCGGCCGACGTCGAAACGGTGCTCCGGCAAGCACTGGTCTCGCCGGCATCCACCCCGGGTGAACTCGCGCTGGAAACCACCCGGGTGCTCCCGGCCATGCCTTTCAGGCCCCCCTCCATCGCGATCACCGCCGAAACTGAGCTGCCCCCTGCCCCGCGGCGATCCAGGCGTTTCTGGCTTTACATCATTCTGGGCCTCCTCGCCGTGGTGGCTGCCGCAACGGCCCTGACCGTCAGCCTCGCTGCACAGCAAACGCCCGACGTCGTCCCCTACCCCACGGTCACCGGCAGCCTGGGTGACCACCTCCAGGAACTCCAGAAAAGCGTGGAACCATGACGTCAGGGCAGAACGTCCGCCGGGGCCGCTGCGCTTTGCGCTGCCTGTCAGCAGCTGCGGCCGCCCTTCTGTTTGCCGGATCCCTGGCCGCCTGCGGTCCGGCGGACTCGGGCTTGAAGCAGGACACTGCGGCGAAACTTCAGCAACGCGTCCTGAGCGTCAGCCAGGCCGCCGCGGGTAATGACCCAACGGGTGCGCTCAACGAGTTGACGGCGCTCGAGGCAGACCTGGCGGCGGCTACCGACAACGGGACCGTATCGGATGCCCGCCGGCGCTCGATCACAACTGCGGTTGCGGCCGTCCGGGCAGACCTCAATGACGTCCTCGCGGCGGCAGCGGCAGCCGCGAAGACCGCCGAGGACGCCGCCGCAGCCCAGCGGCAGGCTGAAGCGGATGCTACCGCGGCTGCCGCCGCTGCCGCTGCTGCCGAGGCCAACAATGCGGCTCCCGCACCGGTTGCACCCGCCCCCGCCCCGGCACAGAACAACGGCAAAGCCGGCAAGGGAAAAGGCAAGGACGGCTGACGGCCACCAACGGCTGGGCTGCCCGTTACTGAGTTTGCACGCCCGCAACGGAAGCGGCGCCCCGGTTTCCCGGGGCACCGCTTCTGACTGTCCGCTAAACGGAGGCAGGTCCTTCTTGGTTAGCCGGAAAGCTTAGTTGGCCGGAAAGCGTTCCCACACACGGTGGTTCGCCAGCAGTTCCGCGATTTGCGGAACCAGCTCACCTGCCGTGCCCGCCGCGACAACACCGGCAGTGTCCTGAGGGATGCCGGCCGTTTCAAGCGTCGCAGAGTGTTCCCCCCACGCCCCCAGCGCCTTGGCATGCCGGAACGCTTCGGAAAGCAGCAGCACAACCCGCGGATCCAGTGAAGCGCCGGGTTCGCCGGCCTTGGCGTCACGGCCGGCTGTGGCATCCGAAGCCCGCATTGCTCCGCCGGCAACTATGACTGCATCGAATTCGGTGGAGCGCGCGGTGAGGTAGGTCCGTTGGACGGGGACGCCGCCGTCGCCCTCTTCACCCAGGGTTCCGCCGGCCGGTGCGATGACCAGCGGCACGATGCCCAAAGCGTCCAGTGCCTTGCGTGCTGCGTTGACCTCCTCAAGGTCGCTGTCCTGATCCGCCATGATCCCTACTACGCGGCCGGCCACCGGCCAGGTCTTGCCCAGCTGCGACAGGGCGGGGCTGGGTTCGGCGTCGGCAACGTCCTCGGTGGCGGCCGGCGCGGGCATGCCCAGGCCCTTCGCCACGGCCGCGCACAGGTCCGTGTCCACATTGGCCAGGGCAAGCAACTGCCGCTCCCGGATTGCCTTCTCGTAGCACTTGCCCAGTTCGAAGGTGTAGGCCTGGATCACGTGATCCTGCTCCACGGGGGTGAGGCTGCGGAAGAACAGCCGGGCCTGGCTGTAATGATCGCTGAAGGATGCCGGGTTCTTCCGCTCCTTGATGGACGCGGCAAGCTCTTCCGGCACGTCAATGAAGGCGCTCATGTCCTGGCCGGCGAGGAACGGGCAGCCGCCGTCCAGCGAATTGGGGTGGTACGGTGCCGCCCCGCCGTGCACCGCCTGCTGGTGCATGCCGTCGCGGAGCATGTCATTCACCGGTGCCTGCGGACGGTTGATCGGGATCTGGCCGAAGTTTGGACCGCCAAGCCGGGAGATCTGGGTGTCAAGGTAGGAAAACAGCCTGACCTGCAGCAGCGGGTCGTTGGTAACGTCGATGCCAGGCACCAAATGTCCTGGATGGAAGGCCACCTGCTCGGTCTCCGCGAAATAGTTGGTGGGGTTGGCGTTGAGCGTCATGATGCCGATGGGCTGGACCGGGGCCAACTCCTCGGGAACGAACTTGGTGGGGTCCAGCAGGTCGATGCCCTCGAACATCTGGTCCTCGGTATCCGGGAAGGTCTGCACCCCCAGTTCCCATTCCGGGAAAGCGCCGGCTTCGATGGCGTCGGCCAGGTCCCGGCGATGGAAGTCCGGGTCCATCCCGTTGATGATCTGGGCTTCTTCCCAGACCAGCGAGTGGACGCCCTGCTTGGGCTTCCAGTGGAACTTCACCAGCGTGGTCTTTCCCTCGGCGTTCACGAAGCGGAAAGTGTGGACGCCGAAACCTTCCATGGTCCGCAAGGACCGCGGGATCCCCCGGTCGGACATGTTCCACATGGTGTGGGCCTGCGCCTCAGTGTGCAGGGAAACAAAATCCCAAAAGGTGTCATGGGCGCTCTGGGCCTGCGGAATCTCCCGGTCCGGGTGGGGCTTTCCGGCGTGGATAAGGTCCGGAAACTTGATGCCGTCCTGAATGAAGAAGACCGGGATGTTGTTGCCCACGAGGTCGTAGGTGCCTTCATCCGTGTAGAACTTGGTGGAAAATCCCCGCGTGTCACGGACGGCGTCCGCAGACCCGCGCGAGCCCAGGACCGTGGAAAAGCGTACGAAGACCGGCGTTTCCACATCCTTGGCCAGGAAGCCGGCGCGGCTGATCCTGGCGGCGGTGCCGTAGGACCTGAACACTCCATGCGCGCCCGCGCCACGGGCGTGCACCACACGCTCCGGAATGCGTTCGTGGTCGAAATGCGTGATCTTTTCCCGGAGGTGGTGGTCCTGCAGCAGGACAGGTCCGCGCGGGCCGGCTTTCAGGGAATGGTCCGTGTCGCCGAGCCTGAGCCCCTGCGCTGTGGTGAGGTACTGCCCCGACTGGGCACGCGCGGTCAGAGGCGCCCCGGTCGGCGTCCCCGTTGGTGAGACTGCTTCCGGGCCCTGCTGGTCCGGCTTGGGCGGCAGGGGCTCACGCGGAGTGGTGGGCTCGTCGAGGGCCGCGGGTTCACTGGCAGGAACACCGGGAATCTGGATGTTGCTTTCTTCAGGCACGGATTTTTCTCCTCTGGGGTGGGCAACCTCAGCAGTCATCGGCAATCCGCCGAGATACTAAGCGTACTTAGTACCCTAGGGAAAGATGCCTCCTGCCACAACCCGGGTTCCGGTATTCGGGCCGGGAATGCTCCGATGTGGCCGCCAAGAAACCCGGCACGGCGGAACGCCTCACCCACCGATTCCGAAGAAAAAAGGCGGTGCCCCGGTTTCCCGGGGCACCGCCTTTTACTGTTCTTCAGGCTCAGAGAACCTTAGCTCAGCGTGGCAATGACCTTGTTCAGCGTTGCGGAGGGCCGCATGACAGCGGAGGTCTTGGCGTCGTCCGGACGGTAGTAGCCGCCGATGTCCACCGGTGAGCCCTGCACCGCGGCGAGTTCGCCAACGATGGTTTCCTCGTTGGACGTCAGTTCGCCGGCAACAGCGGAGAATGAGGCTGCGAGCTCGGCGTCCTCGGTCTGCTTGGCCAGTTCCTCGGCCCAGTACCGTGCCAGGTAGTAGTGGCTGCCGCGGTTGTCCAGCTCGCCCGCGCGGCGGCTCGGGGACTTGTTTTCCAGCAGGAAGGTCCCCGTTGCCTTGTCCAGGGTGTCGGCCAGCACCTGCGCACGGGCGTTGTTGGTGGTGGTGGCCAGGTGCTCGAAGCTCACGGCCAGGGCCAGGAACTCGCCCAGGCTGTCCCAGCGAAGGTGGTTTTCCTTGAGCAGCTGCTGGACGTGCTTCGGGGCTGACCCGCCTGCACCGGTCTCGAAGAGTCCGCCGCCGTTCATCAGCGGAACCACGGAGAGCATCTTGGCGCTGGTTCCGAGTTCCAGGATCGGGAACAGGTCCGTGAGGTAGTCCCTGAGCACGTTTCCGGAGACGGAGATGGTGTCCTCGCCCTTGCGGATGCGCTCCAGGGTGAAGGCGGTTGCCTTCTCCGGGGACATGATCTCGATCTGCAGGCCCGTGGTGTCGTGGTCCTTGAGGTACTCGTTAACCTTGGCGATCAGGTTGCGGTCGTGGGCGCGGCTTTCATCCAGCCAGAAGACGGCGGGCATCTTGGAGGCGCGGGCGCGGGTGACGGCCAGCTTGACCCAGTCGCGGATGGGGGCGTCCTTGGTCTGGCAGGCACGCCAGATGTCACCGGGGGCCACGTCGTGTTCGATCAGCACGTTGCCGGCGCCGTCAACGATCTGCACCTTGCCGGCTTCCTGGATTTCGAACGTCTTGTCGTGGCTGCCGTATTCCTCGGCCGCCTGCGCCATCAGGCCCACGTTCGGGACGGTGCCCATGGTGGTCGGATCGAAGGCCCCGTGGGCGCGGCAGTCATCAAGGACTACCTGGTAGACGCCTGCGTATGAGCTGTCCGGCAGGACGGCCAGGGTGTCGGCTTCCTTGCCGTCCGGGCCCCACATGTGGCCGGAGGAGCGGATCATGGCCGGCATGGAGGCATCCACAATGATGTCCGAGGGAACGTTCAGGCTGGTGATGCCCTTGTCCGAGTCCACCATCGCCAGGGCCGGACCGTCGTCGAGGCCCTTCTTGATGAGTGCCTGGACTCCGGCGCGAACGTCCTCCGGCAGGTCCTCAAGGCTGCTCAGAATGGCGGCCAGGCCGTTGTTGGGGCTGATGCCGGCGGCGGCCAGCTGCTTGCCGTAGGTCTCGAAGAGCTCGGAGAAGTAGGCCTTCACCACGTGACCGAAGATGATGGGGTCCGACACCTTCATCATGGTGGCCTTCAGGTGCGCGGAGAAAAGGACACCTTCCTCCTTGGCGCGGGCAACCTGGGCTTTGAGGAACTCATCCAGGGCTGCGGCGCGCATCACGGTGCCGTCGATGACTTCGCCGGCCAGAACCGGGAAGGCCTTCTTCAGGACCTTGACGGAGCCGTCTTCGCGCACCAGCTGGATGGCGATGGTGCCGTCGGCGTCGATGACCACGGACTTCTCGTTGGAGCGGAAATCGTCCTTGGCCATGGTGGCCACGTTGGTTTTGGAGTCCGCCGACCAGGCACCCATGGAGTGCGGGTTCTGGCGGGCGTAGTTCTTCACCGACAGCGGCGCCCGGCGGTCCGAGTTGCCTTCACGCAGGACGGGGTTCACGGCGGAGCCCTTGATCTTGTCGTAGCGGGACCGGACGGCCGTCTCTTCATCGGAGGCGGGGTTGTCCGGGTAGTCCGGCAGGTTGTAGCCCTGGCTCTGGAGCTCGGCGATGGCGGCCTTCAGCTGCGGGATGGATGCGCTGATGTTCGGGAGCTTGATGATGTTGGCTTCCGGCGTCTTCGCCAGTTCACCGAGTTCAGCAAGGGCGTCACCGGTCTGCTGCTCCGGGGTGAGGTAGTCACCGAACACGGAGATGATGCGGCCTGCGAGCGAAATGTCACGGGTCTCCACCTCCACACCTGCAGTCGAAGCAAATGCCTCGATGATCGGCAAGAACGAATACGTAGCCAGCATCGGCGCTTCGTCGGTGTGGGTATAGATAATCTTGGACATGCGCGGGCGTCTCCCTAGAGGTCGGCTGTGGAAATTTGGTCTATTTCACCACGCCTAACTTACCCGAGGTCACAGCTTTGAGCCCTACCCGGGACGGCCGGGAGGCCCCGTATTACCGCCGGTTTGGGGGCAGTGCGCGGCGCACGACGGCGGGCGGCACCCCGCCGGGGAGAGTCGCCGTCGTGATTTGCCACCGGTAAGGCCCGCCGGCGGGCGGGGCAACTGTCGGCGCCGCTTGTGGGGAAGATCACGCGGGCAGGGCTGCACGTACTTGGGGCCGCGGATCGCCTTGGCGAGTTCCGGAAAGCGATCACGATTTGGGCCCCGACTTCGTTCAGAGTCCGCTGCCCGGACCGGAGAAGTCATTGATATGAGAAAAGTACCCCCTGGCCTCATCTTTTTCCAGACTGACGCGGCACCGGGGACGGTTTTACTATTTACAAAAGTCGTGTTGCATCGGTAGGTTCTACTGGTCATGGGCGGGCTCAGTGAGACCGCTCTCTCACCGTTCAGACAGGACAATCATGACGCGAACCAGGTCCTTGGCGGCCAGCCTCCTCAGCCTCACCGCAGCTGCCATGCTGGCGCTGGTGGGGGCCGGAACCGCGAACGCCGTTCCGGCTGCGTCAGGCGATAAGACAGCCCCCGTGGTGGCCAGCGCCAAGGTGGACAGCACCGGCGCCGCGGAATACTGGACTGCGGACCGCATGCGCGCCGCGATTCCCGGCGATGCCCTGGCCGGCGCTGCCCCCGGCCGCGTGGCCACCTCCCCAGACACGGTTGCCAAGGGCAAGAACACCAAGGTCAAGCCCAGCACCGCAGCCAAAACCAACAGCAGCAGCCCCAAGTTCGCCCGCGAGGCGGCAACGGTGGACAACATCGGCAAGGTTTTCTTCACCATGGGCGGGGCCAACTATGTGTGCTCCGGTAATGCCGTCACGTCCGCGAACGGAAGCACCGTGGCGACGGCCGGCCACTGCGTCAATAGCGGTCCGGGCGCCTTCGCCAAGAACTTCATCTTTGTTCCGGCCTATGAGAATGGTGCGGCGCCCTACGGACGGTGGACGGCCAAGAGCCTGCACACCACCCCCCAATGGCAGCAGAAGGGGGATATCGCCTTTGACACCGGCTTCGCGGTCATGAACCCCAATGCGGACGGCGAGAGTCTCACGGACGTTGTGGGAGGGTCCGGCGTTGAGTTCAATTCTGATCGCGGCGTGCAGTACACCTCCTATGGCTACCCCGCCTCCGCGCCCTACAACGGCGAAACACTGTGGAGCTGCAAGGGCAAGGCAACGGATGACACCACGCATCCTGAATTCAACACCCAGGGAATCCCGTGCACCATGACCGGCGGCTCCTCCGGCGGCCCCTGGTTCCTCTCCAGCGGCCTGCAAAACTCCATCAACAGCTACGGCTATAACAGCGCCAACGTGATGTACGGCCCGTACTGGGGCCAAGTCATTGAGGATACGTACACCCTTGCCCAGGCAGCCTAAAAAGTCGCAGGACCCGGCCCCGGACCGGCGACCGGGCGGACGGCCGCTGGAGGGTTCCGTCAGCCATAGTGAATCGGACCAGACGCCCGAAGAAATCCTCGCGTACTGGACCCCGGAAAGGATGGCGGCGGCAAAGCCCCGGGAGCTTCGCCTCCCGGACCCTGCCCCGGGGGCGCCGGACGACGACGCGGACCCGGACGCGAATCATTCCTGAATTCCAGTTCCAACGCCCGACGGCGCCTCTCCCCTCATCGGGGACAGGCGCCGTCGGGCGTTCTACTTCAGTGCAGTCTTCGAGTGGGGGTCAGTGGAAGAAGTGGCGGGCACCCGTGAAGTACATGGTGATGCCGGCGGCGTTGGCCGCGGCGATGACTTCCTCATCCCGGACGGACCCGCCCGGCTGAACCACGGCGCGGACGCCGGCGTCGATCAGGATCTGCAGGCCGTCGGCGAACGGGAAGAACGCGTCCGAGGCGGCAACGGCGCCGCGGGCACGCTCCGGTGCGTTGGCAGCGCTGGTGTTGGAGGCACCGCCGGCACCTTCGACGTCGGACTCCACCGAGACACCGAGCGAGTTGGCCCGCTCCACGGCGAGGCGGCAGGAGTCCAGCCGGTTGACCTGGCCCATGCCGATGCCGACGGCTGCGCCGTTGTCCGCGAGCAGGATGGCGTTGGACTTGGCTGCGCGGCAGGCGGTCCAAGCGAAGGCCAGGTCCGCGAGCGTCTTCTCGTCCGCGGCTTCACCGGCGGCGAGGGTCCAGTTGGCGGGGTTGTCGCCGTCGGCGTCCACCTTGTCAGTGGCCTGGACCAGCATGCCGCCGGAGACCTGGCGGAATTCCGTCGGGTAGCGGCCGTAGCCCTCGGGCAGGGCCAGCAGGCGGATGTTCTTCTTCTTGGCGAGGATTTCGACCGCTTCGGGTTCGAAGGCCGGGGCGATGACCACTTCGGTGAAGATGCCGGCCACCGTGCGGGCCATGCCGGCCGTCACGGTGCTGTTGGCAGCGATGACGCCGCCGAACGCTGAGACCGGATCGCAGGCGTGGGCCTTGGCATGGGCGTCGGCGATCGGATCTTCAGCATCGGCCGACCCAACGGCCACACCGCAGGGGTTGGCGTGCTTGATGATGGCGACGGCGGGCTCGGTGAAGTCGAACGCGGCGCGCAGGGCGGCGTCGGCGTCGACGAAGTTGTTGTAGCTCATGGCCTTGCCGTGCAGCTGGTCAGCCTGGGCGATGCCGGCCGGAGCAGCCTTATCGACGTACAGCGCGGCCTGCTGGTGGGGGTTTTCGCCGTAGCGCAGGACCTCGGAGCGTTCCAGGGATAGGCCGGCGTAGGCGGGCCAGTCGATGATGCCGTCGCCGTCCTCATCCTTGAACTGGCTGGCCGTCCAGGTGGCCACCGCGTTGTCGTACGCGGCGGTGTGGGCAAACGCTTTCGCGGCCAGCCGGCGTCGGGTCTTCAGGTCAAAGCCGCCTTCAGCCGCGGCGGTGACCACCTGGCCGTAGAAGCCGGGGTCAACCACAATGGCGACGGCGGCGTGGTTCTTCGCTGCTGAACGCACCATGGCGGGACCGCCGATATCGATCTGCTCCACCACGTCATCCTGTGCGGCGCCGGACTTGACCGTCTCCACGAAGGGGTAGAGGTTCACCACGACGAGGTCGAAGGTCTCGATCTCCATCTTGGTCAGCGTGTCCATGTGCGCCGGGACGCGGCGGTCGGCCAGGATGCCGCCGTGGACCCGGGGGTGCAGTGTCTTGACGCGGCCGTCGAGCATTTCCGGGGAGCCGGTGACTTCCTCGACTTCCTGGACCGGGATGCCGGCCGCGGCGATCTTCTTGGCCGTTGAACCGGTGGACACAATCTTCACGCCCGCTGCGTGCAGTCCTTTGGCGAGCTCCTCCAGACCGGTCTTGTCGTAGACCGAGATCAGGGCCCGGCGGATGGGAACCCGGTCGATGGATACACGTTCAGGCTGCGTGAAGCTCACAAAAGTCTCCGTCTTATGTCGCGGACCAGTGCCGCGGGTGGGCCGCGGGTGGTGGGGGTAGGGCCAGTTTATCGTGTTGTCCGCTGCCTCCGTTTTGCGGGCGGCCGGTGCGCTGCCCGGACTGCACCCCGGACGCGCGAAGCGACGCCACGCAGATCCCGACTTCGCGTGCCTCTAAGATTTAGGCAGGAGGCTGCGATGAATATTTACACCACTGTGCCCAGCGGCGAACAGGTGGTCCAGGAACTGCCGTGGCGGTGGAAGGTCCAGGGCCGGATCTTTGTGATCGGCGGCCTCGGATTCATGTTCGATGCCTGGGACGTGACGCTGAACGGCATCCTCATCCCGCTGCTCTCCACCCACTGGGCACTCGCGGCCGGTGAGGTGGCCTGGGTGGGCACAGCCAACCTGATCGGCATGGCCCTGGGCGCCTTTGTGTGGGGAACCATTGCGGACACCATCGGGCGGAAGAAGGCGTTCACGGCAACGCTGCTGATCTTCTCGCTGTTCACCGTGCTCGGCGCGTTCTCCCCGGACTTCATCTGGTTCTGCGTGTTCCGCTTTATGGCCGGCTTCGGCCTGGGCGGCTGCATTCCCGTGGACTATGCGCTGGTGGGTGAGTTCACACCCCGGAAGCAGCGCGGCAAGGTCCTCACCGCGATGGACGGCTGGTGGCCGGTGGGCGCGGCCCTGGCGGGCTTTGTATCCGCCGCAATGGTGGGCATCTTCGGGGACTGGCGGCTGACCATGCTGGTGATGGTGCTGCCGGCGCTGCTGGTGTTCTGGATCCGGCGCAGTGTCCCGGAGTCTCCGCTGTTCCTGATCCGCAAAGGCCGCCGGGAGGAAGCCGCCCGAGTCATTGATGACCTCGTGGCAGCCACCGGCGCCGAACCCCGGGCCTACAGCCTGCCGGATGCGCAGGACGTTCCGCGGCTGTCCGCCGGCAGCGCCTGGCATCAGCTGCGCCTGGTCTGGCAGTTCAACTGGAAGATCACCACCACCGCATGGGCCCTGTTTTTCAGCATCCTGCTGGTCTATTACCTGTCCCTGACGTGGATGCCGCGGATCCTGATCGGTGCCGGTTTCGCGGAGTACAAGGCCTTCGTGACCACGGCCTCCATGTCGGCCGTGGGCCTGCTGGGCGTGGTGGTCGCCGCCCTGCTGGTGGAGCGCGTGGGCCGCAAGTGGATTCTGGCCATCACGGGCCCGCTCTCGGCGCTGACCCTGGTGATCGTGGCGTTTGTGGTGGACATCCCGTCGGCGGCGATCTTCTGGCTGCTCGTGTTCGGCTTTATCGTCCAGGTGGCCATCCCGGTGCTCTACGCCTATGTGTCCGAGCTGTACCCCACGGAGCTGCGCGGCACGGGGTTTGGCTGGGCCTCGACGTTCTCCCGGCTGGGTGCCGGCCTTGGGCCACTCATTTTCGCCAACTACTTCTGGCCCGAGCTCGGCCTGGCCACCTCCTTCGCCCTGGCCGGCGGGCTTGTCCTGGTTGCCGTGCTGTGGATGGCGTTCTTCTCCCCCGAAACCAAGCTGCGCCGCCTCGACTAGGCCCCCCTTGCCCAACTAGGTAGCGCCAACTGTCGTTATGGACGCTCAAAACGGCAGATAGCGCTACCTACTTGGGCGACCAGCCTCGGGTCATAAGCGCCGAACGGACTTTGGCGACGGCGGCCCGCGCGTCGTTCTGCATGTGGCGTTTGGAGATTCTGACCGGCAGCCAGCCCGCCCTTGCGAAATCCTCCTCGCGGGCGATGTCCCTGACGATCCGGGCCACCTCAGAGTGTCCATCGCCTTCGTATTCCACTGCCACTTTGTGGTCCCGATAGGCGAGATCAGGCTGACGTACGACGCCGGCTCCCAGGTCCGCGCGCATGTTCAATTTCGGTTCCGGCAATCCCGCGTACTCCAGTGCCAGCCGCAGCCTCGTTTCCGGGGCGGAATCAGCCCCGACTCTGGCCTGTTCGAGGGCAAGGCGGGCCTTTTGAATCCCCGGGGTCCCCTTGTGCCGGTCGAGCATATCCTCAAGGTCTTCCTTGGTCGCGAAGGGTTCAGCCCTCCCTTCGAAGTCCGGCCGAGGAATCCTCAACAGGTGATCCGCTACGACAGTTATCTCATCAATGCTCATTTTCCGGGCGCAGTCCAGCCACGTTCGGGCACGCGAGGTGACCAGCAGGCCGTTGAAATTAACGATTTCGTCGTCGAAGAACTGGCCCCGGTGACCCTTCACTCCCGGACGGCGCATGATGGCCACCGAATCGGGCCGGGAGATATGAATCAGCTGCTCATCGCTTCCCGGGAGGAAGCCCGGGAACTCCCACAACAGGAACGCCGACGCATGGGAAGCCGCGGCTGACTCCGTAACCAGGGTGTAGGGGCGAATGCTGCGGTCAAGAGGGCAGTCCTCCACCTCCGGCACCCGGACGCCGCGGCTGGGGCGCCCCAAGCCCTGGTGACGCAACCTACGTTGGGTGATCCCGGCGTCGGCCGCTTCTTTCAGTGTGAACGGAAGGGAGGACAACGGCTGGGGCAGTTCGCTGGGGACCTTCATCTGCCCATGGTGGCAGGCCCGCGAGAAGGCCGCTGAAGTTATCCACAGGCTCCCCTCCGTCAACCCAAGTAGGTAGCGCTATCTGTCGTTCTGAGGGGTCAAAACGACAGATAGCGCTACCTACTTGGGAGGGGTTAGGCGGCGGGAGGGGTTAGGCGGCGAGGGCTGCCAGGGTGGACACCAGGAGGCGGCGCTCCACCACCTTGATCCGCTCGTGCAGGGTGTCCTCGGTGTCCCCCGGCTCAACGGCGACGGCTTCCTGGGCGATGATGGGGCCCGTATCCACGCCGGCGTCGGCCCAGTGCACCGTGCAGCCGGTCACCTTCACGCCGTAGGCCATGGCGTCGCGGACGCCGTGGGCACCGGGGAACGCCGGCAGCAGCGCGGGGTGGGTATTGAGGTACTTGCCGTCAAAGGCATCGATGAAGTCGGCGCTGACAATCCGCATGAAGCCGGAGGAGACCACCACATCCGGGGCGTAGGAAGCCACCTTCGCCGTCAGGGCGGCATCCCATTCGTCGCGGGTTGGGAACGAATTGAAGTTGACCACAAAGGTTTCCAGCCCGGCCTCGGACGAACGCTCCACCCCGTAGGTCCCCTCACGATCGGCACCCACCGCCGCGATTTCCACGTCCAGCTCCCCGGACTTCACGGCGTCAATGACGGCCTGGAGGTTGGAGCCGGTACCGGAAACGAGGACTACGATGCGCATGGGTCTAGCTTATGGGCAGGCTCGCGTAGGCTGGAATCCATGACTACTCCCCCGGAACCAGCTGGCCAGCAGCGGACTAAACCGCAGCTCAGCGAGGCCGCGAAAACCTCGCTCAGCAAGACCCGCAACCTGTTCCGGATCTTCATTCTCACCGTGCTCGGCGCCTTTTTCGTCTACCAGCTGGACGTCAGCTACCTCTGGCTCACCGGCATCCTGACGGCGGCCAGCTTTGTCCTGGGCATCATGCTGCTGGTCCGGTCGGCAAAGCTGAAGGAGTCCCGGCTGGTCCTGTTCGGCACCATCGCGGGCCTGGTGGTTTCGCTCATCATGCTGCTGGTCATCCTGGCCTCAGCGGTGTTCTTCAGCCAGGTCCAGGAGTTCCAGGCCTGCCAGCGGGAAGCCCTGACGGACCAGGCAATGTCCAATTGCCGTGTCCAGCTGGAGCAGTCAATGCCCGGCCTCCGCTAGCGGTACCAGCCCACCTACCGGTACCAGCCCACCTACCGGTACCAGCCCACCGCCCGGTCGTAACGGCATTCAAGCGCTCCGGTGCCGGGTTCGATGCCTCCTCCGGTAGGGAAGTAGATGGCACCGAAGTCCGCGCCCTCAGCCTCGATCCGCCCTTTCGCCCAGATCCGGGCCTGCTCGAGGTCCTTTTGAGGGATGGATTCCCGGGTGCTGCGATCCCCGCTGAGGTGGATGTCCAACTGGTACTCCCCCGCATGGGACGTTCCGGCGTGGCTTTCGGGGTCGCCTTCATCGCGCCTGCTGATCAGGACCTCCGCGGATGCGTGCAGAATGGCTGGCGTGCTCACGGGGGTGCCCTGCTGCTGTTGTTCGATCCGCAGGCCCGAGGCCACGCTCTGGACGGTGTCGTCATCGGTGACCGTGTAGGCGGATCCGCCGAGGTCAGCCTCTGAACCCCCGATGCTGGCTAGGTGCTGCCCGAACTGCTCGGAGCTGGACTGGTTCGAACCGGATGTGGTGGAGTTCATGCACCCTCCCTGAGGGTATTCGCGGCAGGTGCCGACCCCAGCAACACTAGCCCCAAACCACCCGGCCAAACCGGATGGTGCCGGAATGATTTGTGCCGCAAAAGCGAACGGCAAGGGTGACACCGGACCGGCCGTCCGCGGGCTACACGCGCCAGCTAAAGCTAGGAGACCAGCTCCGCGTCCGCGTCGACCTGTTGCTGGCGTTCCAGCCATGGACCGGCCGCGTAACCGATGACGACGCCGATCCCCACTTCAGCGGCCAGCCAGAGTCCCAGCCACCAGGGGTCGGGACCGATGTCGGTGAGGCGTCCCAGCCCCGCGGAGCCGCCGGCCAGCCAGGCCAGTGCGGCCGCCAGCAGTCCTGCAACGGCGCCGATCAGGACGCCGAGGGCCAAGGTGGAGGCAGTGGCAGTGAACCAGCGGGCGTGCACTTTGATGGACAGCCATTCATCAAAGTGGTTTTCGCCTTCACGGAGGAACCACCAGCCGGCCAGGACCCCGGCCAGCACCGGGACCACCAGGGCCACAAAGCCGTAGTCCAGCGGCCCGGACGGGATCGCGGCGAAGACCGGGATGGCGGGCAGGGGCCCGGTGGCGGTGCCCAGCGGCCCCACCTGCGAGCCGACGCCCATGGCGAAACCGGAGCCGCTGATCCAGGCCAGGGCAAAGACCGCGAGGTTGGGCAGGTAGCCGAGTTGCGCAATGGTGAGCGCCGCACCCCCTACCGCGCCGGCGTCGAGCCCTTCATAAACGGTCAGCACCAGGTTCCAATGGATGACGAGGTCAACAGCCAGGAGCACGCACGCGAGCGTCAGCGCGGACACCAGCGCCAGGAAGCCGGCTTTCGCGGCTGACCCGAGGTAGGATCCGGCCCAGCGCGAATGCTGGCTGGTGCGGGAAATCCAGTCCACGGCATCGACGCCGATCAGCCGGCTCCACGACCCGGCTTCGCGGCGCGCTCCGATGACCATGCCCAGGGCGAACGGGATCAGGGGGATCAGCATGGCGTGCCAGATGTTGATGACGACGTCCGGCGTGCGGCACACAAAGCCGGTAGCCGCGCCGAAGGCCGAGTAGACCAGCCACGAACCGAGCAACGCCTGCCACAGCTGGTCCGTGTACGAGGCGCGGGCCAGCCGCCGCCCGGCCCGCCAGGCGAGCAGGAAGGGGATGAGGGTGAGCCCGAGCGGAATCAGGGTGAGCAGGCCAGAGTTTGCGCTGCGGGCCGCGCCGGTTCCGGCGTCGGCCAGTTCCAGCGGAACGCCGTGGATCAGCAGCCAAGCCTGGCCGGCAAGCCGGGCCAACGCGTCGAACGCGGTGTTCTGAAAACCTCCGGTCGCCCAGACGGCAACGATGGGCACCAGGACCAGGAGCGCCGAGATGATGGCCGCCTGCGCCGTTTCGAGGGCGCCCTGCAGCCATAAGGGCATGGGAAGGCCACGGTCTCCGGTCTGATCAGCGCGCAGTTTCATCGTTTCCCATGGTGTCACGGCCGGACCCGCCAGCCGGTCTGCGACAGGCGTCGCAGCCGCATCGGAGCCGATTTCGGCGCTTTTTCCACAGCTCCGCCGTAAAATTGGATTGTCCGCAATCAGTGGTTGGAGGCAGAAAATGACTACCGCATCCCCACATGCCCACGGTGTACATTTCGGACGCGCAGACGTCCAGAATGCGGGCATGGGTGTAGGTATTCTCATGTTGGCAGTGGGTATCCTGGGCTTTGTCCCCGGCGTCACCACCCGGTACAGCGAATTGATGTTCCTTGGGCCTGATTCCCATGCCATGTTCCTTGGTGTGTTTCAGGTGTCCATGTTGCTGAACGTTGTGCAGATGGCCATCGGCGCAACGGGCTGGGCGATGTCCCGGACCGAACACGGCGCACGCAATTTCCTGATGGGCGCCGGTGCGCTGTACATCATCCTCAGCATTTTTGGACTCAGTGTCGGTGTAGGGTCGGCGGCCAATTTCCTGTCGCTGAACATGACGGACAACTGGACCCACCTGGTGCTGGGCGTAGCGATGATCGTTTGCGGTTGGCTGCTGACCCGCACCAGGGCCGGGGACAGGGCGTAGCCCGGAAAGACAAGCCGGGACATGGGAGCCGCGCATGAGGAATGATCCGTAAATTCTGAATATTCGTCCTACTCGCCGGTGCAGTTGGCGCGGTCCCGCGAACAGCTGCACCGGCTTCCTTATGCCACGGCCCGCGCCGGAGCCGCCATCGCCGCGGAGGGGCCCTGCGTGCCGGACCGGGAAATCCTCGATGCAAGAATGAGGCATGAGCGCCATCATCCTCGGCTGGGACCCTGCAAGCTGGGACCGCTGGAACTATGCGGCCGCCGTTGACCGGGTGGCCGCCTCCGGGTTGCATGTCGAGCCGTGGCAGGCGGGCCGGGACATCCCTGCGGGCACTGACGCCTGGCTGGTCCTGCAGGGAACTCACGGTCCCGGCCTGCTGGGTCACGGCGTGGTGGCGGGCACAGGCGCCGGGCAGCCGCTCGTGGCGTTCGACGCGCTCCTGCCCCTCGGGGACCACGTTCCCGCTGACGTTCTTACTGGCGCGTTGCCGGGCGCCCCATGGCAGCGCCTCGGTGAGAACGCCGGCGGCGCAAGCGTGGAGCTTGGCCCGGGTGAGGAGCTCCATCTCCGGGACCTGTGGGCCCGCGTCGGACCGGGCCAGGGACCGGACCCCACCCTGCCGGCACCCGGCACCTACCCGGGGAACGCCGTGGTCCACGTCCCGGCAAACCGGTACGAACGCGACCCCGAGGCGCGGCGGGCCTGCATCGCCCAGCGCGGGACCAGTTGCGCGGCCTGCGGGTTCTCCTTCGAAGTGGCGTACGGGGAGATCGGCGCAGACTTCATCGACGTCCACCATACGGTGCCGGACTCGCAGCTTGGCAGCACCTACCAGCTGGACCCGCTCACGGATCTGGTCCCGCTGTGCGCCAACTGCCATGCGATGGCCCACCGCGGGGTGAACGCTGCGAGGACCGAGGTGGAACTCCGCCAGGCCATCGCCAACGCCGGATACCTCCGCGGCGAAACGGCGTCACCGGAAGAACTCGAAGCACAGCGCATAGCCCGGGAAATTCTCGGCCCGGGCTAAGCGGCATATTGCAGGAGGGGGTCCGGGAGCCCCAAAGCAGCTCACGGCGTCGTCCGATGGTGCTTAGGCGCGGGCTGCTTACCGGCGCGGGTCCTCGGTGCCGCCAGCTCCGGCGCGGTACTTCCGCAGCCTGCCGCGGGCCTCTCCGGTGTCCGTCCGTGCCTCGGAATAGGTCCGGACACCCTTCTCGTAGTGCGTGTACAGGCGGGCTTCCTCCGCGGGGTCGAGGCGTCCGTCCGTGTCCCCCCGCGGAGCGTCCTTGACCTGGTCCCTGGTGTAGGGAACCACAAGGTCGGCGCCGTCGATTCTGGCCCCTTCCACCGGGACAAAGGACTGCGAGGTGCCGAAGAGTCCGGTCTTGACCGTCACCCAGGCGGGCTCACCCGTGTCGTCATCGGAGTAGAGCTGGCCGAGCCCGCCGATCTTGCCGCCGTCGGACCCCGCAACGTTGCCGCCCTTGCTGAGCAGCCCTTCAATGTCTTCCCTCGTAAGCATGACGTCTCCTTTGAGGTTCGGGTACAGCTGCGCTTCTACCGTAGGCAGGCCGATTACCTAAACGGAAGCGCTGATGCATTTCCCCGAATCGTTCCGCCCCGTGTTCACCCAACCTTTCCCTCGGCTCAACCAGCGTGACCCCGCCGCGTCAGGCGGCGGGCGCACCGTGGAGGGGTGAGGATCGCAATTGTTGCCGAATCATTCCTGCCATTGATGAACGGGGTGACCCACTCCATCCTGCGGGTGCTTGAGCATCTGGAGGGTCAGGGTCACGACGTCCTGGTCATCGCCCCCTCCACCCATCCGGTCGCCGACGCCCTGGCCGAGTATGTAGGCCCGGCCGAGGTGGTTCACGGCGCGAAGGTGCTCCGGGTTCCCGCGGTTCCGCTGGCGGGCTATACGAACGTCAGAGTGGCGATGGGCGGTGTGTACCGGGTCAAGCGAATCCTTGCCGACTACGCACCGGACCTGGTCCACCTTGCCTCGCCGTTCATCCTCGGCTGGCGGGCGGTGCAGGCGGCGCATCAGTTGCGGATCCCCACCGTGGCCATCTACCAGACCGAGGTGCCCAGCTATGCGGCCCGGTATGGCGTGCCGTTCCTGGAGAACTGGGCGTGGAACAGGGTGGAGAACATCCACCTGCTGGCCACCCGGACCCTGGTGCCGTCCACGTTCGCGCTGAATCAGTTGCGCGGCCGTGGGATCCCGCGGGTGGGCATGTGGCGGCGCGGCGTGGATACCGCGCGGTTTTCGCCGGAAAAGCGCGACGCCGGGTGGCGGGCAGCCGTGGCGCCCGGCGGTGAGCGGATCATCGGCTACGTCGGCCGGCTGGCCATCGAAAAGCAGGTGGAGGACCTCGCGGCACTCGCCGAAATCCCGAACTCCAGACTGGTGATCGTGGGTGACGGTCCGCAGCGGGCCGCCCTGCAGGAAGCACTGCCGGGCGCCCATTTCACCGGGTTCCTCGGCGGCGAGGAGCTCGCGAGGGCCGTCGCCTCGTTCGATCTCTTTGTCCATCCCGGCGAGTTTGAGACGTTCTGCCAGACCATCCAGGAGGCCATGGCCTCGGGCGTTCCCGTGGTGGCCACCGGCCGCGGCGGGCCCCTGGACCTGGTGGAAAACTCCCGCACCGGCTGGCTGTACCAGCCCGGGGACCTGGCCGGTTTCCGGGCCCGCGTGCTGGACCTCATGGGCGACGACGCCAAGCGCCGCGCCTTCGCCGCGGCGGCGCACGCCTCGGTCCAGGACCGGACGTGGCCCGCGCTGTGCGCCCGGCTTGAGGAGCAGTACCACGAAGTTATCGCGAGCCATCCGGTCATCCGGCCGGCCGAGTCCAAACGAGGAGTGTCCCTGTGAAAATATCCGTGATCGGCTGCGGCTACCTCGGCGCCGTGCACGCCGCCACGCTCGCCTCCATGGGCCACACCGTGGTGGGCATTGATGTGGACGCCGCCAAGGTGGACCAGCTGGGCCGTGGCGTGGCGCCCTTCTTCGAACCCGGCCTGGACGAGCTGCTCCGCGACGGAACCGCCACCGGGCGGCTGACGTTCTCCACGGACTTCGCCGCCGCGGCCGGCGCCCAGGTGCACTTCCTGTGCGTCGGGACGCCGCAGTCCAAAACGTCCGACGGCGCCGACCTCACCTTTCTGGTGGCCGCCACCGAGGCGCTGCTCCCGCACCTGGCGGGGGGCGCCGTCGTCGTCGGTAAATCAACGGTGCCCGTGGGCACCGTGGACATGCTCCGTGACGTCCTGGCCGGGCGGCCGGACGTGCAGCTGGGTTGGAACCCGGAGTTCCTGCGCCAGGGCACCGCGGTGAAGGACACGCTGGTGCCGGACCGGCTGGTGTACGGCGTGTCGGGCGGCAAGGCGGCGGCCTTCAACCCCGGGACCGGTGCGCCGCGCGGGGTGACAGCTGCCTTGGACGCCGTCTACGAGCCACTCCTGAATGCCGGTATTCCCCGCCTGGTGTGCAACTTCGCCACGGCCGAGCTGATCAAGTCGGCGGCCAACGCCTATCTGGCCACCAAGGTCAGCTTCATCAACGCCATCGCCGAACTGTGCGACGCGTCCGGGGCGGACGTGGCCGAACTCAGCGAGGCCATGGGCATGGACCCCCGGATCGGCAGCCGCTACCTGCATGCGGGCCTCGGCTTCGGCGGCGGGTGCCTGCCCAAGGACATCCGCAGCCTCAGCAGCCAGGCCGCCGCCCTGGGGGTGGCCCCGGTCAACGACTGGATGGGTGTGGTGGACGCGATCAACGTCCGCCAGCGGACCCGGACCGTCGCACTTGCTGCCGGCCTGTGCGGCGGGGAGCTTTCCGGCCGGGCCGTGACCATCCTCGGCGCCGCCTTCAAACCGGAGACCGATGACATCCGTGACTCCCCGGCGCTGGACGTCGCCACCCGGCTGGCAGCTGCCGGAGCGCATGTGACCGTGACGGATCCGAAGGCCGTGAACAACGCATGGCTGCGCTATCCGCAGCTGCGGTTTGAATCCTCCACTGCCCGGGCGTTGGAGGGTGCCGAACTGGTGCTGCTGCTGACCGAGTGGGATGAGTACCGCCGCCTGTCCCCCGCTTTTGCAGGCGGACTCGTCCGACGCCGGGTGGTCCTGGACGGGCGGAACGTCCTGGATGCTGCGGCCTGGCGGGCCGAGGGGTGGGTGGTCCGCGGGCTGGGCACCAACTCCGGCGAGGCCGTCCAGGCGGCCGGGGACGGCCTCGCCGGGATGCGCCACTCGTAGCAAAAGTCACGCATTTTTGCCACGGGACCCCCACGCGCACTTTATGATGTGCGTGGGGGTGGTTGCGCATGGGGGGAACCAGGCGGCAGAACAAGGTTTTGGCGGAACGGACGTTTGGCGTGCTCCTGGACGCCAGCCCGGACGCCCTTCTGGCACTGGATCCGGACGGCATCATCCGGATCGCGAACACCGCGTCCAGCAGGCTGTTCGGGTACCCGCGCGGAAAGCTGCTCGGCAGCGACCACTCGCTGCTGCTGTGCGAACCGTTCCGGACGGCGGCCCGCCAGCTGCGCGAAGACCTGCGGGCAGCTCCCAGCCAACCGACGCCGCCGCGTGAAGTGCGCATGCTGCACCGTGACGGCACGGACCTGGCCGCCGAAATGGCAGGCTCACTGCTGGACGACGGCGGCCGGCAACTGCTGCTGCTTTCTTTCCGCAGCACCTCACACCGGAAGAGCGCCGATGCCGAGTTGCGGGAAGCAATGTCCCTGTTGACGGCGACGCTGGAATCCACGGCTGACGGGATCCTCGTGATCAGTGCCGAGGGCAGGATTGCCGGGCTCAATGAGCAGTTCCTGAAGATGTGGGCCATACCGCAGGAATATGTCGAGGCCGATTCTGACCAGGCGGCCATGCGGGTGATCCTGTCCCAAGTCAAGGATCCGGAGGACTTCCTAGCCCGGGTGTCCGAACTGACACAGGATCCCACGGCCGAAAGCCACGACGTGGTGGACTTCCTGGACGGCCGGACCTTCGAACGGTATTCGCGCCCGCAGCGGGTGGGGAGCAAAGTTGTGGGCCGGGTCTGGAGCTTCCGGGATGTCACCCCGCGCCGGCAGGCCCAGGAGCTGGCCCAAAGAGCCCAGGAACAGGCGCAGCAGGCCCTCCAGGATCTCGCCTCCCAGGCGGAGCAGTTGAGGGCCATGGCCTTCACCGACCCGCTGACCGGACTGGCGAACCGGGCGGTCTTCAACAATGAACTGCTCGCCGCCCTGAAGGAGCCGCGGCTCAAATCCGTGGATGTCTTCCTGATTGACCTTGACGACTTCAAGGAGGTCAACGACATTCTTGGCCACCACGCCGGGGACGTCATGCTGGTGGAGGTCGCCCGGAGGCTTCGGGGCTGCGTGCCCACCGCGGATGTGGTGGCCAGGCTGGGCGGCGACGAGTTTGTGGTCCTGCTGACGGCCTGCCCCAATGCGGAGGCTATTGCCGAATGCATTGTCCGCTGCCTGCACGTGCCCTTCACCATCGAGGGCACCGTGCTGCGTCCCAGCTTGAGCCTGGGACTCGCTTCGATAGGCAGGGCCGCCCTGGGCGCTTCGGAACTCCTGCGCGAGGCCGATATTGCCATGTACGCGGCCAAGGCAGCGGGCAAGAACCGCTTCCTGCGGTTCCATCCGGACATGATGACCGCCCTGGTCAGGCGGACTGACCTTGAGGCCGGCCTCCAGCTCTCCGTAGCCCGCAGTGAAATCTCCGTGGAGTTCCAGCCCATCGTGTCGCCGCGGATGGACCAGGTGGTGACGTTCGAAGCGCTGGCACGTTGGGATCGCGGGGATCAGCGCGTCCCGCCCGGACTCTTCATTCCCCTGGCCGAACGCAGCAGGCTCATCAACGAAATCGGCGCCGAAGTGATGGGGCAAAGCCTGAAACACCTGGCGACGTGGCTTGGCGCGGACCTGTCACGGTCGTTGTCCATAAATGTTTCCGGAGTCCAGCTCCAGGAACCTGACTTTGCGGAACAGGTGCTGCAGCTCGCGGAGAAATACGGTGTGGGACCCTACCAGCTGGTCCTTGAGGTCACCGAAAGCGTGTTCTTCGACGCCGACTGCAACGTCATCAGGCAGCTCAGCCAACTCCGGGCCGCCGGAGCCCGCGTGGCGTTGGACGATTTCGGCACGGGCTATTCCTCGTTGGGACGGCTGCAGGAGCTCCCGGTGGACATCCTCAAAATCGACCGGACCTTTGTCTCCATGGTGCACACCGGCAATGAGCGCCTGCCCATTCTCAGCTCCATGATCAACATGGCCCACAGCCTGGGTCTCACCGTAACGGCCGAAGGCATCGAAACCGAGGAGCAGGCGAACTACCTCATTGCCCTCGAATGTGATTCGCTGCAGGGCTACCTGTTCTCCCACCCGGAACCCGCCGGCCGGTTCGAACAGGCCCTGAAGACTTCAGGCCAGGCCCTGGACGCCTTGTCGAGCCGTGCAGGGCTTCCCTAGGCAGCTTTTTTGCGCTGCTTTGGCTGGGTCCGCTGCTTGGCAGGCTGGTGCGGTGCCGGTCGCTTCTGAGCCTGTCGCTGCTGAGCCTGCTGGGGGGCTTCGGGAGTGGCTTGGGCGGGAGCCTCGGCGGGTGCATGCTGGGGTGCTTCCGCCGGCCGGGGCGCCTCAGCGGCGGGATGCTCGTCCTCTGCCGTGGCGTACCCGGCCATTTCGGACTCAGCCGAGTCGTACTCCGCCATCTCGAACTCAGCCTCGTACTCCGCCGAGTCGTACTGCGCGTACTGGCGGTTGCGGCGCCAGCGGCGGATCAGGTTGGCGGCGGCGATGATGCCTGCCAAGGGGGTGAGCACTGCGGCAGCGTAGACAAACAGCATCCAGGTCAGGGTGGCCATGGGCGGCTGGTTGTTGTGCAGGAGGGAGAGGCCGCCGAACATGGCGATGGTCCAAAACAGCACTACGGCGGTCAGCACAGCCGCCGCCGGGAAATACTGGTTGCTCACGATTTTTTTCAGGGTTTCCACGCACTTCCTCCTGCCTGGCCGGGGCGCAGCGCAAGGCCGCATAGAGACAAGTATGAGCCTGCCGGGCCGTGGATTCGTGCAACACGCAGGCGGTGGTGATGAACATAACGTGGGTGGCTGACCGTTGACGCTCTTCCCCATCGGCGGACTGAAGAATACCGTGGACGTTGTCCGGCGCCCCGCCGGCCCGCACTGCCCCGAAAACCCTGGAGGTCCCATGCGCAAGGTCACGTCCGGTCTGTTCCACTCCGTTGACGGTGTGGTGTCAGAACCGAATCTTTGGCAGTTCAACAGCTTCGATGAAGATCTTGGCCAAGGCCTCACCGGTGTGATGGAACGCGTGGATACCGTCCTGCTGGGACGGGTGAATTACCAGGAGTGGGCAGGCTATTGGCCCACGGCAGCGGCGGACCAGGGTTTCGCCGACTTTATTAATGGCGTGCAGAAGTTCGTCGCCTCCCGGACGCTCACCGAGCCCCTCGAATGGCAGAATTCCCGCCTGATCCAAGGACCGCTCGAGGACTTCGTAGCTGACCTCAAACAGGGCGACGGCGGCGAGATCGCCGTTATGGGCAGCATCTCCCTGGTACGCCAGCTGCTGTTCGCCGGGCTTCTGGATGAGCTGACCCTGATGACCCACCCGGTGGTGGCTGGAAGCGGCCGGCACCTGTTTGAAGCCGGCGACCCCACCACCCGGCTCAGGCTGACCGACCAGTACCGCACGTCCAAGGGCAACGTCGTCAGCACCTACAGCCTGCTCGGCGAGTAACGTCAGCCGCCGGTTCCGGCGTCGAGGGTGCCAGGCCTCGGTGGTGCCCGGCCCGCGCATCCGCCCCGGCCCAACTAGTGGTGTGTCTCCAAAATAGTTGATGCTTTGAGCGTTATGCTTGTGTAATGGCGAACATTGCTCCTGCTTTGGTGGTTTCTGATTCCCAGCGTGCTTTGTTGGAGGTGCTCGCGAAGTCGCAGACGGCGTCCCATCGCGAGGTTCAGCGGGCGCAGGTGTTGTTGATGGCCGCGGAGGGGTTGGCCAATGATTCGATCGCGAAGGTTGCCGGGCTGAGTCCGGGGACGGTCAGGTCGTGGCGGGCCCGGTTCGAGGCAGAAGGCTTGGCCCACTTGGGCGAGGTGCGTGCCGGGCGTGGCCGCAAGCCGGTCATTCCACAGTCCAAGATCGATGAAATCGTTGATCTGACGCGCAATTCCAAGCCCGAAGGACACACGCACTGGTCGGTGCGGACGATGGCCGCGAAGGTGGGTGTGTCCCCGGCGCAGGTTCAGCGGATCTGGGCGGCCCGGGGCTTGAAACCACACCTCGTGGATACTTTCAAGCTCTCCAACGATCCGAAGTTTGAGGAAAAACTCATCGATGTCGTTGGTCTGTATCTGAACCCGCCGGAGAAGGCGATCGTGCTGTGCATGGACGAGAAATCCTCGATCCAGGCCCTGGACCGCACCCAGCCGTCCCTTCCGATGACGAAGGGCCGGGCCGAAACAATGACCCATGACTACAAACGCAACGGCACCACCACCTTGTTCGCCGCCCTGGACGTGGCCACCGGAAAAGTCATCGGCTCGTGCCTGCCCAAGCACCGGCACGAGGAATTCCTGGTGTTCCTCAAAACCATCAACAAGGAAGTCCCGCGCGGTTTGGACGTCCATCTGATCCTGGACAACTACGCCACCCACAAACACCCGGACGTGAAGGCCTGGCTGGTCAGAAATCCGAGGTTCCAGCTACATTTCACCCCCACCTCATCCTCGTGGCTGAACCTGGTCGAGCGCTGGTTCAGGGAACTGACCGACAAGGCATTACGCCGCGGTGCGTTCCATTCGGTACCGGATCTGATCACCAAAATCGAGGAGTACCTCGCCGCCCACAACACCGAACCCAAGCCCCTGGTATGGACCGCGACCGCAGACTCAATCCTTAAGAAAGTAGCCCGCGGCCGCGTCGCCCTCGAGACCATCAAACAAAACTGAGACAGACCACTAGGTAGCAGTAAGTGTCGTTTTGAGGGGTCAAAACGACACTTAGTGCTACTTACTTGGGTTGGACCAGCGCCTCGCTGGCCTCCCACAAACCCTGCGCCAGCTCGGCGTCGTAGGCCTGGGCGTTGGCTTTGGCGAGGGCGCGCTTGTAGTAGTAGGCGCCGGAGACCCAGTCGGTACCGGGGGTGCCGTTGATCAGCCAGAGAAGGGTGTCAGCGCCTTGCTCCGGGGTGAGCATAAAGCGGTTCAGGAGCGTCTTGTAGGCGTGCCGCATGGGGCTGGTGGAGTCCGCCGCGAAGTTGGTGCGGACCACGCCCGGGTGGAACGCCGCCGTCGTAATTCCCTGCTCACCGAAGCGCCGGTGCAGCTCGGACGTGAAGAGGATGTTGGCGAGTTTCGCTGTGCCGTAGGCACGGTTGGTGGAGTAGCTGTGCTCGGCGTTGAGGTCGAAGAGGTCGATCTTACCGAAGTTGTTGGCACCGCTGGAGGTGTTGATGACCTTGGCGCGGCTGGCAGTCAGGACGTCCATGAGCTCGGTGGTGAGCAGGAACGGCGCCAAATGGTTGATCTGGAAGGTGGATTCGTTCCCGTCCACCGTGAGCTGGTGTTTGCCCCTGATGCCGCCGGCGTTATTGGCCAGGACATCGATCCGTTCGTAGCCGTCCCGCAGCTGCGCCGCGAGCTCGCGGACCTGCGCCAGTTCGGCGAAATCGGTCACGAAGTAGTCCGTGTTGAGCTCCTTGGCGAGTGCGCGCGTCTTCTCAGCGGAACGCCCGACGACGACCACCCGGTCCCCTGCCGCGGCCAGAGTCCGTGCGGCTGCCGCGCCGATGCCGTCGCTGGCGCCGCTGATCACAATGGTGCGAGGAGTCAAGGGGTGTCCTTTGGTTCGGGGTGCGGCGCCTGGGTGGAACACGCTGCCTCTGGCACAACGACGGCGGGGCGGCCGGTGTTCCCCCTTGCCCTGTACCCGCTGTCCCCGCGGGCATATCCTGCACTCAGATCCTCGAAAAGATTCCGCGACCGAAAGAGGACATCCATGGAAATGCCCAAGGCAACTGACGAGGACAAGGAGCGGTTCCGGTCCATCGTGCCGGAGCACCCGGATGTCGCCATCAAACCGATGTTCGGCAACCTCGGCGCCTTCGTCAACGGCAACATGTTCGCCGGGCTGTTCGGCCCCACCATCGGCGTCAAGCTGGCCGAGGCAGACCGGCAGGAGCTTGAGGGCACCGAGCGGACCGTGCCGTTCGGCCCGCCGGAGCGTCCCATGGGTGGCTACACCGGGCTGCCGGAAGTGTGGAACGCGGAAGGCGACGGCGACGACGCCCGGGCACGGGCCTGGGCGGAGAAGGCGTACGCCCATGTCTCGGCGCTCCCGCCCAAAACACCGAAGGCGCCCACGGCCCCCAAGGCCGCAGCGTCCGGAACCGCGGCATCCAGGGGCGGCAGGAGGTAGCCATGTCCGCCCAGCCAGGCACAGCCCGCAACGTGGACACCCTCGTGATCGGCGCCGGTCAGGCCGGCCTCGCCCTGAGTTACTGGCTGACGCACCACGGCGTGGAGCATGTGCTCCTGGAGCGGCGCGGCACGCTGGGCGGGGCATGGCTGGACCGGTGGGATTCCTTTTACCTGAACACGCCCAACTTCGGGCTCAGCCTTCCCGGCCTGCCCTATGAGGGGCAGGACCCGGACGGTTTCCTCCCCCGGGACGCCGCCGTCGAATTCTTCCGCAAGTACGGGGCACGGATTGCCGCGCCCGTCCGGCTGGAAACCGCGGTCACCCGGGTCGCCCGGGACGGGACCGGCTTCACCGTGGAAACTGACCAGGGCGAGTGGTCCGCCCGGAACGTGGTGCTGGCGAACGGCGCCTTCCAGAGGCCCCGGATCCCGGCGGCTGCCCGGGAGATCCCGCGGCAGGTCCTTCAATTGCACAGCCACGACTACCGCAATCCGCAGCAGCTTCCCGCCGGCGCTGTCCTGGTGGTGGGAACGGGGCAGTCGGGCGGGCAGATCACCGAGGACCTGATGGCCGCCGGCCGCGAGGTGCACTTGTCCGTTTCGATGTGCCCGGAAGCGCCACGGCGGTACCGCGGCCAGGACGTGTTCCATTGGATCCTTGAAGTCAGCCTGCACGGCCCGGAATACGGCATCAACGGCCTCATGGTGGACCACCTCCCGTCGCCTGCCGCGCGCTTCGCCTGCAACCCCCTGCTCTCGGGAAACGACGGCGGGCACAGCATTCACCTGAGGGAACTCGGGCGCCGGGGCGTGCAGCTGCACGGGCATTTGGAAACGGCCGACGGCGACGGCGGCCTCCGCTTCACCGATGACCTCCCCGAACGCCTGGCGATGGTGGAAGCCGGGTTCGGGCAGCGGCTCAAGGTACTGGCAGATGCCTACATTGCCGCCGCCGGCATCAACGCGCCTGAGCCTGAGGCCCCGCCGCCGGATGGGTGGCTCCCGGCGGCTTCAGGCTCCCGCCTGAATCTGGCCGACGCGGACATCACCTCAATCATCTGGGCCACGGGTTACCGGCTGGATAACAGCATCCTGGACATGCCGGTGCTGGATGAGTGGGACTACCCGCGCCACACCCGGGGCGTCACCGAGATCCCCGGACTGTACGCCGTGGGGCTGCCCTGGCTGACCCGGCATGCTTCGGCCACCCTGCCCGGGGTGGGCCCGGACGCCGAGTTCATTGCCGAACATATTGCCGGCGGCCGGGCGGCGGGCTGAGGTCCGGCCCCTATCCCGCTGCCCCGGCTATCCCGCTATCCGGCTATCCCGGCGAGGAGGAAGATGACTGCCGCGATGGCGAAGCCCATGACGCCGATAAGGGTCTCCATGACCGTCCAGGTCCTCAGCGTGGTCTTGACGTCCATCCCGAAGAAGCGGCCCACCAGCCAGAAGCCCGAGTCGTTGACGTGGGATACCACAACGGAACCGGCGGCCACAGCGATGACCATGGCGGCGACCTGCATGCCCGTGAGCCCGGCCGCGGCCACAGCCGGGGCAATGAGCCCGGCGGTGGTCGTCAGCGCCACCGTGGCGGAACCCTGGGCAATGCGCAGGATGGCGGAGATCAGGAAGCCGGCCAGGATCAGCGGGATGCCCACGTTGCCCAGGATGCCCGCAAGCGCCGCGCCGATGCCGGAGGCACGGAGCACGCCGCCGAACATGCCGCCGGCACCGGTGATCAGGATGACGGAGCAGACCGGGCCCAGCGAGGATTCGAGCAGCTTCTCGATGGCCCCCGCGTCCTTGCCGCGGCGGGCGCCGAGCACGAACACAGCCACCAGTACGGCGATCAGCAGGGCTACCGGGGTTTCGCCGATGGTGCGCAGGACCTGGAACCACTGCTCGTTCTTGACCTCATCGGACAGTACGCCGGAGGAGGCCAGGGTGTTCAGGCCGGTGTTAATGAATATGAGGACGAGCGGGAGGAGCAGCAGCCCGATGATGGTGCGGAAGCGGGGCGGGTGGGACTCGGCCTCGGCGCTGGCGTGGCCGAGGATTTCCGGCACGGGCAGGACCAGCTTCTTGCCGGTCCACAGGCCAAACAGGTAAGCGGTGACGTACCAGGTGGGAATGGCGGTGAGCAGGCCGGCAATCAGGACCAGCCCGATGTTGGCGTCAAAGAATGCCGCAGCGGAAACGGGGCCCGGGTGCGGCGGCAGGAAGATGTGCATGACGGAGAACGCGCCGGCCGCCGGCAGGCCGTAGCGGAGGACACCCCCGCCCAGGCGGTGGGCCACGGCGAAGACGACGGGCAGCATCACCACCAGGCCGGCGTCGAAGAAGATGGGGAAGCCGAAGATCAGGGAGGCCAGGCCGAGGGCAAACGGGGCCCGCTTCTCGCCAAAGACGCCGATCAGGTAATCGGCCAGCACCTTGGCGCCGCCGCTGGTTTCAACAATGCGGCCGAGCATGGCACCGAGGCCCACCAGGAGCGCCACCGTGCCCAGGGTGGTCCCGAAGCCGTCGATCAGCACAGGCACCACCTTGTTGGCGGGGATGCCGGTGGCGAACGCCGTCGCGAGGCTGATCACGATCAGGGCCACGAGTGCGTGCATTCGCAGCTTGATGATCAGGACCAGCAGCACAGCGATCGCTGCCGCGGCGATGAGCAGCAGGGGGCCTGCGCCCAGCGTTTGGGTCCATCCTTGGATGACCATGGTTCTCCTTTGAAGCGGAACTTACGGGTGGATAAATCGGGGCGGCTCAGCGAGCCGGGGCTCGGCGAGCCGGGGCTCAGGAAGAGCTGGTGGCAGCGTTAGCGGGAACGCCGAGGGCCGCGATGACTGCGGCGACGATCTCCTGCGGCGGCAGGGCAATGTCCAAGCGGAGGCTGCCGGCAGCCAACTCGCCGGTGGTGAGGGGTTCCAGGGTGGCCAGCTGGCTGGGCAGCAGGGTGGGTGGCATGAAGTGGCCCTCACGCCCCTGCATGCGCTGGCTGATCAGCTCGGCTCCGCCGTCGAGATGGATGAAGAGCACGCGGCCGTCAGCGCCGGAGAGGAGTTCCCGGTAGGTCTGCTTGAGCGCGGAGCAGGTGAGCACGGTGCTGGTGCCGGCCGCGGCCTGCGTAGTCATCCAGTCCTGAATTTCCTGCAGCCAGGGCCAGCGGTCCCCGTCCTCCAGGGGGATGCCCTGGGTCATCTTGCTGATGTTGGACCGGGGGTGGAATTCGTCGGCCTCGGCACAGGCCCAGCCAAGCTGCCGGGAGAGGGCCGCGGCGATGGTGGACTTGCCGGAACCGGCAACGCCCATGACCACCAGATGCGTGGCTTGATACTGCATGTTCAACCTCCGAAGAAGACGCCTTTGGCTTGGGAAGAAAGCTCGTTTGTACAGGCACACCGAAGTGCGCCGGGAAATAAGGTATCACCATTTGAACCCATAGATAATATCTTTGAGTGTCACAAGTCATACCTTTAGCTTCACGTTAGGTATCCTGTGAGAGCGCTCCGGCGCAGGAGAGGCAGGAACAATGTCGACGGCGACAGGACAGGGCGCGGATACCGCGGACGGCGGCGGGTCCTCCCCCGCCATGCATGAGCGGGTGCTGGAAGCGGTCGGCATTGCCATCGCGTCCGCAAGCCTTCCGCCCGGAAGCAGGCTCACCCTTGAGGGCCTCCAGCAGCAGTACGGGATTTCCCGGACCGTCGCGCGGGACACCATGAAGGTCCTCGAATCCATGAACCTCGTCTATTCCCGACGGCGGGTGGGCATCGTGGTGCAGGAACGCGCGCTCTGGAACGTCTATGACCCCAAGCTAGTGCGCTGGCGGCTCGCCTCGGACCGGCGGGAGATCCAGTACACCAGCCTGACGGAGCTGCGCATCGCCGTCGAACCCATTGCCGCAGCGGGCGCCGCCCGGCGGGCGAGCGCCGCCGAACGGGCAAAGCTGGTTGCCCTGGGCGCCGAGCTGAGGCGGCTGGGCGAGGCCGGCGACCTTAAGGCGTTCCTGGCGGTGGACATCGAATTCCACAGCCTGCTGCTCCACAGCTGCGGCAACGAAATGTTCGCTGCACTGGATGGGATGGTGGCCGAGGTGCTGACCAGCCGAACGCAGCAGGGGCTGATGCCGTTCAAGCCACGGAACGAAGCCCTGCAGGCCCACGAGGATGTCGCTGCCGCGGTGGCCCGCGGTGATGCGGTGATGGCGGAGACGGCCGTCCACCACATACTCAATGAGGTCCGGAACGCGATGGGCCTGTCCTAGCCGTCCCCCGGGGCGAAGACTGCCTGAAACTCTTCCCGCACCCCTATTTCCTGAGTAGCCTGCAGATAGGGGCTTGTGCAAGGGGCCCGTTATTGCCGGGCAGACGTATCTGTGAGGTGGAAGATGGCCATCACCGGGGATTCACGTATTGGGACAGCCGCCCCTGAGCTGGTACCGCGGCGCAAAGGCAGCATTGTGGTCAAGTGGATCACCACCACCGACCATAAAACGATCGGGTACATGTACCTGATCACGTCATTTATATTCTTCTGCCTGGCCGGAGTCATGGCGCTGCTGATCCGTGCTGAGCTCTTCCAGCCGGGCATGCAGATCCTGCAGACCAAAGAGCAGTACAACCAGTTGTTCACCATGCACGGGATCGCGATGCTGCTGATGTTCGCGACCCCTTTGTTTGCGGGATTTGCGAACTTCGTTATGCCGCTTCAGATCGGGGCCCCGGACGTCGCGTTCCCGCGTTTGAATGCGCTGGCATTCTGGTTCTTCCTTTTCGGCTCCACCATTGCCATGTCAGGCTTCATCACGCCCCAGGGCGCGGCATCGTTCGGCTGGTTTGCGTATGCCCCGCTGAACAACACCACCTTCAGCCCGGGCGTGGGCGGCGACCTGTGGATCTTCGGCCTGATTCTGTCCGGCTTCGGCACCATCCTCGGCGCCGTCAACTTCATCACCACCATCATCTGCATGCGTGCGCCCGGCATGACCATGTGGCGGATGCCGATCTTCAGCTGGAACACGCTCATCACCTCCATCCTGGTGATCATGGCCTTCCCGCCGCTGGCTGCGGCGCTGTTTGCCGTGGGAGCTGACCGACGGTTCGGGGCCCACATCTACGACCCCGAAAACGGCGGCCCCATTCTGTACCAGCATCTGTTCTGGTTCTTCGGCCATCCGGAGGTCTACATCATTGCGCTGCCGTTCTTCGGCATCGTTTCGGAGATCTTCCCGGTGTTCAGCCGGAAGCCGATCTTCGGTTACAAGGGCCTGGTGTACGCCACGATCTCGATTGCCGCCCTGTCCATGACGGTATGGGCGCATCACATGTACGTCACCGGTTCAGTGCTGCTGCCGTTCTTCGCGTTCATGACCATGCTGATCGCGGTGCCCACCGGAGTGAAGTTCTTCAACTGGATCGGCACCATGTGGCGGGGGTCGCTGACGTTTGAAACCCCGATGCTGTGGAGCATCGGCTTCCTCATTACGTTCCTCTTCGGCGGCCTGACCGGCATCATCCTGGCCTCACCGCCGCTGGACTTCCACGTCTCGGATACGTATTTTGTGGTGGCCCACTTCCACTACGTGGTGTTCGGCACCGTGGTCTTCGCGATGTTCGCGGGGTTCTACTTCTGGTGGCCCAAGTTCTCGGGCAGGATGCTCAATGAACGCTTGGGCAAGATCCACTTCTGGATGCTGTTCCTGGGCTTCCACGGGACGTTCCTCATCCAGCACTGGCTCGGCGTGATGGGCATGCCCCGCCGGTACGCCGACTACCTGGTTGAGGACAACTTCACCTGGATGAACCAGTTCTCCACCATTTCCTCGATGCTTCTGGGCGCTTCGCTGATTCCGTTCTTCTGGAACGTCTACATCACGGCCCGCAGGGCAGAGAAGGTGGAAGTGGATGACCCGTGGGGCTTCGGGGCTTCGCTGGAGTGGGCCACCTCGTGCCCGCCGCCGCGCCACAACTTCACGTCCCTGCCGCGGATCCGGTCCGAGCGGCCGGCACTTGACCTGCACCACCCGGAACTCCGCGTCCGCGAGCACGAAACCACGCATGGCCCCGCAGCCGCCGCCCTGGGCGCTGCCGACATCGGCGAGAGGGATGTCAGGAACCCGGACCCGGGCCAGTGACCAAAAGCGGCAGGTGACAACGGCAGGACCTTGGACGTCACGCCGCAAGGGGTTAACAGAAAGCAGGACCGGTTCAAATGAACCGGTCCTGCTTTGAAATATGAAACCCTAAGGCCCCAGAATCTCTAAGGAATTAGAGGGACTGGATGTTTACGGCCTGGGGACCCTTGGGGCCCTGCTCGGTTTCGAAGGAAACCTTCTGGTTCTCTTCGAGTGAGCGGAAGCCGGAGGAAGCGATCGCAGAGTAGTGTGCGAAAACGTCCTGTGAGGAGTCATCGGGGGAAATGAAGCCGAAGCCCTTTTCAGCGTTAAACCATTTGACGGTACCAGTAGCCATTATTTTTGTCCTTCGTGAAGGTGGAGGAAAAGTCCCGACTTTCGGGTCCTCCGGTGTGGGGTGTTCAAAACCGCTACTTCAGAAGAACGCGGACTTTCGACCGCGCGTACTGCCTGAACTACCAACTGCATAAACACAACAACAGGATTAACCATACAGGAGATTTCCGCCGTTATTTACCAACAGCAACGAACCGTGCCCCGGGGCCTGCGGATTCCGGCCTCAGCGTCCCCGCTCCGGGGCCGCTGCCAGCACAACCACCCTGACTGGTGCCAGCCCTAAACTGGGGGCATGACCACGGCTCGCCCCGTCCCAGATTCGCTCCGCTCCCGCATTGCAGAGTCGGTGCAGACTCTCACCCCGGGGTATTTTGCCCTCCCCATGGCCGCCGGCATCATCTCAGTGGGGCTTGAACTTGAGGGCTTCCACGCGTTTTCCGCGGCACTCCTGGTGATCTGCGCGGCCTCCTACGCGGTGATCCTCACCCTGAGCCTTGCCCGGCTGGCCAGGTTCCGCGCCGACATGCGCCGGGACTTCATGGACCCGGCCCGGGCGTTCGGCTTCTTCACCTTCATCGCCGGCACCAATGTGCTGGGTGTGCGGCTGGGCATGGCGGGGTGGCCGGGCACGACGGCGGCACTCCTCGCTGTGGCGGTGCTCGCCTGGGTGGTGCTCGGCTATGTGGTGCCATGGACCGCCGTGCTGGGCCGGGACGAGCGGCCGGTGGTCAAGGACGCCAACGGCACCTGGTTCATCTGGTGCGTGGCGAGCCAGTCCGTGTCCGTGGCGGCCGCATCCATTGAACCCGTTGCAGGGCCGGACTGGCGCGCCGCCCTGGCCCTCGTGGCGGTGGTGGCCTGGTCCGTGGGGCTCATCCTGTACGCCGCGGTGGGGATCTTCGTCTCGCTGCGGCTCATGACCTACCCCATCCGGCCCGAGGACCTCAGGCCGCAGTACTTCGTGGCCATGGGCGCCATGGCCATCAGCGTCCTGGCCGGCGCACGGATCGTCGAGATGGCCGGCGCGCCGATGGTGGACGCGACGCGGGGCCTGGTGGCCGGATCCTCCGTGGTGTTCTGGTCCTTCGCCTCGTGGCTCTTCCCGGTGCTGCTCGCGGCCGGCTGGTGGCGGCACGTGATCCACCGCGTGCCGCTGTCCTACGAGCCCGGCCTCTGGAGCGTCATCTTCCCGCTGGGCATGTACGCCGTGGCCGGCATCTACCTGGGCCGCGCATCGGATCTGCCCATCGTCGCCGCGATCGGGCAGGCCGAGCTGTGGTTGGCCGTGGCCGCGTTCCTGGCAACCTTTGCCGGGATGCTCTGGCATCTGTGGATCACCCTGGCCCGCCCGACGCCGCGCTGAGAGCTCTACTTCGGGTCGCGACTTCCGGGTCCCTACTCCTGGCCTGACCCGTCCAGGGCCGGAGAGTAGGCGGTAAAGCCGGGCCGCAGCCGCACAGACTCTGCGCCAATCATGGCGATGTCCTCCCACAGCACCAGGAACGAACCGCGGTGCCGCCAGCGCAGCATGCGGGGCAGCGGCCACGGCCGGCTGAGCCCGGTCCGCTCGTAGCCCAGGAACGAGGCGGCGCTGTGCGGGCTGACCACCAGTCCCAGCAGGCGCGCCTCGGCCAGCAGCTGCCGCGGGGTCCCGTCCACCACAAACCGGGCGTCGGCCACGCGCCCCAGGCGCGTGCCGCCGTCGTCGTAGACGTTCACGCCCAGCAGGTCACCGAGGATCATGGCGCCCTCCCGGAATGCGCCCGATGACCTTGTCCCGGATCCAGCGTTCCACCCAGCCGGCGTCCAGGTTCTCGCCGCTGATGCCCAGGCTGATGACAACGCCGACGTCGGCCACGTCCTTCCAGGGGATCCGGATCAGCCGTGCCGACGGCGGCCTGCCGCCGAAGATGCGGGTGCCCAGCACCGGACCGGTAAGCAGGGCCGTGAGCACCGGCGCCGGGGTGCCGGGCTCCAGCTCCGTGTCCAAAGCAGGCCCGCTGAGCTCGAGGTCGTCCACGGTGGTGACCGGGACGCCGTCGTGATCCAACACCTGCCGGTCCATCAAATGGAGCTGCGCGTCCAGGGTGCGGCCCGCCACGGGGGGAACCGGTGCCAGCGGACGGTCAGTTTTCATGCTCCCGCTCCTGTCACGATCATCAGCGGGATGGCGGCCACGGAAGCCACCAGGATGATGAGCAGGTAGATCATGGCCAGCACGTTCACGGGCCGGCCGTTGACGTGTTCGCCCATGTACTGCGGATCGTTGGCCACGATCAGGATGGGCAGATAGGTCAGGGGCAGGGCGATGGCGGAGAACACCACGGAGTATTCAGTGACCAGGACGGGGTCCGCGCCGGTTGCCAGCACCCCGATGCCCACCAGCAGACAGATGATCATGGCCAGGTGGAAGCGGGCGGCCTGGGCCGGGCGGCGGAATTTGCCCCAGGACCAGCCGAAGAACTGTGCCAGGGTGTAGCCGCTGGAGAGGGTGGTCTCCAGGGCCGCGCCGAACGTCGCCGCCACCATTCCCACCAGCACGAATGCCAGGCCCACCTTTCCGGCCCCCTCAGCCACCGGGAGAACCACCTGGGACAGGGAGGTCACCGCGATGCCCGCCGGGAGAAGAACCACCGCGGACACCGCGGCGATGGACACGGACAGCAGGCCGCCCAGCGGAAAGCCCACCAGGACGTTGATCCTGGACTGGCCGAGGTCCTTGACCGTCCACCCTTCCTCCACAGCCCCGGAGGAGAAGAAGAACACCTCGTACGGGGTCATGGCGGCGCCGAACAGGGCAATGGCGTAGTACCAGTAGGTGGGCGCGGTTTCCTGGGCCGGGACCGCGGGCGCCAGGACCTGGTTGGCGAGGGAACCCCAGTCCGGCTTGAGCAGGAACAGCGCCACGGCGAACGTAACGAGGGTCAGCCCCAGCAGGCCGGTGACGTTTTCCATGACGGAGAATTTCACCCGCCAGATCACCAGCCACACGGCGAACGCCGCCACCGGAATCCACAGCAGGTAGTACACGCTGCTGGCCAATTGGAGGGCCAGCGCCACGCCGCCGATCTCAGCGGTCACGGTCATCAGGTTGATCAGGAAGGAGGCGGCCAGGTTGGCCAGCCCCGCCCGCGCTCCCAGCCGTTCCCGGATCACCTCGAACGTGGTCCGGCCGGACGCCGCCGCCACCCGCCCGGACATGTTGGCGAACAGGCAGATCCCCACCACGCCGACTCCCACCACCCACACCAGCGACAGGCCAAAACGGGAACCGACGACCGCGTTGGTCACCAGATCGCCGATGTCCACAAACCCGCCGATGGCGGTCAGGACGCCGAGTGCGACGCCGAGGAGGCGCTTCACTTCCCGCCCTCCTTTGCGCTCAGTTGGGCGAGCCGGTCCGCCGCGGCAGCAAGTTCCCGGCTGCCGTCCGCGATGGCAGGGGTGCCGTCACTGCTGGCCACCGCATTCCGGGCGGTGGACAGGGCGGCCGCGCAGCCGTCCAGGACCTCAAGCGCTGCGGCGACGGTGTCACGGTCCTGCCCCGTGCCGGGGGCCAGCTTGGCCACGGCGTCCCGGCTGGTCTGGAGTTCCTTCAGGGCGTCGTCCAGCGCAGTGGAGCTGGCGGCCCGGGTGAGCTTGCCGCCTGAGATCTGCTGGAGGACCAGGCGCGACGTGGCGATGGCGGAGGAGCTGTCTTGCACGGCGGTGCTGACGGATTCGTTGACGCCGCTGCCGCCGCCGCTGCCGCCGCTGCATCCGGTGAGGACGGTGAGCACGGCGGAGACCAGGAAGGCGAGCGCTGCGAGGCGGGCGGTGACTGGGCATTTCAGCATCTTTGCCTCCAGCCTCCGGGCAGCCCCGGGTCCGACCGAATAACGCTCTGCACGCAGCCCCAGCTAGTTGCCTAAGGCTAGGTATAGCACTTTCCGGGGCCGCCGGAACCGGAAAGTGCTCAGCTTTTCAGGACCTCCTGCAATCCGGTGACGGGGATGTCCGGGAACTCGGCGCGGGAGGGCGCCCACTGAAAGGCTGCGCCGCCGGATTCCTCCCAGATCCCGGCCTTGGCGATCCGGGCAAGGAACGGGGAGAACGGCCTCGCCGCAACGGACAGGACCCGCTCGGCGGCCGCGGGGATCCGCTGGACCGAACCGTGGCCTGACCGGGCCAGCACGGCCTCGGCCACCTCGTTGGCCGTGGCTGTGGCCGATCCCCATTCGATGACACGGTTCCGCAGTGCAGGGTCAGAAACCGCACGGACCACCAGCGCGGCGGCGTCCTTGACGGACGTGTAGGTGACGGGGGCGCGCCCGGACCCGAACACCATGACTTTGTCCTTGGACTCGAGCGGGGCGGTCATGTTCGCGAGCCGCTGCTCCAGGAGGGCGCCCGCCCGGATGACGGTCCAGGCCATGCCGGATGCCCGGAGCGCATCCTCGGCCGCGGCCTTGCAGCGCAGGAACTCGATGGGCCCGTTGGCAGCGGCGCCGTGCATGGACATCATCACCAGGTGTTCCACGCCGGCGGCGGCAGCCGCGTGCACCAGCCGGATGGCGCCGTCACGGTCAACGGTGCGCGGGTCGGAGTCCTTGATGCCGAACCCCGAGGCCGCGAACACGGCCGCCGTGCACCCGGCCACGGCTTTCCGGCAGTCCTCCTCGGAGGCGAGGTCGCCGCGCAGGAGCTCGACGCCGTCGGCCGCGGTCCCGGGGAAGGGCTGGGACTTGCCGCGTGCCATGACCCGGACCTGGTGGCCGGCGTCCACCAGCAGGGGCACCAGGGCACGGCCGAGCCGGCCTGTCCCGCCGACAACCAGGATCATGGCCGTTCACCGCCTGTCCCGCGGACGGCCATGCTGACCGCGGCGTTCACGTCCCCGGATTCCCGCTCGACCGGTTCAAGGTAAAAGTGTGCGCCGGCGATCTTGCCGCCGCGGACGGTGAGGATGGCGATGCCTGCGGACCTGCTCACGGTTCCGTCCGGGCGGGTGCCCCGGTTGCTCCATTCCATCCAGACCTTGCCGCCCGGGCCGGTCGCGGCGTCATGCACGGTGAGGCTCAGGTCCGGCAGGCCGGCGAAAAGAGCGGTCCAATTCTTCCGCACCTGGGCTGAACCCCTAAAGCTTCGGGCGGGGTGGGCCGGGGTGACGTTCTCATAGTCCTCGGCGAACTCCGACACCATCGCGTCGAGGTCGTGGCGGTTTGCGGCGGCCACCATGCGCCGCACCGGGCCTTCGGGAAGACGCTCCATACCTGATGCGTCCATGATCTGCTCCTTCGTTGTCCGTCGCGGGAGGCGGAGAGGCTGGTACGCTGAATTTGATACAGTCAGCTGTAATCAACTGATACAGGGAGTCTATTCCTCGTGGAAGCACCGGTCAACGCATCGAACCGTGAGGCGTCCCGCCCGCGCGCCTACGATGCCAGGCGCCGCCAGGAGGCCGCCGAAGAGTCCAGGATGCTGGTGCTGGCGCAGGCGCGCGACCTGTTTCTGACGCGCGGGTACGGCCGGACCACCATCGCTGCGATCGCCGGGGCGTCAAGTGTTTCGAAGGAGTCCGTCTACAAAAGCTTCGGCGGGAAGCCGGGACTGGTGCGGGCCATCTACGAGCAGAGCCTGCTTGGAGCCGGCGGCACCCCGGCCGAGGAACGTTCGGACCGTGCCCAGGCCACCGTCACTGATCCGCGTGAACTCATGGAGCAGTTTGGCCGGTTCATCTCCGAGGTCAGCCCCCTCGGCTCCCCCGTCTACCTGCTCATCAGGGATGCCGCCGCGAGCGGGGATCCGGACATGGCCGCGCTCCTGAACGACGTTGACGCCGCGCGGTACCGGCGGATGCTGCACAACGCGCGGCAGGTGCTCGCCCGGGGCTTCCTGCGGGCTGACCTGACCGCAGAGGAGGTGGCCGACGTGATGTTCACCAGCACCTCGGCCGAACTCTACGAGGTCCTTGTCCTCAAGCGGGGCTGGAGCGCGGAACGCTATGGGCAGTTCATGGCCAGGACGCTCGCCGCCAACCTGCTGCCCGAGCCGCCGGCCTGAGCACGTACCCCGAAATACGTCCTCCCCAAAGCGCTCCGCCAGGCGTAGCATCCTGCCATGGGACCACTGCGGGCCATCCTTCTTCCCGGGAGCGTGCTCCCCGCCGACCTCGCCTACGGCGCGCTGATCCGGGCCTTGGGGCCGGACGTGCAGGCCGTCGCCAAGGACCTGGAGCTGTATGCCGGCGACACTCCCCCGCCGGACTGGAGCCTGGACACCGAGGTTGAGGGCGTCCTGCGCGAGGCCGACGCCCGGGGATGGGACACGTTCCATCTGGCGGGCTATTCAGGGGGCGGTGCGGCGGCGTTGGCGTTCACCGCCAAATACCCGGGCAGGCTGCGGAGCCTCGCGCTGCTGGAACCGGCCTGGGCAGGGAACTGGGACTGGAGCCCTGCCTACGCGGAGATCTGGAAGCAGTACCAGCAGCTGGAGACCCTCCCGCAGGAGCAGTTCATGGCCGCTTTTATGCGGCTGGGGGTAAAGCCCGACGTCGTCCTCCCGCCGCCGCCGGATCCCCCGCCGCCGTGGATGGCCAAGCGGCCGGCGGGCATCAGGGCGTTCCTGCGGACCTTCAAGACCTACGATCTGGACCGGGCCAGCCTGGCCGCCTTCCGCCAGCCCGTGTTTTTTGCCCTCGGCGGGCTGAGCAACCCCGACGACTACGGCGATACTGCCAGCCGGCTCTCCAGGGTGTTCTTCCCCGACTTCCACCTGGAGGTGTTCCCCCACCGGCACCACTTCGACCCTCCGCACCGGGTGGAACCCGAGCGTGTGGCGGAGCTGCTCAAGCGGCACTGGGAGCAGGCGGAAGCGGCCCTCTAGAAGCAACGCGGGGTCAGATTACGCCCGAAAATCGGAAGTTATTGGGCGGTATCTGACCCCGCGTTGCACGGGCGGAAGCGAACCTCAAGCCCGCGCGCTGCGCCCGGCGAGCAGGCGCCGGTGCCGCGGCGCGGCCACCGGGACCGGGGCGCTGAAGCGGAAGGCCCGGCGGGCGATGTGGTGGTTTTCGGGCCGGCGGCGGACCAGGATGGGGCCGGCGGGCACCTGCTGGGCGTCCCGGGCGAAGAACCAGGCCTTGGCACCTTCCACCAGGACCAAGTACACCACGATCATCCCCAGCAGCGCGAGGAAGAACGGGACCGGCAGCGGGTCGAAGCCCAGGACCCCGGCCAGGGGCGAGAGCGGCAGGTAGATTCCCACTGCCACCACACCCAGCGAGGCGGCAAGCAAACCGACGGACGGCCGGCTGCGCAGGAACGGCACCCGCCGGGTCCGGATGGCGAAGATGATCAAGGTCTGGGTGGCGATGGATTCGATGAACCAGCCGGCCCTGAACTCCCCCGGCACGGCGTTAAAGACAAACAGCATCAGGGCGAACGTGGCGAAGTCGAACAGCGAGCTGATGGGCCCGAACAGGAACATGAACCGGCGGATGAACGCGATGTTCCAGTGCGAGGGCGCCCGGAGCTGTTCGTTGTCCACGCGGTCGCCCGGGATGGCGAGCTGGCCGGAGTCGTAGAGCAGGTTGTTCAGCAGGATCTGGCCGGGCAGCATGGGCAGGAAGCTGAGCACCACGGACGCCGTGGCGGCGCTGAACATGTTGCCGAAGTTGCTGGAGGTACCCATCAGGACGTACTTGATGGTGTTCGCGAAGATCCGGCGGCCCTCCCGCACGCCTTCGGCGAGGACGCCCAGGTCCTTGTCCAGGAGCACGACGTCGGCAGCGTCCTTCGCGACGTCGGTGGCACTGTCCACGGAAATCCCGATGTCCGCCTTGTGCAGCGCCAGGGCGTCGTTCACGCCGTCGCCCATGAACCCCACCGCGCCGCCGCTTTGCCGCAGCAGGGTGATGATGCGCGCCTTCTGTTCGGGCGAGACCCGGGCGAAGATGGTGGCGGTGCGGGCCGCGTCGGTGAGTTCGGCGTCGGACATTGCCTCCACGTCAGCACCGGTCAGCGTCCCGCCGGAGATCACCCCGACCTCCACGCAGACCCGTTCGGCCACTTTGGCGTTATCCCCGGTGGCAATTTTGACGGTGATTCCCAGGGCTTCCAGCTCGTCCAGGGAGGCCATGGCGTTGGCTTTGGGCCGGTCCAGGAAGATCAGGAACCCGGCCAGGGTGAGGCCGCGCTCATCGGCCGCGGTCAGCGCCCTGAGCCCCGCCGCAGCGCGGGTGGCCACGGCCACCACCCGGGAGCCGGCGTCGAACTGTTCATCGAGCATGGCCTGCACGGCAGGCGGAGTGGGCCCGCACAGGGCCAGGACGTCTTCGGGCGCACCTTTGGTGACCAGCTGCGCGGGTCCGCCGGGCTCCCGGACCAGCACGGTGGTGCGGCGGCGCTGGTGGTCGAAGTCGATCAGGTCCAGCCGCTCGAACCGTGCCGGGTCAAAGTCGGCGGCGCCGGGGCTTTCCCACAGGGCCGCGTCCAGCGGGTTCTGCCCCGCGGAGGTAAGTTTGGCTTCGGTGTAATCCGCCTCGGTGGCCAGCAGCCCCAGGGTGAGCAGGCCGCCGTCGGAGGTTTCCGGGGTGAGCGGAAGGGCTCCGGTGAAGCTGATCCGCCCCTCGGTCAGGGTGCCGGTCTTGTCCGTGACCAGAATGTCCATGTCCCCAAGGTCCTCGATGCAGACGAGCCGTTTGACCAGCACCTTCCGCTTGGCCAGCTGGCGGGTGCCGGTGGCCAAGGACGTGCTGACGACGGCGGGGAGCAGCTGCGGGGTGATGCCCACGGCGATCGCGAGGGAGAACAGCAGGGATTCCAGGAGCGGCCGCTGGAGCAGCAGGTTGGCGAGGAAGATCAGCGAGGTGAGCACCACCGCAACCTGCAGCAGCAGGAAACTGAACCGCTTGAGCCCGAGCTGGAATTCGGTCTGCGGCTGCCGTTCCCCCAGGCCCAGGGCGATCCGGCCAAACTCGGCGCGGCCGCCGGTGGCCACCACCACGCCCGTGCAGCCGCCGGACTGGATCACGGTGCCCATGAACACGCAGGAGGAGAGGTCCGCCAGGGCGGACCCGGCCCGGACCGGCGCGGGGTCCTTCGCCGCGGGCAGCGACTCCCCGGTGAGGATGCTTTCGTCGCAGAGGAGGTTCTTGGTGCTCAGGAGCCGGAGGTCCGCCGGGATGATGGCACCCAGGGAGAGATGGACGACGTCGCCGGGCACCAGGGCGGTGACGTCCACTTCCCGGGTGGTTCCGGCAGTTCCGCCGGCGGGTCCGCGCCGGAGCACCACGGCGCGGTGGGTGACGCGGGAGTGCAGCGCCTCGGAGGCCCGCTCGGCGCGGAACTCGTTGGTGAAGCCCAGGCCCACGCTCACCAGCAGGATCACGCCGATGACGATCGAGTTGGTGGCGTCACCCAGGAACAGGGACAGGCCGGCGGTGATCAGCAGGAGGATCAGGATGGGGCTGGCGAACTGGCGGCCCAGGACAGCCCAGCCGTTGGCACGGTGGGTGCGGACGGCGTTGGGGCCGAGGGCCGCGAGGCGGGCGGCGGCCTCCTCGTCGGACAGGCCCTCGGGGCCTGAGCCCAGGCGTTCGAGCACCTCCGTGGCGGACAGCGACGCGGCGTCGGTGATGGGCAGCTGGAGCGAGGTCCGCTCCTGGACGTTCAGCTCTGGCATGCGGATCCGTTCGGACACGTCAATCTTGGAAAGAGTGGGGCTACGGCTAAGAGTACGACGGGAAGCTGACAATGTCGGCTGCGGGTCCGTCACATCCAGGAGTTGGAGGTCCACCGCCCGGCCGCGGACGTCAGGTCCTGGGGCTGAACCCGGGAGTATGGTGGAGCGCCACCAACATGAGCCAGGTGGCGAGGATGAACGGCCACGTATAGACAGGCAGCGCGGTCAGGCCCATCACCCAGGCCAGGACCGACGAAACACCAACACCCACCACGGCAGCAACCCAGGGCTGCCAGGTGCCCCGCAGAAAGACCGCAGCCAGGGCAATGGCCGTCAGGACCCCGGAATAGCCCAACAGCCCGTGCGCCAGGGACTGGACATCCGAGCCGGTGGCAAGATCCATGCCCGCCTCCAGGCCGCTGCCCAGCAGTGCAGCCGCGCCCACCTTCCAATGGGCGATAAAAAGCCCCACCAGGATCACGGCGCCGGCCAGGGCGGAGTCCACCAGCACGACTTCTGAAATGTTGCTGAGGATCGCTTGGCCCATGTTGGCCAGGACGTTCTCCGGGACCTCGCCCAGATCGGTGCGCGGCCCGTGCAAGGGGGCATGGACGGCAAAGAGCACCCCGGCGACGATGCAGAACGGCGCGGTGGTCACGGGCAGCGCGTACCGGCGGACGGACGGGTGGTAGAACAGCCAAGCGACGGCAACGGTGACCGGCCCGCAGGCGAGGCCGCCCAGGACGGCGAACGCGGCCGCCGGCCAGGTGAAACCCAGCGCTGAGAACTGCGCTGCGCCCACCAGGGCCCCGCAGTAGCCGTGCAGGCCGTTGCCCAGTTCGCCGAGCCGCCGGCGGCACAGGACACCGCTGAGGGTTGAAAAGAGCAGCCCCAGCACCGCCAGCGCAGCCATCCGCCAGTTCGCGATGGCGAACCCGGCCAGTACCGCCAGGCCCGTCCACACGTTCGCCTGGAAGTAGATCTGGCTCAGGCCGCGGGTGGTGGCGGCAATCCAGTTGAGGCTGGCGACGGATTCCCGGGGCAGATAGACGGAAGTCATCGGGCGTGCCGCCGCCCCCGAAGGACGGCAACCAGCCACACGGCGGCGAACGTGCAAACGAGCGCGAGTCCGCCCTCCCCCAGGTCGATTCCCGCCAGCCAGGCAACGACCGGCTGGTCCACTCCCGCGGCGTTGACCAGCCCGCCGAGCGTGATGACGGCGATGAACAGGGCGGACAGGGCGGACAGACCGGTGATGACAGCGTTGAACCCGAGCCGGCGCTGCGGGTTTTCGATGGCGGATTTGTACAGCCGCATCATGGCGATCCCGTTGATGGAGTCACAGAGGGTCATGGCGGCGGCGAAGGCCAGCGGAATGGCCATCAGGGCAAACGGTGAGACTCCGGCCAGCGTGGCTGAGGTGGTCATGACCAGCAGGCCGATGGTGGTGGCGGTATCGAAGCCTAAACCGAAGAGGAAGCCGATGACGTAGATGTTCCGCGGACGTTCCACCCTGGCCAGGGGCTTGGCCAAAAGCCGGGCCATGAACCCTTTGGCCTCCAGGTCCCCGCTGTGGACCGTCCCTCCCCTGGCCGCCTTCCGGTAGGCCTGGGCGGCTTTGAGGAAAGCGGAGCCGTTGAAAAGGCCCATGACCAGCAGGAACGTCCCGGAGACCGCGCTTCCGATCAGCGCGAGCACCAGGTTGCCGGCGCTTCCCGCCTCCATCAGCTGCCCCACCAGGGCGACGCCGGACAGCACCAGCAGCCCGGCCAGCATCACCACAGAGCTGTGGCCCAGGCTGAAGGCAAATCCCACGCTGACCGGGTCCTTGTGCTGTGCCACGAACCTGCGGGTGGAGTTGTCTATGGCTGAGATGTGGTCCCAGTCGTAGCTGTGTTTCACCCCGGCGAGGTAGGCGGTGAAGACCAGCCCCAGCGCGAGGGGCCGGGCTGTTAAGGTACCGATCGCCAGCAGCGCCGCGGCGGTGCAGTGGAGCAGGACGACGGCGCCGGCCACCACGAGCATGCGGGTCCTGGCCGGCAGTTGCTCGCGCTGCCGGTACAGGACGGCCACATCACTCAAGGTGGTCATCAGTACTTCCTGAGGTTCATTGGTGCCTGCCCGTACCAGCGTTCGCGCAGCAAGCCGGTGCAGGCCCGGAGGAGCCGGTTGAGTTCCCCGGTGCTGTTGGACAGGGAACGCAGGACCAGCGCCGCAGTGCCCGCCTGCCGGGCGGTCAGCGACACGCCGGTGTGGGCGTCGTGTCCTGCGGCCAGCGCATGGAGGTCGTCGGCGAGCGCCTGGTCCACCCGCGGGTCCACCGCGATCAGGGAGCCCAGGTGGCTGAACCCTTCCATGAAGCCCATCCCGGTAACATCCGCGAGCGGGGGCCGGATGAGCAGGTTGTCCAGCGCGAGCAGCTGCGTGCCGTGGGTGCCGGCCACATGGATTTCGTTCCGGAGCCGCAGTTCCTCGTACTTGAACGAGGACCCGTCAGGTGACCAGCCGGGAGTCACCACCTCGGCCATGATCAGGCTCGACGTCGGGCAGACGGTCACGTGGGTACGTTGCCGGTAGCTGGCCTCCCGGTAGGCGATCAGCTGGTCCGGGGCCAGCTCCAGCTGCGCATTGTCGCCGAGCCGCAAGGTCATCCGCTGCTCGGCAAAGGAGCCGGGCGTCCGGTAAACCTTCGTCGCAGACTGTGTAGTCAACAACAAAGAAGCCCCCGCCTCCACCTCAACGTCAATAACGAAGAGATCAGCCCCAAGATACGCCCCGCCAGGGTTCACCATGACATAGCAAACCTGCCCCGACTCATCCAGATAGTGCGGCCGCAAAATCCGCAGGGCGCCCCGATGGTACTGCTGCACCGCCACGGACCTGCCCTGCCGAACGGCGACTTGTAGCTCAAGCTCCCCCATTGGCGACCTGGCTGCGGAGGCTGCGGAGCCGGATATTAGGGGCCGCGGCGTGGTGGGCACCGCGAAGCGGGCACGGCCCCTAATATCCGGTGAAGCCGCCGCACCCAGCCCGGTGCCCGGTTGGGTGACCACTTGAGAGGCCGCCGTCGTGCTCACTTGGCCAGGTCGAGCATCAGGACGTCGCGCCGGATCCACCGAATCACGGCGTCGAGCCCTTCGTCGGTTTTGAGGTTGGTGAAGCAGAAGGGTTTGTCGCCGCGGAATTCTTTCGAGTCCCGTTCCATGACGGACAGGTCGGCGCCGACGTGCGGGGCGAGGTCGGTTTTGTTGATGATGAAGAGGTCGGACTTGATCATGCCCTGGCCGGCCTTGCGCGGGATCTTTTCGCCCTGGGCCACGTCGATGATGTAGATGGAAAAGTCAACCAGTTCGGGGCTGAAGGTGGCGGAGAGGTTGTCGCCGCCGGATTCGACGAAGATGACCTGCAGGTCGGGGTGGCGGGCCTTGAGTTCCTTGATGGCCGCGGTGTTCATGGAGGTGTCTTCCCGGATGGCGGTGTGCGGGCAGCCGCCGGTTTCGACGCCGATGATCCGGTCCTCCGGAAGGATTCCGTTGGCCGCCAGGATCTTGGCGTCCTCGATGGTGTAGATGTCGTTGGTGATGGCGGCCATGGAGATCTCGCCGCTCATGTGGCGGGTCAGCCGTTCCACCAGCTGGGTTTTGCCGGCCCCCACCGGGCCGCCGATGCCGATAATGATGGGTTCAGTCATGGTGTCCTCCTGTTAGCTCATGAACATGCGCGCACGTTGCCGCTCATGCCGCATCTGCGAAATTTCCAGTCCGGGGGTCGTGGCCCCGAAGTCGTCCGGCGTCAGGTGCCCGATCCGCTCAACTGCGGCAGCGACGTCGTCGGCCGCTCTCCCCAGCAGCCGCTGCCCGGCGTTCTGGCCGAGCGGAATGGCCCGCACCGCGTTCTGCGTCAGCGACGTGACCGCGGCGAAAAGGTACGCGGCGAGCGCCTCCGCCAGCGGCACACCCAGGGAACGGGCGACGACGGCGAACGCCAGCGGCTGGTGGCCTGCGGCGCGGCCGGTGCTCACCAGGTCGCTGTACTCCGCCAGCCCGGGCGACGGGAAGACCTGGCCGCCGATCTCCAGCAGCCGGCCGCCCATGGTGATGCTGGCCTCGCGCACCTGCCGGGGCAGGAGCTGTGCCGTGAGCACGGGATCCAGTTCCGCCACGGGTGTTCCCTCGTAGAGGAGGCGGATGGCCATCCCGTCCGAGTAGGTCAGCTGCTGCCCCACAAAGGCGGAGAGCCAGCGCCCGAACGAATCGGCGTCGTGGATCAGCCCGCGCTCAATGTACCCCTCGAACCCCAGCGAGTGCGCGAACGCCCCGGTGGGAAGTGCGGAGTCCGTCAGCTGCTGGAGCCCGAGCTGGTAGCTAGTGCGAGTGTTCGGCATGGCGGAAAGGAACAGGCATGACCCGTTCCTGCCGGTCGTAGGGAACCCCGACGTGCTTGAGATAGTCCTCCACGGTGTGGTCGTAGGCGCAGACCATGACCTCGGCCCCGTATTCCGAGGACGAGTCGAAGAACTGGGCCTGCAGGTGCCGGTTGCCCAGCGAGTGCGCCACCACCCCCATTTCGTGGATGGACCGCGGCGCGATGACCAGGACATCGGTGGGCAGGACGGAGACCACGATCATGTTGGTGTCCGCCACGTGCAGGATGTCGCCGTCGCGCAGGTCCGCAGACCCTGCGGGCAGGCGGATGCCGAGCTCCTTGCCGTGGTCGGTGGTGACGCGCTGGATCCGTTTGACCAGCTCGGCGCTGGGCAGGACCACCTTCTCCCGGTGCAGGCCCGCGTACTCCCCCGCGTCCGGCGGCAGATCGTGCAGGTTGCCCAGGACTTTTTCGATAATCACAAAGCCGCTCCTAGAAGAGGAAGTAGCGCTGGGCCATGGGCAGTTCGTCGGACGGCTCGCAGGTGACATCCTCGCCGTCCACCGTCACCTTGTACGTCTCCGGGTCCACTTCGATGTCCGGCGTGGCGTTGTTGTGCTTCAGGTCCGCCTTGGTGAGGGTGCGGATGCCGGACACCGGGCGGATGACCCGCTCCAGTCCGAGCTCTTCCGGCACGCCTGCCTCGATCGCGGCCTTGGACAGGAACGTGATGGAGGACTTTTGCAGGGCCTTGCCCAGGGTGGCGTACATGGGCCGCATGGTGCGGGGCTGCGGGGTGGGGATGGACCCGTTGGAGTCGCCCATCAGCGCGTAGGCGATCTGCCCGCCCTTGAGGACCACTTCGGGTTTGACGCCGAAGAACGCCGGATCCCAGAGCACCAGGTCCGCGAACTTGCCCACCTCGATCGAGCCGATGGCGTCCGCCATGCCCTGCGCGATGGCCGGGTTGATGGTGTACTTCGCGATGTAGCGCTTGAGCCGGAAATTATCGCTCTCGGCCCCGGCACCGTTCGCGGCGCCGTGCTCGCCGGCTGCGCTTTCCCCCCGGGGATCCTTCAAAACGCCGCGCTGCCGCTTCATCTTGTCCGCCACCTGCCAGGTGCGGGTCACCACTTCGCCCACACGGCCCATGGCCTGCGAGTCGGAGGAGGTGATCGCGAAAATGCCCAGGTCCTGCAGGACGTCCTCGGCGGCGATGGTCTCGGCGCGGATGCGGGAATCCGCGAACGCCACGTCCTCGGGGATGGCCGGGCTGAGGTGGTGGCACACCATCAGCATGTCCAGGTGCTCTTCGATGGTGTTCCGCGTGTAGGGCAGGGTGGGGTTGGTGGACGCGGGCAGGACGTTGGGCAGGCCGGCGATCTTGATGATGTCCGGCGCGTGACCGCCGCCGGCGCCTTCGGTGTGGAATGTGTGGATGACGCGGCCATCGATGGCCCGGATGGTGTCCTCTACGAAGCCGCACTCGTTCAGGGTGTCGGTATGGATGGCCACCTGGACGTCGTACTCGTCGGCGACCTTCAGCGACGTGTCGATCGAGGACGTGGTGGCGCCCCAGTCCTCGTGGACTTTGAGCCCGATGGCCCCGGCCCGGATCTGCTCGGCCAAAGGCTCGACGGCGGACGCGTGGCCCTTGCCGAAGAGGCCCACGTTGATCGGGAGACCTTCGATGGCCTGCAGCATGCGCTGGATGTGCCATTTGCCCGGGGTGATGGTGGTGGCTTTGGTGCCTTCGGCCGGGCCGGTGCCGCCGCCCACCATGGTGGTGATCCCGCTGCACAGTGCGGTGGGGACCTGGTCCGGGGAGATGAAGTGGATGTGGGTGTCGATGCCGCCGGCGGTGAGGATTTTCCGCTCCCCGGCGATGATCTCGGTGCTGGCCCCGATCACGATGTCCACGCCGTCGGTAATCTGGGGGTTGCCGGCCTTGCCGATTTTGACGATGTGGCCGTCTTTGAGGGCGACGTCCGCCTTGTAGATGCCCGTGTAGTCCAGGATGATCGCGTTGGTGATGACGGTGTCCGGGACCTCTTCGTCCCGGGTGACCTGGCCGTTCTGGCCCATGCCGTCACGGATCACCTTGCCGCCGCCGAACACCACTTCCTCGCCGTAGACGGTGAGGTCTTTCTCGATCTCAAGGAACAGTTCAGTGTCAGCCAGCCGGATGGCATCTCCCGTGGTGGGGCCGTACAGGTCCGCGTACTGCTTGCGGGGAATTTCAAGGCTCATTTGCGTACTCCTTGGTTCTGGGAGAGGGGGCCGTTGACGGCGTTGCTGAGCCCGAAGACCTCGCGGTTGCCTGCCAGTTCGATCAGCCGGACCGGCCTGCTGTCGCCGGGCTCGAACCGGGCGGCGGTGCCTGCCGGGATGTCCAGCCGGCGGCCGTAGGCGGCCGCGCGGTCAAAGTCCAGGGCGGCGTTGGCTTCGGCGAAGTGGTAATGCGAACCGACCTGGATGGGCCGGTCTCCGGTGTTGGTGACATGGACGTCGATGGCGTCCCGTCCCGCGTTGAGCGTCACCGGTTCGGAATTGAGGACGTATTCTCCGGGGATCATGGACGGGCTCCTATCGGATGGGATCGTGAACGGTGACGAGCTTGGTGCCGTCCGGGAAGGTCGCTTCGATCTGGACATCGTGGATCATCTCGGGCACCCCTTCCATGACGTCGTCGCGGGTGAGCAGCGTGGTGCCGTAGCTCATCAGGTCCGCCACGGTCCGGCCGTCGCGGGCCCCTTCGATCAGTTCGTAACTGATCAGGGCAACCGCCTCGGGGAAGTTCAGCTTCAAGCCCCGGGACTGCCGGCGACGGGCCAGATCGGCGGCAACAACGATCATGAGTTTTTCCTGCTCACGAGGCAAAAGATGCATTGCTTCTCCTTCACGAAAAGGTCAGGGCCGCGGAAAACCGGACGTCAGATCCTCCGTGCTTGGAACAGCCGGGGACGAGCGGAGCAGCCTTTACGGTTATATGCCTCAAAGCCGGGCGCAGGCAATGATCGTGGTGGTGTGTTTGGATCCTCCGTGAAACCTGATGGCCAGCTGTGAAGAGCTTGAATGCCGCTTGGCAGGGGTCTGACGAGGGGTCTCACGGGGGTGCACCGGGAGCGGCCGGTCACTTTTCCCGTCAGCCCATGGGGGGATTCAGGCCGTACCGGGCGATGATGCCCGGCAGCCATGGCGCCTCGCCAAACTGGAGACCGTATTCAGCGGCGAGTTTGCCGATGGCTTCAGGGTCCGGTGGACCGCCGGATTCAAGCTGATCGGCCAGCCCCCAGAAGAAATGCTCGAACCCCGCAGGACTGATCACTTCGATCATCCGCGCGGGAACTTTGCCGGCGTTCCACATGGTGTGCAGCTCGCCGCGTGGCTTGGTGATGTAGCCGCCGGCGCCCAGGACCGCCTCCCGCTCACCGGAGCGGAACCCGATTTCGCCTTCGAGGACGATCGAGTACTCATCCTCGCGCGTGTGCTTATGCGGTGGAACGAGGGCCCCTACCGGGAAGGGATGCTCCACGATGGAGATCTGTTCGTTGGTATGTTCGCCGAACAGTTTGAAGACAACCCCGATTGTTCCAAGGCTGCCGTGGCGTCCTTCTCCTGGCTGCACGACAGTGAGCCGTGGAGCCTCTTCAGCGCTCATGACATCCCACCTTTTCTTATTCGATATACACTTGTGTACATCGAATTATCCAGCCGCGACAGGACGGGTGTCAACAGTTTGAGTGAACAGGGCCGTTCAACCAAAGCCCGCCGGTACCAGATGAATAAGCGTGCCGAGCAGGTGGAAACCACGCGCCAGCGGATCGTGGACGCAGCGGTGGCACTGCACGGGTCAGTCGGCCCCGCCAAGACCACCATTGCGGGAGTGGCCGAGCAGGCAGGGGTGACGCGCCTGACGGTCTACCGGCATTTTGCGGACGACGCCGCGCTGTATTCCGCCTGCTCCTCGCACTGGCTCTCCCAGCAGCAGCTGCCGGATCCCGCCGCCTGGTCCGAGCTCACGGACCCGCTCACGCGCCTGCACGCCGGCCTGGCCGACCTTTACCGGTTTTATCGCGACGGCGAGCCGATGCTCAGGCGCATCTATGGCGATTGGGCCGCCCTTCCGGAAGGCCACCGCTCAGACCTCGCCCAGCGCAACAACTTCTTCCGCGACCGGCTTCTGGAGCCGTTTCCGGAACCGGACAGCGGCCGGCTACGCGCCGTCGTCGCGCATTCCGTTTCTTTCTGGACGTGGCGGTCTCTCTGCCACGACAACGGGCTTTCCAATGACGACGCCGTCCAGGCCATGACGGGGCTGGCAGCAATGACGGCAGGCCTGCAGCAGCCCTGCTGAAGGTGCCATGCGCTACTTGAGGCTGAGGACCTCGTCGATGGGGCGGCCGTTGACGAACACCCGGGCGCTGGTGGCGGCCGACGCGGCCATGGCGGTGTACTCCAGCTGGGCCTTCGCGCGCGGGATGTCGCACTCGCCGCCCAGCATGAACTGCCCGGAAAGGTAGATGGTGATGGTGCTGCCGTCCAGTTCGCCGCCGAGGTAGGTCAGGCTCGACTGGTACAGCACGTTCACCAGCCCGGACATGCCGACGTCGCGGTTCTTGTTCGCGAGCAGGGCGCCAATGCTGGGGCCCACCTGGTCCCGGAAGCGGACCGGGGCGGTGGTGGTGGCCACCAGGCTGTCGCCGCAGCCGATCTTCGGCCCCGAGGCGCCGTTGTCACCGACGGCGACGTAGTAGACCGTCAGCGGGGCCACCTGCTCCGGGAACCCCGTGAAGGTGGGCTCCGGCGCGGGTTGCGGGCTCTCTGAAGGGCCGGCGGGCGGGCCTGCGGGGGCGGACGACGGCGGTGCGGTGGCCGTGGGGGAAACGGTCGCCGGGGGGGGAAACGGTCGCCGGGGCGCTGGTCGCCGCCGTCGGGCCCGCCGTGGTGCCCGGCGCCGCGGACGGGGTTGCCGACGCAGCGGGGGCCGGGGAGCTGCTGGTGGGTGCCGGGGCCGGCGGACCGAAGCAGCCCGCGAGCGCAAACAGCGCGCCAACCGCCAAAACGCTGAGTGCGGACAGCCTGGGCCTGGTCATGATGCCCCCCTTGGACGCGGGCCCGGTTCGGTGGACCCTGCTTTCAAGTTACGCCGCAGGGGGCCTCCCAAACAGGGACTTAAGTCCGGCCGCCGGAGCCGGGGCGGGGCTTGTCCGGCATGGCCTGGCTCAGGAGGCTGGTGAGGCCCGGGCTGACGTGCTGGCCCGTATCGCCATGGCGGTGGGCCAGCCGCCACTCCCCGTTTTCCCGGCGGTAGATGTGGGTGACCCGGACCAGTTCCTCTTCCAGCGGGCCGCCATCCACGGAGACGGCCGATCTTTCGTAGCCCACCGTGTACGCGAGGTCACCGCTGACATCGGCGGCCACCAGTTCATAGACCACGGGCGTTCCGTCAGCGAACCGGGTGGACACCCAGCGGAACGTAGCACTGACGTCCGCCCAGCCGCTCTTCCCGGGCGCGACAGCCGGGAAAAGTGTGGTAGGGCCGTCCTCGGACAACAGCCCGATCAGCGGGCCGGGATCGCCGCGATGGATGGCGCTCGCGGCAAGTTCATGCCGTGCCACAAGGCTGGAGATGGTGCTTTCCTTGTCTGTCATGACCGCCTCCGGGGTCTGCTGGATCGCCTGATTCAGTCACCGTAGGATCAGTCGAACCAGGGGTCAAGGCCGGCCGCGGACTGTCCGCCGGCGGGCGGCTGTGGCCGCCGCGGAACGCTCACCGGCCCAAAATGAACCTGCCGCAATGGAGGGCCGGGAGGCTAAAATGGAGCATGTTGGTCTTCCCAGCCATCGGGCTCCTGCTTTGGGTCGCGTTCCTCTTTGTTGTGATGGTGCTGGCCGGCGTTGTCTGGGCCGCATCCAGGCTGGCGCTCGCTCTGGCCAGCTTCCTCCAGCGCCCCGTTCAGGGGCCAGTCGCCGCCGGCCTGCGGACCCCGCCGCAGGTCCCGCACCCTCTCCCCCGCCACCATCTCCCCCGCCAAGGTCCGCCACCGGCCCTGTTGCCCAACCGGGACCGGACTCCGCCGCCGGTCCACACCACGTCCCAGGCCCGGGCGCAGGCGGATATCTGGCCCAAGTGGACCCCGGCTCATCGGCGCTATGTAGACGAAGAGTTAGCGCTCTGGCAGGAGCAGTTCGACGCACTGAGCTCCCGTAGGTAGGGCCGCCGGTCCGCTCGTCACCTCACCGCGCGGTGGTCACGGCGCGTGCTCACCGCGCGGTGGTCGGTGCGGCGGCATGACAGTAGCCGCCCCCTGGTGCAGCGGAGCGGCTACTGGTGGCGGTTCGGGTCACACTGCGCTGGATGACGCCGACGGGAACCGCATGTTCAGCGCTTCGCGTAGTCGGCGAATCCCTGCCAGTCGATGACCACACAGGGCTCGTCTCCCACCACCCAGGCGTCATGCCCGGGTGCCATGATGCCGAAGTCGCCGGCGCTGTATTCCATCTCCTCGCCGTCGTCCATGACCACTTTCATCCGGCCCGAAACGAAGTACCCCATGTGGGATGCCTGGCAGCTCTCTGTTTTGGCGATCGGCTTGACGTGTTCGGACCAGCGCCAGCCGGGCAGGAACGTGGCGCGCCCAACGGCGCCCTTGTCGACGTTGACGAGTTGAAGCTGGCCGGTGTCACCTTCGAAGGGTCGGGTCTCCTCGGGCGAGTCCAGGCTCATGCGAACTAGATTTGGCATTTCATCTCCTATGGACGGTGATGCTCTTGAGCTGATTGGACGCCGGCGGGGCCTCGATGCCCACGGCGGGGAAGGAGATGAAACCCCGCCAGTGAGGCAATTCTCCGCCTGCGCCCGGACCCCCGCAAGAACTTTCTGGAACGGCCGCTGCAGTCGCGCAAGGCCCGGTCAGCAGCGAGCCGCCGAGCTTTTCTGCGGGACGGTCACGTGTTGAGGCTGTTGGCGGTCACTGCGAATTCCTCTACCGAGACGATGTGCGTCTTGTCCGCCTCGCTGGTCTCCTCGCGGATCCTGGTGGCGTCCTGCCGGGTGGCAACCATCGATTCCTCGGTGTCCCACAGGGTAATGGAGAGTGCCTTGTCGGATTCCTTGCTGTTCAGGTAGTAGATTCCCTTGCACCCCGGAAGCTGGAGCACCCTGGTGATGATTTCCTCCGTCGGTGCGTTCCTGAGCGTGTTGGGGCTGGTCTGGTACGTGCTGATTCTGGCGAACATCGAACTTTTCTCCGTTCTCGCTGGATGTATATCGGGGCACTACTTATGGCTGGGCAGCCTCGTCGACGGGTCGGTTGGACCGAAGTCCCTACGGATGCACCAGCACCTTCACCGCGGTGTCCTTGTGGTTGATGAGGGTGTCGAAACCCTGCTCCACCAGGTCATCCAGCGCGATCCTGCCGGTGATGAACGGCTTGAGGTCCACTTTGCCTTCCTGCACCATCTTGATCACGGCCGGGTGGTCGCGGACGTAGGCGATGGTGCCGCGGAGATCGATCTCCTTCAGCACCAGCTTCTGCATGTCCACCGTGGCCGGAGCACCCCAGATGGACACGTTGACCACCACGGCACCCGGCCGGACGGCGTCGAGCATGGTGTCCAGCACGGCGTTCACGCCGGCGCACTCAAACGCGACGTCGGCACCGGTTCCGCCGGTGAGCTCGCGAACCCGCGCGGGGACGTCCTCCTGGCTGGGATCCAGGACGTGGTCCGCCACCCCGCTGGAGACAGCCTTCTCCTTCCGCGCCGCGGTGAGCTCGCTGATGATGGTGGTCACGCCCATGCCCTTCAGGACCGCGGCAGTGAGCAGCCCGATCGGCCCGGACCCACCCACCAGGGCGACATCGCCGGCCTTCGCGCCGCTGCGGGCCACCGCGTGGTGCGCCACGGACAGCGGTTCAATGAGGGCCGCCTCGTCCAGCGGAATGTCCCCGATCGGGTGCACCCACCGCTTGTCCACCACAATCTTTTCGCTCAGGCCGCCACCGCCGCCGGAAAGCCCGATGAAGCCCATCTGCCGGCAGAGGTGGTAGCTGCCCGCCTGGCACATGTCGCAGTCGCCGTCCACGAAATAGGGTTCGACGACGACGTTGTCGCCCACCGCGAGCCCCTCCACCCCGTCGCCGACCTCGGTGACAGTCCCTGAGAACTCGTGCCCCAGGGTCACCGGTGACTCCTCGCCGGAGAGGGGGTGCGGATGCCCCGGCGCCGGGCAGAAGATGGGCCCTTCCAGGTACTCGTGCAGGTCAGTTCCGCAGATACCGCACCACGCGACGTCGATCTTCACTGCCCCGGCCCGGAGTTCCGGTTCCGGAATGTCCTCGATGCGGATGTCCTTGCGGGCATGGAAACGTGCTGCCTTCATGATGAGCCTTTCGGTGGTATGGATATTCCTGCCCGCGCCCTGGCCTCAGGGGCGGCCCGGCCACGTCCGAACATCCTTGCATCAGGGCGGGAGGTCCGGTAGGGACTTTTGGCATGCACATGAACAGTTGACTGGAACAGATGTTCATGTAATGTTGATCACAGCAGGGTGATCCACCTCACTTTTGACCGGGGGTAACTGAATTTCACCATGCACGTATGGGTAATTTCCGACTCTTGAAACGGTTGAAGCCATGAACGATGCAGCCACCATTCAGTCCCCCACAATGACGGCGGGCCATCCAATTGAGTTCTGGGCAGCGAAGCCGCTGGAGGCCCTCGGCGGCGAGTATGGGCGCCTGCGCTGTCGGTTTATCAACTCCCACCCGGTGGGCAGCTGGGATGACTTTATCCTTTCGGAATGGACGCTTAATTCCTGCGCCTGGGAAGATTTTCACCCACACAGTGAGACCGCTTTTGTACTGGAGGGCGAACTCCACATTGAGAGCCGGGGCAAAACGGTCATCCTGCGGCCTGGTGATTCAGCACGCGTCAATCCCGGCGGTGTGGGCAGGTACTGGGCGCCGGTCTATGCGCGGATGATCACCATTTACGGCCCCAACCCCGATGGCCTCGAATCGCACTCCTTCCGGTATTCCGAAGTATGAAACGCCGCTAACGGCGCGGCTGCGAGGCACGCTGCGCCATTCCCCGGAGCCCTAAACGCCGGCCTTAATCAGGAGAGCGTCAATCATCATGAAGAAATGGGCACTGTGATCGGCACCCTTCGGATCGGTCATGTACTGGATCGCTGCGCCGTCGTAGATCATCAGGAACAGCCGCACCAGCGCCGGGAAGCCGATACGGCACCCCTCCCCGCTGTTTTGGGCAGCCACAGAGAAGATGTTTCCCAGTTCCACCACATAAGCGGGATAAATCTTTCCAGCCAGCGGGCTGGCGGCATTGCGCGTCGCCCACATGATGAGTTCGATTTCCGCGAGTATGCTCGAGGGCTCTTCCTCCAGTGCGCGCCAATAACCTTCCGCCACCTGCTCCACGGCCTTTCGAAGGCCGAGATAATCCGGCACGTCGCTGGAGAACCGGCTCAGATTCTTCAGCCACGCCTCGGCCGCCCTGTCCATGAGTTCGTCTTTATCGCTGAAGCAATAATGTGCCGCGGCCAGGGGGGCATTCGCCTCCTTGGCAATCGCCCGCATGGTTACCGACTGAACGCCCTCACGGCGCATGATTTCAATCGTGGCCGCAATCAGTTGTTCTTTTCGTTCCGAAGCTGATACCCGCATAGATCATTCTCCCCTCGCCACGGTCACCGCCGAAGACCGTATCCCGGCTGCCAAGAAACAGCCGGGATACGGTCCCGATCGCCAAAATCCCTGAGCTACGTCGTGGCCAGGATCTCGTCCACCGCCGCAGGCGAGCCGGTGTCCACATCCTGTGATGGACCGTTCAGGTACCGGTTCATGGAGTCATCCATGGCGTTGAGCCAGCGGGTGTGGTGCTTGGTGGCCATGGTGCCCGTGACCACGGAACGGTGGAGCATGTCGCGGTAGCCCAGGATGTCAGTTTCCTTGTGGTGCATCCAGTCCTTGAACAGCTGGCAGACGGCGTCCAGGTCGAAGGGCGGGTAGTCCGTGGCGTCGATGAGCTCCCGCAGGTAGTCGGTCTGGAAGTCCGCCTCGGCATCGTGATCGGACAGCGCGGCCTGGCGTTCAAGCCAGGACTGGATGTCCGCCTCACGCTCGGCCAAGGGCGGCAGTTCAATCACGCCGGTCATCACGTCGCGGGCAAACCAGGCCTGAGCGTCAAACATGTTGAAGGTGTAGTACTGGTCCTGTGCACCCAGGTAGAAGAGGTTGGTGTTCTGCTGCCACACCACTCCCTTGTAGAGGTTGCCCGGGTAAAGGACGTTCGGCGATTTCAGGGACAACTCGCTGGGCAGGTACGGATACTTGTGCTGGTAGCCAGTGCAAAGTACGACGGCGTCAAAGTCGTCCTGGGTGCCATCGCTGAAGTGTGCGGTGGGGCCGGTGAAATGGGTCACGAGCGGGCGCTCCACCGTGTTCTCCGGCCACTCATAGGCCATCGGGGTGGTGCGGTAGCTGAGCGTGATGGAGGCCGCCCCCATCTTGTGGGACTGCATGCCAATATCTTCTGCGGAGTAGCTGCTGCCGATCATCAGCAGATTCTTGCCATAGAAGCGCTCGGCCCCGCGGAAATCGTGGGCGTGCAGAACTTCACCGGGAAACGATTTGATGCCTTTGAACTCCGGGACTGACGGGACGGAGAAGTGTCCGGTGGCAATAACCAGCTTGTCGAACACGTAGGTTTCCGTGATGTTGGTTTTGAGGTCCTCCACTGTCAGGGTGAATTCCTGCGTGCCCTCGTTGTAGCTGGTGTGCCGGGCCACGCTGTTGAAGCGGACGTACTTGCGGACATCGGACTTCTCCACGCGGCCCTTGATGTAGTCGAAGAGGACTTCTCGAGGCGGGAAGGAGGAGATCGGCCGGCCGAAGTGCTCGTCAAACGAGTAGTCCGAGAACTCCAGGCATTCCTTGGGGCCGTTGGACCAAAGATGGCGGTACATGCTGGAGTGAACCGGTTCGCCATGGGCATCCAGCCCAATTCGCCAGCTGTTGTTCCACTGGCCGCCCCATTCGTCCTGCTTTTCAAAGCAGATGATTTCAGGTATTTCCGCCCCTTTTTGGCGTGCTGATTCGAAGGCCCGCAGTTGTGCCATGCCGCTGGGGCCAGCACCGATGATTCCAACTCGAAGTGCCATGTTTGCTTCCTCTTCTGATAGTCATTGGGCCGCTGCTGTGCGGCATTGGGAGCTTTACTGCCTGTCCATAACGCTCTTCGCTTGTCGCGGGCGGCAACTGCCGTCCCGCGACCGCGCCGGAGGATCTTAGGGCTCGAAAGTGCGGTCCCCTACGAAGAACCCGAGGGCGTATTCGGGGGTCTCAAACTTCACGGTGGTGCCCTTGGGGAAGAACAGCACGTCGCGTTCTTTCGCGTGCGTGACTTCGCCGGTGCTCTGGTCCGTGAGGATGAATTCGCCCTTGATGACAACCTTCATCTCGTCATAGGTGTACGTGTACACCAGGGGCTCGGACGCCTTCAGTTCGAAGAAGCCGGCGCACATGACGGATCCTTCGGGGTTGTGCAGGGAGTCGCCGATCGCGGCGTCCGTTCCCGGCTCATTCATCGAGGGAAGTCCGGTGAAGCCGTTTTCAACCTTGTGGATGGATCCGGCCTTGCTCAGGGTTCCTACGAGAGTGGTTTCCATGGTGTCTCCTGTGAAGTGGGTGAAGAGTTCCTCAGAACTCTTTTTGGGGGGCGTAAATGGCCATAGAGGATTGCGCTTTTGGCGCATAAGGGGGCTGCGTTGAAGGTCACCTCTGAAACCGGGATATGGCTCCGGGAGGAAAGGCTGCAAATCCGACATTTTCGATTCTCAACGGACCGGCCTGGCTCCTCTTTGAGCCGAACCAGTGTGAAGTGAATCACTTATGATCGTTTACCGACTTTCACATGAACACTCGTACAAGTCAATCGTTCAGGAGAAGATTTGCGGGATTATTTTTTTGAGAACTAACACTCAGATCAGAGACTTGGCAACGTCAATATTCTTCTCATGGACCCTTGACTGGGACGCTTGTCAATGTCAAAGTATTCAAATCCGTGACTCACATCACGTTGATTCACCAGCTTTTGGATTCACCGAAGTTCCCTCAGCAGGCTTCCCTTTGAAGAACGGTGAAAGATTATGGCCACAGCCACCACCCAGCTCCCGTCAGTGACGACGGGCGAACAGATCGACTTCTGGTCAATGCAGTCCATGACGGTCATGAAGGACGAATGGCCGCGACTGCGCTGCAGATTCATCAACGCTAATCCCGACGGACCATGGGATGACTTCCGGCTCTCGGAATGGGAACTGGAAGCCTGCGGATGGGAGGACTTTCACCCGCACTCCGAGACAAATTTCGTTGTGGAAGGCGAACTTTTCATCGAAAGTGAAGGCAAAACTGTCGTCCTTAAACCCGGGGATTCAGCTCGCGTCAACCCCGGACAGCTGGGCCGCTACTGGGCACCTGTCTATGCACGCATGGTGACGATTTACGGCCCCAACCCGGAGGGTGCAGTGTCGCACTCATTCCGGTACTACGAACTCTAGGCTTCAGTTTCCTCCGCGGTCGCTCCAGGCCAGGCAACGGCTTCTCCCTGACGGGCGCCGGCCCTCATGCCCTCGGTTGGTCCGCTGCACTTGTTTGCCCACTAAGCATTCCTACATTTTCGCGGATCGCCCGCGCTTTGCGGCCAAAGCACCAGCCTTTATGTACCACCTTCAAACTTTTACCGGCCGTAGGACCTGATACTGCAGACCGCAGCCGCAGGGCCTTGTCGAGCGGATAACAGCTAACAGATATATCAATCTTTGGCGTGCCTCCGTACTCTCAAGATGCCGTATGGTGCCTCCCTCTAAATGGCGGAGAGCTGCCATTGATTGGCGTCCGTCTTGAATAATCCTGACTAATCATGTCTTGCCCTTTTGAGCTGTCATATTGCGCCCTATCCAGCACTATTGGCACGGGCACCGCAATATTCAAGACCTCTTAATTCATCCTCACAGATCAGGCGACTTTGTCGTCTAAGGAGACTGTTATGAGTAAAAACATTTCGGATGGCATTGGCCACCTGGAAAGGTCCATCAACTGGAAACAGGGGTTGGCCATTGCGCTGGGTGTGCCGTTGTTGATTCTGCCGTCTCTCGGCTATCTGCCCATGTACATGGCTGCCGCCGCCATCCTCGTATGGGGGCTGTCGGTCATCCAGGGGTTTATCCAGAACGCCGCCTATGCGGAACTGGCCACCACCTTTCCCAAGGCCTCCGGCCTGCCCGGTTTCGCCCAGCATGTGTTTCGCACCGAGAACTACAAAGGCAAGTACGACAAGGGCAAGCTGATCGGCGGCTTCTCCGCGTGGAGCTACTGGTTTGCCTGGAATCCGGTCCTGGCCATCTTTTCCATCCTGGTGGGCGGCTACCTTCACGGACTGTTTCCGGTGTTGGCAGAAACCTTCACCGAATATCAGCTCTCCTTGATGTCAGGTCTGGTGATCTTCAGCGGACTCTTCATCGTGAACTGGTTCGGACTGAAGGACGGCGCCATCCTGGGGTACATCCTGGCGGCGGTCTCGCTGATTCCGCTGGTAATCCTGACCGCGGCGCCTTTCGCTACCGGGCACGTTGACATGGCCAACATCACGGGCAACTGGTGGCCGGCTGACTGGGCCTGGGACATGCACCACGTTCTGATCCTCTTTGGCATCTTCGCGATTGCCCAGTGGAGTGCCTGTGGCTGGGAAACCGCAGCAATTTACGCGCCCGAATACAAAAACCCGTCCAAGGACGTCCCGAAGGCGCTGTTTGCCTGCGGCGCCATCTGTTTCCTTTCTTATGTACTTGTTCAAACTGCCGTGATCGGCGTGCTGGGTGTTGACGGTGTGATGGCCGAGCCTCTCTCACCCCTGATTCCGGTGGCACAGGCCGTGTTCGGTGAAGCCGGCTCAGTCATTACGATCATCATGCTGATCGCCGCCATGATCCTGATCATCCAGACCGCTTACCTTGGTTCGTCCCGTGCCCTGCACTCGATGACGACGGAAGGCAACCTGCCCCGGGTGTTCGGCAAGACGAACCGGCACGGAACTCCATTCGTTGCCTTGCTTGTGACGGCCGCCTTCAATATGGTCCTGATTTCCATGGGTTCCCTCGCCGCGATCCTGGCGGCCGCCGCAATCGGCTACACCTGTGCCAACGGCATCAGCCTGTTCGCCTATGTCAGGGCCAAGAAGCACCCGGCTTTCGCCACTCTTGAAAGGCCGTTCAAGGCCCCCAAGGGCTGGAAGAACGTCGCGCTGATCTTCGGGTTGTTCAATCTGCCGCTGTGCCTGGTGGGTGTGGTCTACCTGAACAGCCAGGAAATCGGTTGGGCCTCCACCTGGCTCGGATTCCTCGTCCTGTCCCTCTACATCCCCATCTGGCTCTATTCCCAGCGCGAATCTGGCGGCGCGAAGGATGAAGCAGGCATCGTCGATGTTTCGGACAACGGCTCTGACAACGACGTCGAAGACCTGGAAACTGTCCCGTCTTCCAGGTGAATGACGGCTGCGGGGTGGTCGGCTGTTCTGCTGGCCACCCCGCAGCCGTGTGGCGCAGATGCCAAAGAAACAAACCCCTGTGCCTGGTGTGCGCCGTGTAACTTGGTCATTACCTTCCCCGGCCTGAGGACGCCCATGAATAACGCCCCCACCACGCGCTCGTACAGCCTGCAGCGCGAATGGTCCCGGGCGTTCACGTACATGCTGGTGGCCTTGCTGATCGGCGCCGTGGTCACCATTGCCGGTGTCCGGCTGGTGGTCAACGAGATGCAGGGTGCCGCCGGGCGCCTGAAGGCGGAGTACGGCAGCGTCGACCAACTGACAGCCGCCCTTGAAGTTCACGAGCAACTGGGACACTGTCTGATCGAGGCAAAGCCCGTGGACGGAACCGCCTTCGCCGGTGCGCAGGAAGACGTAGAGGCGCTGTTCAAAGCAGCCGCCGCCGTCGGCGTCGGGAACACAAGCCGGACCGCCGCGCTGGAGAAGGCACACCAGGACTGGCAAGCAAGCCTCGAGCAAAGCGGTCTCCGGGGCGCGCAGGCACCGGGGCTGACGGGAAACCACGTGGCCGATGCGACCGCCCTGATGGAAGCGAGTACGAACGTTCGCCGGCAGCTGGCCGCCATCCAGGCGTCGTCGGTGGACGGACTGGACCGGGGGCTGGTGGACACGAGCTTCTTCGAGGACCTGCTGTTCGTGGCCAGGTGGGTGCTCCTGTTGGTGGCGGTGGGCGGCACACTCTACCTCCGCCGTCGGATGGTCAAGGACCTCATCCGTCCGCTCAACAGCCTGCACCGCGGGGTCCGGAACCTGGAGGCGGGAGACTACAGCCACCGCCTGTCCGTGGCCCGCCGGGACGAGCTCGGCGAAGTGGCGGTGGCGTTCAACGGGATGGCCGCCGCGCTCCAGGACAGCCACGAAATACTGACCTACCGTGCCACGCACGATGACCTCACCGGGCTCGCCAACCGGGCGGCCCTCACCGAGCGGCTGGCGGCGTCATTCAGCCAGGACAAGCAGGCCCGGACGCGGAATGAGGGCCTGCTTTTCATCGACATCGATGACTTCAAAGACGTCAACGATTCGCTGGGCCACGAGGGCGGCGATGCGCTGCTGGTCCAGCTGGCCGAGCGGATCCGTTCCAGCGTCCGCAGCGGGGACCTGGTGGCCCGGCTGGGAGGTGACGAGTTCGCCGTCGTCGTGATGGATAACGACGACGGCACTCCCACAACGGGGCCCGTCGCCGAACGCATCTACGAGGCACTGAGCGAGCCGTTTGTGATCGGCGGCCGGCCGCTGCGCGTCTCGCTGAGCATCGGTGCCGCACAGCGGACACCGGAGACCGCGGACGTCAGGGAACTGCTGCGGCAGGCGGATTCGGCGATGTACCGCGCGAAGCATGGCGGCAAGGCCAGGTACGAGGCCTTCGATACCCTGGGCGGGTAAGCCGGCCGGGGCCCGGTGTCCGGTTCTTTCACCCTGCGGGCACACGCCACTTCTACGGAACGCCGGCTGCCCGTTCCGCCTCAGCCAGGGTCTGCGAAAACCTGTCCACAGCCAGCCTGTAAGCGGCCCCATTGCCTATGGCCCTCTCGTAATCGGCATTGTGCATGGCCCGGATCATGGCCGCGGTGGCCGGCAAGGAGACATCGGACATGGCGGGAAAATCGAACTGCAACTGCGGGTCCACCTCATAGGTGAGCCACCGCCGCTTCAGCAGATCGTGGCGGTCGGCGGTCCGCCCGTATTCGTGGACATCGGCGAGGGACAAGTGCGCCAACATCCCGGCGTCCGTGCCTGCGGCCCGGGACACTGCCCGGGCTCCCTCAGACTGCCGGCCAAGGGCCTCTTCGGTCCCCAACTCCAAGGGGGTGACGCCCTTCTGGATGAACTGGACGTTGTACTGGTAAGCCCGGATCTCCTCCGGCGTCATGTAGTCCAGTTCGCCGGGACTTTTCCGGGCCACCGGCCTGAAGCCGTAGCGGCTCGCCACGCTGCTGCGAGGGACCGGGAAGAGGTACTTGCCGCCGAAATACCCGATGGCGATGGCAATCCAGAACGTCCAGGTTGGAAAGTCCAGCCATGACGCCACAACAGCTGCACCCACGGTGCAGGCGGCATGGCCACGCGAAAAGAGCACCTTTGTCTTGCCGAGCCGGTACACACGGCGGGGACGGTCCAGCTGCTTCTCGTGGAATGCCTTGAGCGTGGCAGTCCATTCACCGGCGTTGCTCACCAGTCACTCTCCTCAGTCATGATGACGGCGACATTACCGTCGGGCTCTGACATCGGTGGCGTGCTGCTCGGCCTGGCCGCGGACAAACCCGGACACCGGTGTAGGACTTGACCGGCACGGCCCCCCTTCGCCAAAGATACCCTTTCCGCGGAGGACGTACCGGGGGTCCACTGCTTCGAACGGAATCGACAGCTCTTGTCACGCAGTTAACCGCACATTCACGTCATTCTTGGAACCTGTCCAACCGGCCTCCCTACGGTCGAACCATGGACAACATTTCACGCAGATCCCTGCTCACCGCCGGCCTCGGGGCCGGTCTCGTCGCCGCGTGGCCGAGTGCCGCCGTCGCCGTTTCAACCGCGGACGACGCCGGTCTCCGCACCGATCCTTTTATGCTGGGCATCGCCTCCGGCGAGCCGTGGCCGGACGGCTTTGTGATCTGGACGCGCCTCGCGATTGACCCGGTGGCCGGGGACGGCCTGGGCGGCATGCCCGCACGCAACGTCGCCGTCGCCTGGGAAGTGGCTGAAGACGCAAGCATGCGCACGGTAGTAGCCCGCGGCGTCGAGCAGGCCCGGATCGAAACCGCGCACTCGGTGCACGTGGAGCTGAAGGGACTCCGCCCGGGCCGCGAGTACTTCTACCGGTTCCGCACCGGCAAGCACGTCAGCCCGGTGGGCCGCACCCTCACCAGCCCGGCGCTGCACGAGACGCCGGCCGCGCTGGCCATGGCGTTCGCCAGCTGCGCGCAGTACGAGCACGGCTACTTCACTGCCTATTCGCGGCTGGCGCAGGACCACCCGGACCTGGTGCTGCACCTGGGCGACTACCTGTACGAGTACAAAAAGGACAGCTATGTGATCGGCGGCGGGAACCCGCGGGACCACGAAGGCCCGGAGACCGTCAGCCTCGCGGGCTACCGGCAGCGGCACGCGCAGTACAAGGCCGACGCCGATCTGCAGGCCGCGCACGCCGTCGCGCCGTGGCTGGTGGTGTGGGACGACCACGAAGTGGACAACAACTGGGCGGACGAGGTCCCGGAAAACGCGGACGCCGGGCAGCTGAACGACACCGCCGAACACTTCCGGCAGCGCCGCGCCGCCGCGTTCCAGGCGTACTACGAGAACATGCCCCTGCGCGCGTCATCGGTCCCGGCGGGTGCCGACATGAAGATTTACCGGACTTTGCAGTGGGGCCAGCTGGCCAACTTCCACATGATGGACACCCGGCAGTACCGCGACGACCAGCTCGCCGGTGACGGCTGGAAGAAGAACGTGGCCGGGCGTCTGGCCGAGGACCGCACCATCACCGGCGCCGAGCAGGAAAAGTGGCTGCTGGACGGCTTCAGGAACTCCACCCAGCGGTGGGACATCCTGGGCCAGCAGGTCTTCTTCACCGAGCGCGACCGGAACGCCGCACCGGAGATCGACGACGTCTCCATGGACGGCTGGGACGGTTACGCCGCCTCGCGCCGCCGCATCACCCAGGGCTGGGTGGACGCGAAGGTGCGCAACGCCGTCGTCCTCACCGGCGATGTGCACCGCAACTGGGCCAACGACGTCAAGGTGGACTACAAGGACCCTGCCTCCCCCGTGGCGGGTTCCGAGCTGGTCTGCACCTCCATCACCTCCACCGGCAACGGGTCAGGTTCAACCACCGACCCCGTCATGGCCTGGAACCCGCACCTGAAGTTCTACAACGACAACCGCGGGTACGTGAACACGCGCATCACCAGGGACGCGATGACCGCGGACTTCCGGACCCTGGACCACGTCACGACGCCGGGCGCTCCCGTTTCGACGAAGGCTTCGTTTGAGATCCGGGACGGGGTGCCGGGGCTGGTGGCAAGGTAGCCGAAGAACCCCGACGCTTCCAGCCCGCCTCACCCCTTGGCCGGAGCTGGGGCCACAGGATTCAGATGCACGGTTCCTGCCCTCGCCTCCAGCCCTGAAAGGTATGCGAACAGGGCACTGATCCCGAAGGTCCACGGCTCCATGTCCTCGGTCTTCCGGGTCCGGTTGACGAGCACTCCAAGCTGCGGGCTGCTGATGGTGACCACGTCGCCGGGCTTGTGCGTAAAGCCGAGCCCGGCGGCATCCCGGTCCTGCGTGGGCGCGAAGAGTGTTCCAGTAAAGAGGGCGAAGCCGTCCGGGTACTGGTGGTGGCGGCCCCAGGCAGCGTTAATGAGCTCCTCGAACGGACGGCTGATCCGGGCCAGGCTGTTGCGGCCCTCCAGCCGGTATCCGTCGGTTCCTTCTACCGTGAGGCTGATTTCCTCCGCCCGGAGGGACTCCAGGGTGAAGTCGTTATGGAAGAGCCGGATCAGCGGGCCGATGGCGCAGGATGCATTGTTGTCTTTGGCCATGCCCAGGAGGAGGGCACTGCGCCCTTCCACGTCACGGAGGTTGACGTCATTCCCCAGGGTGGCGCCCCTGGCCTGTCCGGATGAGTCAACAACAAGTACCAGTTCCGGTTCGGGGTTGTTCCACGACGAAAACCCGGGAACGCCCACCCCGGCGCCGAAGCCCACGGAGGACAGGACGGGAGCTTTGGTGAACACCTCCGGGTCCGGGCCAAGGCCCACCTCAAGGTACTGCGACCACAACCCCCGGGCTGACAACACCTTCTTGACTTCCCGCGCCTGTTCCGAGCCGGGGCGCAGCGTGTCCAGAGTTCCCCCGAGCGCCTCGCCCACCGTCCTGCGGGCCTCGGCCGCACGGGTGGAATCGCCACCGCAGCGCTCTTCGATGACCCGTTCCACCATGCTCTCCACGAACGTCACTCCGCATGCCTTGACCACCTGCAGGTCAATCGGGGACAGCAGATGGGGCCGCTCCCGGTCCCCCGCCAGCGAGGCATCGATCAGATCGGAAAGGTTCCAGCTGGTAGCACCATGGGAGCGCAGCACGTAGCCCGCCGGGTCTTCCAGTTCGAGGAGCCCGGCCACGGTGCGGACCATCGGGGTGAGGTCGAATACCTCGTCGCCCCGGACGGCCACCACCCTCGGCCCCCTCGAGGCGGGGTCCCACACGCGGCCCACCAGCACTGCGGCTGCCCCCTCTGTGGGAAGAACCTGCCCGGGGAGAATCTGACGGGGATCGGTTGCTGTCACTTGCTGTCCTCTCGTTGCACGGCCGGTTCTTTCCAGACCCCATCCACCCGCCGCCGGATGCGCCAGGCATTGGGGTCGCGCAACGGAACGGGCAATTGCGACGCCGGGAAGCTGTCGTAGGCCACGGGGCGCATAAAGCGGCCGATGGAAGCGGTCCCCACGGACGTGGTGGCCGCGGTGGTGGCGGGGTACGGCCCGCCATGGTGCTGGGCGTAGGTCACGGTGACGCCCGTCGGCCAGGCGTTCCAGAGAAGGCGGCCGGCCCGCTCCCGCAACTCGGTCAGCAATGCGGACACATCTTCCTCAGGCTCGGCCTGGACGGTGGCTGTCAACTGCCCCTCCAGCAGCCGGGCCAGGTCCGCCAAGTCCTCGCCCGGGTTGTAACCGACCACCAGTGTTGCCGGACCAAACATCTCCTGCTCGAGGACTTCCGGCTGTTCACGCACCTTCTGGGCAGCGATAAACAGCACCGTTGGCCTGGGCGCCTCCGCCTCATCCCCGGCCACCAGGACTTCAACGCCGGACGCCGACTGGACCGAGTTCAGCGCCTTGCCGAAGCCTTCCCGCAAGGCGGGGCTCAGGAGCAGGCTCGGTTGTTTCGAAGCCAACTCCCGGTGCAGCAGGTCGCTGACCTCTCCGGGATCCTGCACCGGAGCGAAGAGCAGCCCCGGCTTGGTGCAGAACTGACCCATACCCATCGTGAAGGACGCGGCGTAACCGGTGAGGATCTCCTCACGCCTGGTGTCCCAGGCCTTTTGGGTGACGAAAACAGGATTGATGCTGCCCAGCTCGCCGTAGAACGGGATGGGCACCCGCCGCTTGGAAGCACGGTCGAAGAGTGCCCGGCCGCCGGCTGTTGAGCCGGTGAAGCCGATCGCCCTGACCAGGGGATGGTCCACGAGACGTTCGGCTGCTTCCCTGCCAACAACCGTGCAGAAGAGGCCCTGTGGAGCGCCGGCCTTTGCCAGGGCCGCCGAGACCATATCAGCTGTGCGGATGCCCAGTCGGAGGTGCCCGCCGTGGATTTTGTGCACCACTGCGCAACCCGCGGCGAGGGCAGACGCGCTGTCTCCGCCCATCACGCTGAAGGCGAAAGGAAAGTTGGAGGCGCCAAAGACACCCACCACACCCAACGGCACGTTAACGCGCCGGATGTCCGGCCTTGGGCCCATCCCCCAGGCCGGATCCGCGTGGTCGATGGTCGCATCCAGGTGTTCCCCCCGGACGATTTCCGCGATGAACAACCGAAGCTGGAAAACGGACCTTCGCAGCTCAAAACGAAGACGGGCCTCATCCAGGTGTGTCTCCTCATGCCCCAGTGACACCAGCTCGTCGGCATGGGATTCCAGGGCCGCGGCGACCTCCTCCAGCCACCGGGCCCTGACACGCGGCTCAACATCCCGGGCATCCTCGTAGGCCTGGTGGGCTGCGACTATACGGCTGTCGGCTTGATCAGCTGTCATGGTTCCTCCCCTGTTTGGCGGCGAAGGCGGCCGAGTCAAATACCTCGGGGTTGAGGACATTCAGCGGCCGCTTCCCCGCTGCCGTGGCAAGGATCGAGCCGAGAGCAGCCGCGGAAACGTCCCGGGTAAAGTCCTTGGTCCAGCACAGTGAGTGCGGCGAGAGCACCACGTTGTCCAGGGTCAGCAGCGCGTCGTCGGGAAGCAGCGGCTCCGGTTCGAAGACGTCCAGCCCGGCACCGGCGATGAGTCCCGTTTGCAGGGCGCGGCGCAGGGCGTCGGTATCCACCAGTTTTCCCCGGCCGATATTGATGAGGTGGGCGCTGGGCTTCATCCGGGCCAGGGCGTCGGCACCGATGAGGTTTTCCGTCTCCGGGGTCAGTGCCGCACACAGCACCACGTAGTCGGAACGCTCAAGCAGCTCGTCCAGTCCAAGCAGTTCCACGCCCAGGCCGGCGGCCTCCGGATGGCGGCCACTGCGGTTGTTGCCCACCACCTTCATGCCCAACGGAGCCAGGAGCCTGGCAAGCTCCGCGCCGACGCTGCCGAAGCCCACAATGCCCACCGTCTGGCCGACGATCGGAGCCCCGCGGTAGCGTTCGCGGGCAGCCCAGTCCGAGGTCCGGGTGAGGCGGTCTTTGGCCAGCAGCTTGTGCGCGAGCGCCAACAAGAGCGTGAGGCCGGCTACCGCAAGCGGCCGCCGGATGGCGTCCGGCGTGTTGGTGACCACCACGCCGGCCCGGGTGCAGGATTCGAGATCGATCGTTTCGAACCCGGCACCGAACCGCGCAATCAGCCGAAGGTCCGGCGCGTGGTCCAGTGTTCTGGCGTCGAACGCGATGTGGCCCAGCGACAGCACGGCGTGGACGCCGGTGAGATCGGCCGGCGGAATCGGGTCCGTGTAGCTGGGCAGGACGTGCCACTGAACGCCCTGCTCGGTGAGCCGCCGGAGGCCGAGGTCTCCGTGGATGGAACTGCCATCAGGTTTTGCGGCGTCTGCCGTGACCGCTACGGTGAACGGAGCACGCACGGAGGTTCCCGGCGTCGTCAATTCATTCGTTGCGGTGCTCATGCGTTGACTCCGTTCCCATCGGAGGGTATTGCGGTCTTTTCCCTAATGGGTTCCCGCACCAAGAACGTGTACGCCACGGCGGCCATTGCCGCGATAACGCCGCCGATCACGAACGACGGCGCGTAGGAGCCGGTTGCGTCGGCGATGATACCGGTCAGGAGTGGTGCGAAGGCGCCGCCGAAGTAGCCGCCGAAGTTCTGGATGGCACCCACGGATGCCACCTGGGAGTTGTCCACGATGTCTCCAGGCATGGCCCACGCGGCTGCCTGCATGGTGGCAACGAAGCCCAGCGCCAGGGTCATCACGGCGATGGCGAGCGGGAGCGAATCAACGAACGGAATGAGGCAGATCAGGATACCGGCGACGACCGCCGCAATGGACATCACGTGGCGCTTGGCCTGCAGCGGATCACGGCCGGATTTCTTCGAGTAGCGGGTCATCACCCAGCCGCCGGTGATGCCCAGGATGGCCGCGCCCAGGTAAGGGACAGCCGCGAGCCAGCCGGAGTTTGCGATGCTGGCGCCGCGCTCTTCCTGCAGGTAGAGCGGGAGGAAGACAATGAAGATGTTCCAGATCCAAATGACGCAGAAGAATCCGGCCATCATGCCCCAGATCTGCCGGTGCTTGAACAGCCCGAGCCAGGAAACCTTCTTGGCAGACAGCTGCTGTGTGCTGCGCTGGCTTTCGATGTACTCCAGTTCCTCGGCGCTGACGCGCTTGTGCTCTTCCGGGGCGCGGTAGTAGATGAAGAAGGCAAGAGCCAGGACCAGGCCGGCGACACCGAGGAAGAGGAAGATGGCCTGCCAGCCGAAGGCCAGCATGATGGCGGTCAGGATGGGCGGCGCGATGGCCGGGCCCCACTTGGAACCGCTGTCCCAGATCGCGGTTGCCTGTCCGCGCTCCGAGCGGGGGAACCAGTCAGCGGTGAGTTTGGCGGATGCCGGGCCGTTGGGGGCCTCCGCAACGCCGAGAAGGAAGCGGAACGTGATGAACTGCCACATCCGGCTGCCCATGGCCATCAGGGCCGTTGCGATGCTCCAGCCGGCAATGGCCAGAAAATACATCCGGCGGGCACCAAGCTTGTCCACGAGCCAGCCGGCCGGCAGCTGTGCAAAGGCGTAGGTCCACGAGAAGATGGTGCCAAGCAATCCGATGTCCGTCCGGCTGAGGCCGAACTCCTTGATCAGTTCCGGCGCCGCAATCGAAATGGCGCTTCGGTCCATGTAATTGATGATCCCTGCGGCCAGTGCCCATCCAAGGATCCACCACCGCAAATTCTTGATCGTACGCCTGGTGGCCGACTCTTTGGGCTTAGTAATAACAGGCTCAGTCTGCACTGCTCACTCCCTCGTGATTTATACGGCAACCCCCCGGCTGCACAATCCAGAATCCTATAGGATCTTTGATTGATTGTGAAGCCGCTCACAAAAGGGGTTGGGCTGGCCGGCGGCGCAATGCGGGCCAGGGCCGGTAACGCGGCGCGCGGCGCGCCGACCTGGGCCAAGTCCCCCGCGGACCTAAGGGCGCCCAGTCGGCAGTCAGTGAGCGAGCGTCCGCGGAAAACCCACAGTATGTGAGCGAGCGTCCGCGGAAAACCCACATTAAGTGAGAGAGCGTCGGTGGGGGTGGGTGGGAGGGGTGGGTGGAAGGGGTGGCGGCCGGGAGTCGCCCTGGGCGCCGGGTGAGCGAACCGAGTGCATACTCGTCGATATCGACACAACTGCGGCCAAACCCTTGACTTATGGACATCATGTGGCGTTCCATAGAAGAAATCAGCAATGATGTGGGTCACAGAGGTAATAGATCGACATCACACCTGAGCCAATCCTGAAACCCCCTAGGAGTGCGGATGCACCGCTTCGCCGTCGACCCGGGTTCGACTGACATCAGCCCCGTGTCTTTCCACCCTGTTCTCTGGATCTGCGCCGCCGCCGTGTTCGCGGTCATCGTGCTCCAGTCCGTGATTTACCTGCGGGCCATCCGCAAGGCCGCCGGCTCGGTCAACCTGACGGACGAGCAGGTCATCGGCTCGGTCCGCCGCGGCGGCATCGCCGCGATCGGCCCGTCGCTCGCCGTCGCCCTCGTGGCCGTCTCGCTCCTGCCGCTCTTCAGCACCCCGGCCGTCCTGACCCGGATCGGCCTGGTGGGCTCCGCGGCGTTCGACGTCGCCGCGGCCGGTCTGGCGGCCCAGTCCCAGGGCGCCCAGCTCGGCGGCCCCACCTACACCCAGAAGGTCTTCGCCATCGGCTTCGCGGCCATGACCCTCGGCGGCCTGGTGTGGATGCTCACCGCGCTCATCCTCACCCCCATCCTGGCCAAGGGCGACAAGACGCTGCGCAAGGTCAACCCCGCCGTCATGACCGTGGTCCCCACGGCAGCGATCCTCGCCGCGTTCTTCACCCTCGCGTTCGCCGAGACCACCAAGTCCGGGGTCCATATCCTCACGCTGCTAGTCTCGGCCGTGGTCATGGGCCTGTGCATCGCCGCCGCGAAATTCTTCGACAAGCCCTGGCTGCGCGAGTGGGGCCTGGGCATCGCCATCTTCGTGGCCCTCGCCGCCGCCTTCATTGTCACCGCCAAGTAGCCCAGGAGAACCTCATGTCCTCTAAGACCGCATCCCTCGACGGGCTCGCCCAGTTCGAGCGCACCACCTCCATCTGGGGCCCCATCACCCTGGGGCTCGGCTTCCTCGTCTCCCTCGCCGCCGCGCTCTTCGCCGCGTTCGGCACCGGCCTCGGCATCACCGGCCAGGAGGTGTGGACCGCGTTCGGCATCGTCTTCGCAACGTTCGGCATCATCGCCGTCGTGGAGCCGATCTCCTACTACCCCATCCTCGGCCGCTCCGCCATGTACCAGGCGTTCATGATCGGCAACATCGCCAACAAGCTGCTCCCGTCCGCGATCATCGCCCAGACCGACCTCGGCGAAAAGCCGGGCACGCGCCGGGCCGAGCTCATCGCCGGCGCCGCGATCATCGGCGCGGCAGCCGTCCACATCCTCTCGCTCATCGTCTTCGTGGGCTTCCTCGGCACCTGGCTCCTGGGTATCCTGCCGCCGGGGCTCATCGCCGTGGCCCGCCTCTACATCCTCGCCGCCGTCTTCGGCGCCGTGACGGTCCAGGCCGTGGTGGCCATGAAGAACCCCCGGACCACCATCATCGCCGCCGTGGTCTCGGCCATCGTGGTCTTCGGCGTGATCCGGATCGCGCCGGCGCTGACCAACTATGCAACCGCGGTTTCCGTGGTCGCCGTGATCCTCGTGGCCTGGTTCGCACGGAACCGCAGCGTGGAGCCCGCATCATCCGAGGCGCCGTCCTCCATCGGACACTAAGCCCGGAGGCAGAACCGCAGCCCGCAGAGCAGCACCGAACCTGACTGACCCGAAAGGCCACCATGACTGACACCGCCACCACCGCCACCCTTGCCAAGGGCATTGAGGTCCCCGCGGGCTTCGTCGCCGAGCACGTCGCTATGTACAAGGAGTACCACCGGGCACCCGAGCTGTCCTCGGAGGAACACCGGACCGCTGAGGCGATCGAGGCCCGGCTGACCGAGCTGGGAGTTGAGCATTTCCGCTCCGGCGGGACCGGCGTCGTCGGCCTCCTGACCAACGGCGAGGGGCCCGTGGTCGGCTTCCGCGCGGACACGGACGGCCTGCCCATCGAGGAGGCCACCGGTCTGGACTACGCGAGTACCGCCACGGGCACCCTGCCCGACGGCAAGGAAGCGCCCGCCATGCACGGCTGCGGGCATGACACCCACATCACCGCAGCCCTCGCGGCCGCCGCGTACCTCACCGCCAACCGCGAGAAGTGGCACGGCACCGTGGTGTTCCTCTTCCAGCCCGGCGAGGAGACCGCGTGGGGTGCCAAGGCAATGGTCGACGACGGCCTCTGGGACCGCGCGCCGCGCCCCGAGGTGGTCCTCGCCCAGCATGTGATGCCCGTGGAGGCGGGAAAGTTCTGGCTGCGTGCCGGGAACATGGCCAGCCTCGCCGATTCGTGGCGGATCACCGTCCGCGGCCGCCAGGCCCACGGGTCCCAGCCGGAGAAGTCCCTCGACCCGATCGTCGCCGCGGCCTCGATGGTCCTGCGCCTGCAGACCATCGTCTCCCGCGAGCTCGCCCCCATCACGCCGGCCGTCGTGACCGTGGGGACGTTCCACGCTGGCCTGAAGGAAAACATCATCCCGGAGACCGCCGAATTCTCCGTCAATGTGCGCACCCCCGACGAGGACGTCCGTGCCCACGTACTGGGCTCCATCCGCCGCATTGTCGCCGCCGAGGCCGCCGCCTCCGGCATTGGTGAGCCGGCGATCGTGGAGATCAACCGTTTCCCGCGCCTCTTCAACGACGCCGAGCACACCGCGCGGGCCGCGGCGGCGCTGACGGCCGGGTTCGGGCCGGACGCCGTGGTCGAGTCGCCGCTGGGCATGGGCTCGGAGGACGCCGGCTGGCTGGGCGACGCGATCGGCGTTCCCGTCGTGTTCTGGGCCTTCGGCGCGTTCCCGGCCGCGGCGTTCGCGGACGGCCAGGCCCCGGCCGGCAACCACTCCCCCCAGTTCGCGCCCAACGCCGAGCTCGCCGTGGTCAACGGCACCGGAGCGGCGCTGGCGGTGCTGCTGGAGTACCTGGGCAACTAGCCAAGCGCACGACGGCGGGTTCCCACCCGCCGTCGTGCGTTCGCCTTTAAACGGTGCCTGCCAGGAGCGATGGCCCGGGCATGGAAGGATGAAGCGCATGCTCGATGACCTCGACCGCCAGATTGTGGCAGCCCTTGTACGCAACGGCCGCGCGCCCTGGCGGCTCATCGCCGAGGTGCTGGGGCAGCAGGAGCGGACGGTGGCGCGCCGGGGCAACAGGCTACTCGCGTCCGGGGCGGTGCGCGTTCAGTCGTTCCCAAGCCCCGGGGCGCTGGCGCCGGTGGACCTTTACATGCTGCGCGTCGACGCCGCTCCGTCCGCCGTCGCAGCGGCGGGGACGTGGCTCGCCGAGCGGCCGGACACGCACTGGATCAGCTCGCTGGCCGGGGCGAGCGGATGCATGGTTGAGCTTTTCCTGGCCCGGGACGCAGTGGACGGGTTCCTGTACCGTGAGCTGGCCGCGCTTGAGGGCGTGCGGGACTTCTCGCTCGAGCCGATCGTCGAGTATTACCGCACCGTTTCGGGCTGGCGGCCGGACGTCCTTACCGTGGAGCAGTATGAGGCGCTCAGCCCGTCCGAACACCCGCAGTTCGCCACCGGGTATGAGGAACTCGGGATGCCGCCGCTGGACGAGCCGAACCGCGCCCTCGCCGAGCTGCTGCGTGCCAACGGCCGGATCACCATCGAGGAGCTGGCCGCCGGTTTGGGCGTGTCCAAGGCGACCGCCAGCCGGCGGCTGGAAACCCTGATCGAGGACGGCGCCGTGTTCGTGCGCGCGGTCCTCGACCCGGCGTCGATCGGATATCCAGTCGAAAGCCTCCTGACCGTCCGGGCCGAGGCGTCCGCACTGGACCCCGCCGGACGGTACATTGCTGACCTGCCGGCGACGCGCTGGGCCGCCAACGTTTCGGGCCGCATCCTGGTCCAGACCGCGACCCGGAGCCTCGCCGAGCTGCACGCGGTGACGAAGGGAATCGCTGCGCATCCCGGCGTGACCGGTGTGGACCTCTCGCTGTTCACCGGGATCTTCAAGCGCAGCACGGTTGCCTACCTGAACGGGAAGCTGCCGCAGGTTGGGGTCGCGGCCGCGGCCGGGGCCGGGGCCGCGGCCGGGGCCGGGGCCGGGAAATAGGGTGCTTGCGCCGGGTTTCCCGCTGCGCTTCGAGGGTGTGGCCTTCGGAACTAGGTGTCACTCCGGGGCCGCTTGACCACACGGCGCGGCTCTCCGCTGCGCAGGTGGCCGCCCAGGAAGCCGCTGACCAGCAGCAACAGGGCTCCCGCCCGTGCCAGGCCGACCCCCAGCTCGTGGCGGCCGCTTTCACGGGCCGCCCAGGAGGCAGCGTAGACAAGAACGGCCGCGCCATTGGCGGCGGCGTGGACAAGGCCGACGCGCTTGGTGCCCTGGTCCTTCATGCTCCACTGGGCCCAGCCGGCGACGGCAGTGGGAACTGCTGTGATGACGCCCGCAGCCACCAGCCGCTTTGCCGCGAGCCGCGAGCTGTCGTCGTTGTAGAAATCGAGGAATATGGCCGACCACCAGGTGCCAAAGGGTGCATCGGTCAGGATGCTGTGCACAGGGGTGCCGGTGGCGTCGCCCCGGAAGAAGCTACGCATTCCGGGCCGTGCTGTCAGGCGTCCCGCAACAGGCTCGATTGTTTTGACGAGGCCGCCCAGGGGCAGCTCTTCGATCCGGCCAAGGAGCCGGGCGTAACGTCCGCCGCTGCCGTCGTTGGCAGCTACGGACAGGCCGGACGGATTCGGGAGCTTCTCCGTCGTGAGAGCGTCGGGTTCGTTGGGTGAGGCGTGCATGCAGCCCAAAATACTCCCGGCACACGGTAATTGCACCGCCTAATTTCTTTGGAAATCCGCAGGCGCCGGTCCACCCCGGCCGTCGGCCGGAAGGAATGCCTAGCGGCCCGAATCCTCGTTGTGTTTCGCCGGCCGGTACCCTGCGAGTTCCGCGCGGACGTCGCCTTCTTCGTGCTCGTGACCGCCCTTCTTGCCGAAGGGAAGCACTTTGAGCAGCGGGACCACGATGGCCATGACTGCGAGGCCCCAGATGATGCCCAGGACCGCGGAGCACAGGGTGTTCACGAGCCAGCCCAGGAAGCTGCCGGCCACCGGGACCGCGGCGGCCGGTGCCTCGAGGACATGGACCAGGTCGTAGGGTGCGTGCCAGCCGAGGTCGTACGCCCCCTGCAGCATGATGTGGCCGCCCACCCAGAGCATGGCGACCGTCCCGATCAGGGTGATGGCGGTCAGCACGGCGGGCATCCCCTTGACCAGGAGCTCGCCGAACCGCTGCGTGCGCGCGGAATCCTTGGTGGTCAGGTGCAGGCCGACGTCGTCCATCTTGACGATGAGCGCGACGGCGCCATACACGAGCACGGTGATTGCCACAGCCACGATGACCAGGATGAACGCCCGGACCCAGATGGACTCGGTGGCCACCTCGTTCATGGAGATGACCATGATCTCGCAGGACAGGATGAAGTCGGTGGTGATGGCGCCCTTGACCACCTTGGCTTCGGCGTCCGGGCCCCGCTGGACCGCGGGCGCCTTTTCGTCCGAATGGTCTCCCCGGAGTTTGTGCCAGACCTTCTCCGCGCCCTCGTAGCAAAGGTAGGTGCCGCCGGCCATGAGGATGAACGGGATGGCCCACGGGAGGAAGGCGCTGACCAGCAGCAGCGCCGGCAGGATGAACAACAGCTTGTTCCGGAGCGAGCCCCAGAAGATCCGTTTGATCATCGGCAGTTCCCGGGACGGGTCCGCGCCTGACACATACTGCGGGGTGACGGCGGCGTCGTCGATCACCACGCCGGCCGCCTTGGCCCCGGCCTTCGCGGCTCCGGCGGCGACGTCGTCAACCGAGGCGGCCGCGATGCGGGCCAGGGCTGCGATGTCGTCCAGCAGTGCGACCAGACCGCCGCTCACTGATCGATCCCGCGCTGGTTAAGGATGGGCTGCTGGGCATGGAGGCCTCGGTGGAGGCGCGTGATCGGCATGCTCAGATTATACGGTGGGCCCCAAGCAGCGGTGGGCCCCGATGGGCGGTGGGGCCACAGCCGTCAGGTGAGAGAGCGTCCGGGAAAATGCGCATTAACTGAGAGAGCGTCCGAGGAAAACGCGCATTAACTGAGAGAGCGTTTGAAGGGGGCGGCGGTTGGGCAGCGCGCAGGGCTACTTTGGTGCGGTGATTCCCAGCCGGGCCATGCGCCGATAGATCGTGGCCCGGCTGATCCCCAGTTCCGCGGCGGCGGCGGCAACGGTTGTGCCCGGCCGGGACAGGCACCTGGCAATCTCGTCCCGCTCAACGGCCTCGATCCGCGTCAGCCTGGGACCTGAGCGTCCAAGCAGTGCGGCCGGCAGGTGCCGCACATCGATGGTTTCCGTGCGCAGGGCCGCGTCCTGGACCATGCTGAAAAGTTCATCCACATTGCCGGGCCAGCCGTACGTGGTGAGCGCCTGTTCTGCGGCAGGAGTGAAATCCACCTCCCGCAGCCGGGCCTGGCGGGCGGCGTACCGGGCAAGGGGCATCACGTCGGCGTTCCGGTCGCGCAGCGCGGGCACCGGCACCACGGTTTCCACCAGCGCAGCCAGTTGTGCCGGGATGGCGGTGAGGTCCTCCGCCGTGACGGCCCAGGTGACGGCGGCGGGATGGCCCCCGACTCCCGGGTCACGCGAACTGACTGCCCGGGCACTGAGCTCCTGCGCGGCCCAGGCTGGCAGGAAGTCGGTGTTTTCCACGATCACCGCGGTGTGGGGCTTGGACAGCTCCGGCGTCCACAGCGACAGCCAGGCTTCAACGTCCTGGGGTGCCGGAACCGCAGCGCAGAGGATGCGGCTGCCGGGGTGCGCCTGGCGGATGGCCTGCCCCAGCAGGGTGGCCCGTCCGGTCCCGGGTTCCCCGACGGCGGCCACTACTTTGCCGGAAACCAGCGCCGCCGCCGCGGCGTCCAGGGCTTCGGTCCAGGGCCGGGACATGCCGCGCAGTGTGCCGGAACCGGGCTCCAGCCGGCCCCGCTGCACCCGGAACACCCCGCCCCTCGGCCCTGGTTTCGGCTGCCGGCCCCCGGACTTGGCCAGCATCAAAGCGGACATGGTGCTCGCGGCGGACTGGGCCAGGGCCAGCAGCAGTTCCGGGGAGGACCTGGACCAGGTGGTGATGTTGACGCTGCCCTCCAGCCGTCCGGTGAGGGGATCGAGCACGGGGACTGCGGCACAGGTGTAGGTGCGCAGGCTTGCGCTGTAGTGTTCCTCGGCGCGGACCAGGCTTGGCGTGCGGTCGGCCAGGGCCAGGCCCAGGCCGGTGGTTCCGGCTTCCCGCTCGGAGAATGCGAAACCCGGCGCCAGGTGCACCTTGTCCAGCGCCCGCAGCAAGGTGGTGTCGCCGCTGAACCGGTTGAGCACCAGTCCGTCGGCGTCCGTGAGCATCAGGCTCAGCGGCTCGTTGGCCAGGGTCTGGTACAGGCCGGTCAGCACCTCCTGCCCGCACTGGTAGAACAGCGAGTCGGAAGCGACAGTCCCGGCCCAGACGGGGTCCACTTCCTCCGCTGATACGCCGTATTCCTCGCTCCGCTGCCACGACGCGAGAAGGCGCCGGGAGGCAACCGCCAGTTCACGGTCCTGCCCGCCACGGTCCGGCCCTGGACCAGGCACGCGCTGATTCGGCACCATTGCCGGCCTCCTTGTGCTGGTTATTCGAGACTACGTCGCTATGACCGGCACGGCGAGCCCCGAGTGTCTCAAAATGAGACACCGGTCGCAGGTTTAGGCCTGCTGAACCGCCCTACCCTGTTGGTGTGGCGACTATGGCAGTCGCCTTGATCTGGCGACTACGGCAGTCGCCGGGAGGAGACGGACATGTACAGCAAAGACGGCGAGAACTACTTCATCGTCGACGCCCACATCGCCTTGTGGGACGCGCGGCCGGAGAACCAGCGCAACATTCACGGCAAGCAGTTCATCGATTGCTTCTATGACTACCACCGCAATCTCTCCCCCGCGGAGGAGCTGTGGACCTACGAGGAATACCTGTACCAGGGCGGTGAGCGCCTGATGAAGGATCTCTTCGAGGACGGTTACGTGGACCACGCGGTGTTCCAGCCCGCGTACCTCGGCGATTTCTACAAGAACGGCTTCGGGCAGACGAAGGAAGCCTACGAGCTGGCCGCCGGGCACCCGGACAAGCTCACCTACAACCACTGCTTTGACCCGCGCAACGGCGAGCGCGGCCTGGACCAGCTCCGCGCCGACCACGAGAAGATGAAGTTCAAGGGGGTCAAGCTCTACACCGCCGAATGGCACGGGGAGTCCCGCGGCTACAAGCTCTCCGATCCGTGGGCCTACCGCTACTTCGAGGAGTGCCGCACGCTCGGCATCAAGAACATCCACGTCCACAAGGGCCCCACCATCCGCCCGCTGGACCGGGATGCGTTCGACGTGGCCGACGTCGACAACGCCGCCTCGGACTTCACCGACCTGAACTTCGTGGTCGAACACGTGGGGCTCCCCCGGCTGGAGGACTTCTGCTGGATCGCGACCCAGGAACCCAACGTCCACGGCGGCCTGGCCGTCGCCATGCCCTTCATCCACACCCGGCCGCGGTACTTCGCGCAGATCATCGGCGAACTCATCTACTGGATCGGGGAAGACCGGATCCAGTTCTCCAGCGACTACGCCCTGTGGACGCCCCGCTGGCTCATTGAGCGCTTTGTGGACTTCCAGATCCCGGAGGACATGAACGAGTACGCTCCGCTGACCACCGACCAGAAGAAGAAGATCCTCGGGCTGAACGCCGCGAAGATGTACGACATCCCCGTGCCGGCTGAGCTGCAGCTGCCGGGCGCGGGCGAACCGGCCACCGGCCCGCGGCAGCCCGAGCGGGCGGACCTGGCCGGCACGCCATGACGCTGACGCAGCATGATGCCGCCGCGTTCGACGTGTACCCCACGGCGTCAACGGAAGCGGTCACGGCAACGGTGACGGAGGCGGACGTGCGCCGCGCCCTGGATGCGGTCCTGGACCCCGAGCTCGACGAGCCGATCACCGGCCTCGGCTTCGTCCGGTCCATCGACGTCACAGCCGCGGCGGACGGCACGCTGGTGACCGTGCACCTGCGGCTGCCCACCTCGTTCTGCTCCCCGAACTTCGCCTACCTCATGGCCTCCGATAGCAAGGACGCCATTTCAGCGCTGGGGGTTGGAAAGGTGGTGGTGGAGCTCGATGACCACCACGACTCCGCCCTGATCAACGCCGGGCTTGCCGCGGACGCCGGGTACAAGGGCACCTTCGGGAACGAGGCCGAGGACAGCCTGGACGAACTGCGGCTGACGTTCCGGCGGAAGGCGCACACCGCGGCCATGGAACGCTGCCTCACCGAACTGCTGCGGGCCGATCCCGCGCTGACCGAAGCGAACGTGGGGACGGTGCGGCTCGGTGACCTGCCCGCGGGCCGGACCAAGGACGCATTAGTACGACGGCGGGTGGCCCTTGGGCTGCCGACGGAACCTGCCGCCGTCGTACTTGTTGACCAGGACGGCCGCCCCTATCCCGCGGAGCACGTGCCGATGGCGCTGCGGCGGGCGCGGTCCACGCGCATTTCCATCGACGGCAACGCCCATTTCTGCCGCGGCCTGCTCCGCACCCGGTACGCGGGATCGGGCGCCGACCAGGCGGACCGGCCCGAAGGGGCTGAGCCGGCCGACCATCACCATCTGCTCCCGTTCACAGTCAAGGAGGAACACCCATGAACACCATGCGCGCCGTCCAGGTGGTCGGCTACCACCAAGGCCTGAAAATGACCGAGGCGCCTGTCCCGGACGCCGCCGGCCCCTGGGACGTCGTGGTCAAAATCGGCGGGGCTGGCGTGTGCCGCACCGACCTGCACATCCTGGAGGGCCAGTGGGCGGAGAAGTCCCAGGTGCAGCTGCCGTACACGATCGGCCATGAGAACGCCGGCTGGGTGCATGCGGTGGGCAGCGCCGTCACCAACGTCAAGGAGGGCGACAAGGTCATCCTGCACCCGCTGATCACGTGCGGGCTGTGCCGGGCATGCCGGTCCGGTGATGACGTGCACTGCGAAAACAGCAAGTTCCCGGGGATCGATACGAACGGCGGCTACGCCGAGTACCTGCTCACCTCCGCCCGGTCGGTGGTGAAGATCGATGATGCGCTGGAGCCCGCGGACGTGGCGGCTCTTGCCGACGCCGGCCTGACCGCCTACCACGCCGCCGCGAAGGCGGCGAAGAGGCTGACGCCGCGGGACACCTGCGTGGTGATCGGCGCCGGCGGCCTGGGGCACATCGGCATCCAGGTGCTGAAGGCCCTCACGCCGAGCCGGATCATCGTGGTGGACCGCAACCCCGCCGCACTGGACCTGGCCAAGTCCATCGGTGCCGACGAAGGCGTGGTGGCGGACGGCAGCCAGGTGGAGCAGGTGCTGGCCCTGACCGGCGGCCACGGCGCGGAGGTGCTGATCGACTTTGTGGGCGAGGGCGGGGCCACCGCCGAAGGCATCGCGATGCTGCGCCGCGCCGGTGACTACTTTGTGGTGGGCTATGGCGAGAACATCGATGTCCCGACCATCGACATCATCTCCGCCGAAATCAACATCATCGGCAACCTGGTGGGGTCCTACAACGACCTGCAGGACCTGATGGCGCTGGCCGCACGGGGCGCGGTGACGCTTCACACCCAGAAGTACAAGCTGGACGACTTCCAGCAGGCCATCAGCGACCTCGATGCCGGCAAGGTCCGCGGCCGCGCCATCCTCATCCCCTGACCCGGCGTACCAGGCCCGACGGCGGACGCCGGGCCTGGCCCGGACGGCGGGTTATTGCCAGGGCTGCGGCGGAAGTGCCTCCTGGGCGTTGATGCTCACCAGCATGGTCCGGTTTCGCGCCCCGGTCTTGCGGAGGATGGAGCCCACGTGCTTTTCCACCGTCTTGACCGATATCTGCAGCTCGCGGGCAACCTGTTTGTCCGCCATGCCGCGGATGACCATGTGGTGGACTTCGCGTTCACGCGCCGTGAACTGGGCGGACCCCGCGTCGGCAGCGGAGCCGCTGATGAGGTGGTCGAAGATTTCGCCCTCCATGGAGGCTTCGCCCTGACCGGCGGCCACGATAATGCGGGCAATGGTTTCCCCGTTCGCGCGCCGGTTGATGAAGCCGCGCACCCCGGCCTGCCGGGCGGCGCGGACCTGCTCCACGGTGGGGTTGTCCGTGAGCACCACGATCGCGACGCCGGGGTCCAGCTCGCGGATGCGGGCAAGAAGCCCGGTGGTGTTCTGGTGGACCATGTCCAGGTCCATCAGAATCACATCGGGGCGCAGCAGTTCGTAGGCGTCGCACAGCTGCTCGGTGGAGGTCACCTCGGCGCTGACCTGGATGGCGGGCTCGGCGATCCCCAGCAGCCGGACCAGGCCGGCGCTGACGATCGGATGGTCGTTGGCGATCAGGACCTTCCACTGCGGCTGTCCTGACGCCTCCGGCGCTCGGGCACGGTCCGGGAGGGTGGCCCGCACCTTCGTCCCCCATCCAGGGGTGGACTCTATATGCAGGTCGCCGCCGAGCTGCACGGCGCGGGAGGTCATGCCGTGCAACCCCAGGCAGCCGGAGGGAAGCGTGGCGTGGTCTCCATGCGCTGCGGCGAGGTCGAAGCCCTGGCCGTTGTCCTCCACGAGGACGGCGAGCGCGCCGCGCCCGTAGATCAGTCCGGCCCGCACCGTCGAGGCACGCGCGTGGACCACCACGTTGTTCAGCGCCTCCTGGACGATTTTGAAGGCCTGGTGCGCGATCTCGGGTGCCAGCGGGCGGGATTCGCCGATCACGGTCAGCTGGGTGCCGGCGCCGGTCATCGATTCCACCCACGCCAGTTCCGCGGCGAAGGCCTCGTCAAGGGTCCGGCCCGCGAGCGCGGCCGGCCCCATGCCCAGGGCCGTGCGGCGGGTCTCGGCGAGGGCATCGTGGGCAATGGTCCGGGCTTTGCCAAGGTGCGGGGTGACGGCATGTTCCGCCCCGTCGAGCCGGCTGGCTCTCTCGGCCTCGTCCAGGCTGAGCAGCAGGGTGGCAAGGGCCCGGCCCACGGTCTCGTGCACGTCGCGGACCGCCCGTTCGCGTTCGGCGGCGACGGCGGCCTCGAGTTCCCGGGCTGAGGCTTTGGCGTGCAGGTCGGAGTTGGCCAGGGCAATTGCGGCGTGGCTGGCCAGGAGTTCGGCCAGCCGGGCTTCCCCGGGTGTGAACACCCGGCCCCGCTCCGGGCTGAAGACAATGAAGGCGCCGACGATCTGCTCTCCCCATTGGATGGGGACGCCGATCACGGCACAGTCCCATCGCGGATCCGTCGGTGGAATATGCCCGCGTTCAATGCTGCTGTAGGCGTCGAGGATGACGGTGGACCGGCTGCGGACTATCTGGCCGGTGAATCCCTCCTGCAGGGAAAAGGTCTGGCCTTCCTGGCATCCGACGCCGATGTCAACCTTTTTGGTGTAGGTGCCGCCGGCCTCGTTGACCAGGGCGATCGATCCCGATTCGCACCCCAGCAGGGAGGTGGCGTGGCCCAGGATCCGGGCCAGCAGCGGCTGCAGCTCGAACCGGCCCGCGAGGTCCCGGGCCAGGGCGACGACGGTGTCCAGGTTGTCCTGCGTGTCTTCGGCGTGGCGCAGGCTGCTTACCGCGGTGGCAGATCGCGTCCCGGTGTCGGTCATTTCTCGTCCTCCTTGACGAACCGCGCGCCGCAGGCCACGCGGCAGTGCACTGCTGATCTGTCCCACCATAATGGCACCTCGCACGCCGATGTGGGGGTGGAATATCCCGCCTGACCAGCGGCGACTGCCAGCACCAGCGGAGCCGGCCACCTGAAAAGGTGACCGGCTCCGCCGTCGTACTTCACTGGCTGGGTACCCCCATGACGGGGAGGGCCCTCAGAACACCCGGATGGGAATCTCCGCGGGGTCCCTGAGCAGCGACTCGATCTCGTCGTCGAGCTTGACCAGGGTGATGGACGCTCCGGCCATGTCAAGGGACGTGCAGTACTCGCCGACGTAGCTGCGGCCGACGCTGATGCCTTGCCCGGCGAGGCGTTTGTGGGCCAGGCCGTAGAGCAGGTACAGCTCGCTGATGGGGGTTCCGCCCAGGCCGTTGATCATGAGGGCCACCCGGTCGCCGTCGCCGAACGGCAGGTCCCGGACGATCGGGGTGAGCATCTCCTCGACGATCTCGTCCGCACTCATCATGGCCCCGCGCCGCCGTCCCGGCTCACCGTGGATGCCGACGCCGATCTCGATCTCGTCCTCACCGAGTTCGAACAGCGGGCTGCCCTTGGCCGGCGGGGTGCAGGCGGTCAGCGCGACGCCCATGCTGCGGGTGACGGAGTTGACCTTCTCCCCGATCCGGATCACCTCGTCCAGGTCCGCGCCGCGCTCGGCGGCGGCTCCGACGGCCTTGATGACGAAGAAGTTCCCGGCCACGCCGCGGCGGCCGATGGTGTAGGTGGAGTCCTCCACGGAGACGTCGTCGTTGATGAACAGGGTCCGGACGTTGATGCCCTCGGCGGAGGACATTTCCTGGGCCATGTCGAAGACCATCTTGTCGCCGGTGTAGTTGTTCACCAGCAGCAGCACGCCTTTGGGCGACGCCATCATCTTGGTGGTCTCGTAGACGTAGTCGAACGGCGGTGCCGCGAACACGTCGCCGGGGCAGGCAGCGTCCAGCATGCCCTTGCCCACGATCATGACGTGCGCCGGTTCGTGGCCGGAGCCGGAGCCCTGCACGATCGAGACCTTGTTCTGGTCCGGGGCGTCGGCGCGCATGATCAGGTTGTATTCGGGAACGTACTTGAGGGTCTCGGGGTTGGCCAGCGCCAGGCCTTCGAGCATGTCGGGGACGAACTGCTTGGGGTCGTTCAGGAACTTTTTCATGTGATCTCCACGTCGTTGTGCTGGTCAGGTTGATGAAGGACAAACAGGGCTCAGCGCTGGTCCCAGCCCTCGGTGATGCGTTCGATGATGACGGCGAGCGCTGTGGCACCGGCGTCCGGGGAGCCGATGCTGCGCGCACCGCTGTAGCTGGCCCGGCCCCGCTTGGCCTCGAGCTTGCTGGTGGCGTCCGCGCATTCCCGGACGGTCTTGGCGAACGCGGCCCGGCATTCGGCGGCTCCGGCACCGGCGGCAAGCTGGCGTTCCAGCTCGTCGGTGGCCGGGACCAGGGCGTCCAGCAGGGTCTTGTCCCCCAGGCTCGCGCCGCCGCGGGTCATGATCCCCTCGGCGGCGGCGCGCAGCATGGCGACGGCGGCGGCCCCGTCGATCCTGTCCACGGTCTTCGCCGCGGCGGAGGCGCGCAGGAACGCGGTCCCCCACAGCGGTCCGGACGTGCCGCCGATCCGGCTCGCGATCGCCAGGGCGATCTGCTGCAGGAACGTGGGAACGTCGTCGCGCTTGAGGCTGTCCCAGTCCTGCAGGACTTTCTCGAAGCCGCGGGCCAGGGAGTAGCCCAGGTCGCCGTCGCCCACCACGGCGTCCAGGTCGCCGAACTCCTTTTCCTTGTCGACGGCGGTCTGCGCGAGGGTGCGGACGACGTATTCGACGTCGGCGAGGTCGGTGGCGGTCATGGGGTCTCCGTCGGGGTCGAAGGGGCGGTGGGGGTTCCGGCGCCGTTGCCGGGCGGCCGGGGCCGGGGCCGGGACAGGATGGCCTGCAGCGTCGCGAGGGTCACGACGCCGGGAATGTCGACGCCGGCCTCGTTGGCGAGGACTTCGGGTGCCTCCCCGGCGGGGTCGCCCAGCGAGCTGACCACGAGGGAGGCGCCGGTGAAGTCCTCCTCACGGGTGTAGCCGCTGACCGTGACCAGGGTGCGCAGCCCCGCGGCCAGGGCGGCGCGCAGGCCGTTGGCGCTGTCCTCGACCACGATCGCGTCGTCCGGGTCCAGGTTCAGCTCGCGGAGCGCGAGCAGGTAGATGTCCGGGGCGGGCTTCTTCGCGGGGACGATATCGCCGGCGAACACCGCGAAATGCTTCGCGAGGTCCTCGCCGACGGCGTGCGTGAGGACCGCGCGGACGGCCGGTTCCGCGGAGGTGGAGGCCACCGCGAGGGTCCATCCGGCGTCGTGGGCTTCCTGGACGATCCGGGCGATCCCGGGCCGGGCGGGCATGACCCCGGACGCCACCATGTCCTTGTAGACGGCGGTCTTGCGCTGGTGCCAGGCCAGGATGGCCTGGTCCACGGCGGCGTCATCCTTCAGGCCCAGGCTGCGGGCGAGCTCCGGGGTGACGATGCTGCGCATCCGTTCCTTGCCGCCGCCGATCTTGACCTTCTCGCCGTATTCCTCGACGCTCCACTGGACGGGGACGTTGAACTCGGCGAAGGTCCGGTTGAAGGCGGGCAGGTGGCCGTGCTGTTCGGTGTCGGCCAGGACGCCGTCGCAGTCGAAGATCAGGGCCGGCATCAGCGGCCGCCCTTGCCGGCGCTGCCGAACTGTTCGGTCAGCTCCTTGACCATGGCCATGACCTCCGCGCGGGTGTGCCGGAACAGCGACGGCGGGTCCCACTTGTTGTTCTGCTCGGCCTGTTTCAGGAAGGCAAGGGAGGACTGCATGAACGTTTCCTTCAAGGCGGTGGAGATGTTGACCTTCGCGCAGCCCCGGGCAATCAGGTCCGCGAACTGCTCCGGGCTCAGGCCGGACCCGCCGTGCAGGGCGATGGGGATGTGCCGGGCCTCCACGATCTCGGTAACGCGGCCGACGTCGAGCACGGGGGCGGCCTTGTAGGAGCCGTGCGCGTTGCCGATCGAGGGGGCGAAGACGTCGATCCCGGTGGCGTCGATGAAGTTCAGCGCCGTCTCCAGGCTCTGCTGGAGGGCCACGTTGTCCGAGCCGTGGTCATCCTCGACGCCGGTGATCGCCTCGATCTCGCCCTCCACCTGGGCGCCGTATTGCCGGGCCTCGGCAACCACTTCGATGGTCTGGCGCTGGTTTTCCTCCACGGGCAGGTTAGAGGCGTCAAACAGGACGGAGTTCCAGCCGGCCTTGAGGCATTCGGTGACCACGTCCCGGTCCGGGCAGTGGTCCAGGTGCAGGGTCACGGGGACCTGGATGCCGAGGGTCAGGGACTTCCACATATCGAACAGCTGGCGTGAGCCGATGCTGCGGACCGTCTTGACGGAGGTCTGGAGGATGACCGGGGAGTTTGCTTCCTCGGCGGCGGCGAGGACCGCCTCGATGGTCAGGTCGTTGAAAATGTTGATGGCCGGGACGCCGTAGCGGGCGTGAAAGGCGGGCTCGACGATGTCCTTCAGGGGCACAACACCCATGGCAAACCTCCTTGTTTGGCTGCCTTCCACGCTAGGCGGGCTTTCCCTTCCTGGGTACGGGGGGAAACCCGCATACGGGTTGGGGGTCATCCCCACCTGTTGTGGGCGCTGGCCCGGCCGAGCCAGTCGTTGAGCAACGCGGCGAGCAGTTCGGGCCGCTCGTGCATGAGCGCATGGCCGGCGTCCTCAAGGACGGCCAGGGTGGCGTGCGGGTAGCGGTCGAGCAGTGCGGCCGTGTCCGCGTACCCGGCGACCGCATCGCGTCGGCCCGCCACCAGCAAGGTGGGCGCAGGCAACCCGGAGAGTCGCCTACCGATGAGACCCCCAACTGTTCCTTCAAGACGGCGACACCATCACCGTGATCGTTGAGGGGCGCTTTTTCTGTTTTTGCTGCTGTCCTTATGTTTGCAGGTGGTTTTCCGTGGTCGTTGCAGGGTCGTGGCTACCCAAGGGAGGCGAATGGCCCTATTGTGCCGCGGAGATGGTTTCGTGGAGTACGCGTCCTGGGCACTCCTTGGACGGGAACTCAACCTTGGTTTTCAGTACAGGGCTTAAGCGCCAGCATTTATTGCAGCTGGGACCCAGCATTCGTCCACCGGATGCTGAACCCGGCGAGCCGCTTCCGTCACCGAGGAGTAGAAGTCTGCCTGGGATGGAGCTGCTACGAAAGAGCTTTGCAGACGTCGATGACTTGGCCCGGACCATTGGGGTTGAACCCTCGCACCTCAGCGCTTTCTGGGGCTGGCGTTAGGGCAAAATCGAAGTTGCCTACCACAAGGAATATTCCAGGTGTCTCGGTTCCCGGCCCATTGACCAAGATGTTACGTCCCGTCACTTTCACCTCGACGGCTGGTGCGCCATTAATCGTCACGTCACGTTCGAAGCGTGTACCGGTAATGACATAACTGACCGCTTTGCCGTTGGCGGACAGAGTGATGCGTTGGCCGGGAGAAGTGATAATTCGTTGCCCATCGGGCTTTGTGATCGTCTTGGTTTTCCCGGTCACGGTAGCGGTGACGGAGGCATCGAAGGTGCAAACTTTGCCCAGTGAAATTGGACCAAATCCGGCATCGGTTGGTGGTGCTGCGTTGGCGGCGGTTACGGAACTGGCGGCCGCAACAAGTCCGGCCACGATAACTGCGGGAATCAGCCTGCGATTCATTCTGAGCTCCTTGTAGTTGATCTTGCTTAACAGAAGTTTCATGACGCAAATTCGGGCAACGGTACGCGTGATGACCTTTCTGCTTTCTCGGATGAGGGACCTAATAACTACCCTGCGCTGCATGGGTAAGGGAATAGGAGCGCGGGGAATTAGGGGTACCTAATAGGGTTCCACCTTCGAACAAACAACCGCCATGCAGATGACCTCTGACAGTGTGGGCGCAGGGAACGCGGTCAGCCCGACCTTCACCGTCCATCCTGCTAGGATTCGGCCCAGCGCAACCTCGTCGGCCATTGCCGTGCCCGGCGCAATACTGTCCCGGTATCTGCGGGCCGTGGCGCCCGTGCGCCAGACGAAGTACTCGCCGACCCCCGCCCGCTGTGCGGGTCCGAGTTCGTCGTAAGCGTCGGCGTCCTGACGGAGCACCCCATGGTCAGGCACGCTGCCCGCCCGCTCGGCGACGGGGCACGCCAACGCCAGCCCTAGCACGCTGTCCGGCCGTTGGGCGGTCACACCGCGGGTCAGATAGGCGCCGTAGAAGTGTCCGAGCAGCATCACCGGTCCCGTGCCCAGGTGATCAAGGAAATCGCCGAGCAGCGCCACCACATCGTCGGTGCAGGTCAGGCCCAGGGGTCCCACGCGGGAATTTTGAACTGGACGATGGTTCCGGCGTGACTCCAGAACGGATTCCGTGGCGGGTGTTCTTGAGCCAAAGCTGGGGAGAACTTTCGGAAGCCTTGATGCAGCGCGGTGAGAATTGCCCCATCACACGCCTTCCAGCCTCAGGGCAGAAGGCTACGCGCGGCGCAAATCCGCATCAAATGAATACTTGATTTATTGGGGGCAACAAATGAATACACTCTTTCGTCGCAATGAAGCGCGAAAGCAGGTCAACAAAGAGGTTGGCCATATGGTCGGAATTTCGCCACGTTCACGGGTATCTCGACGCCATGTGTCCGGTGGAGCTGTTGCGGTCGCCCTAGTTATTTCAGCGACGGCCTGCGGTGGTCAATCGGCGGCATCCTTAGGCGCCTCTCCTGCCAGCGAATCCGCCTCCCCAAAGGCAACACCGACGGCCACTCCGAACGCGCCGGCGTCATCCGCGTGCATCTCCGAGAATGCGACGGAAAAGTACGCACCCAAAGTCTTCGTCTGCACCAAGACTGACGCCGGAAAACTGATGTGGATGGAGCAGGCGGAATCAAAGCGGATAACGGACGCGAGAGCTGCAGCGGCCGCGAAAGCCGCCGCTGAGCAGGCCGCGGCACAGAAAGCCGCGGCAGAGAAGGCAGCAGCCGACAACGCAGCACTGGAAGCGGCCGCGAAAGCCGCAGCAGATCAGGCCGCGGCGGACGCGGCCCGTCAGGAAGCTGCTGCCGCAGAAGCCGCCCGCCAGCAACAAGCCGCGGCAGCCGCTGCGGCCGCCCAGGCCCAGGCCCAAGCCCAAGCTCAGGTTCCCGTGCGGCCAGCCGCCCCCGCAGCTCCGTCCGGATGCGACCCGAACTACTCAGGTGCGTGCGTGCCCATTGCCTCTGACGTCGATTGCGCCGGCGGGAGCGGCAACGGTCCTGCCTATGTGAGGGGACCTGTCAGAGTCGTCGGATCTGACATCTATGGCCTCGACCGAGATGGGGACGGCCTGGGGTGCGAGTGATAACCACCGAGGCGGCGGACCACTCGATGGTGGAACTGAAACGCATCTACTGGACACGTCATGGTCTGCGTCTGGCCTATGCGGCTGTGATGATGTGGCTGGGAATCTCGGTCTTCCTGGCCCTGATGCCGAAAGCGAACGTCGTTGCCGGGAGCGGTATCTCGGCCGTGACCGAAGTCGCGCGCGGAATGTTGGACCGCGTTCTGGCTGCGGCTGTCATGCCCGGCCTGTTTCTGGTGGTCCTGGCCATTGTTGCCGCCACCATTCACCGCCGGGACGTCCGACGCCGGGACCCGGTGAGGCGTTTCACCCGCCAGCAGCGCCGCGACGGCATGGCCCGGGCTGCCGGTCTGTGTGAGATGGAGGCCGGGTTCCGGGGCCGTTGTTCAAGACCCGCTGAACACGGCGACCACTTCTACCCCTGGTCCAAGGGCGGATCCACCAGCCTGAGGAACTTCGTCGCCGCCTGCGCCAGGTGCAACCGGGCCAAGGGCGCCCGGATTCCTTCGCCGGGCCAACAGGAACGGATAGAACGACGACGGCGGGAGAACGTTGCGCCGGACGGTTTAGTGAGCGTCGGGGAACGGCAGCCGCTGCCGTAGGCAAACCCGGTTTCAGGCCGGCCGTGAATACGAGGAACCCGACGCGGTCCGCTCCAACAGCCCGAAGTCGACAAGGTAGCGGCGCAGCAGCACCACGTCGTCGGTGTAGCTCAGCAGCCGCTCATTGACCTGCCGTTCGGTCAAGGCCTCCCCCGGCTGGATCGCTTCGCCCACGATCCAGGTCAGGAGTTCGCGCCGGTCGGCCGCGTTGGCAGGGTACCTGTCGATCCGGCCCAAGCGGAGGAAACGGTCCACCCCGGTCTTCGGCTGGCGTCTTGGCTGCTGGGAGAGGAGTTCGCGGAAGACCGTCTCGGCGGCCTGATAAGCGTTGCTTCCCGTCCGCTCCACCAGCCCGGCCTCCAGCAGGATGGCGACGGCCCGGTTGCGGCGCTGCTCCTTCGCGGCGGCAAGGATTTCCTCACCGAGCACGATCTGCGCGTAGGCGGTTCGCGCGTCAGGGTTGGCGAGCGCCGCCATCACCCGGCGCCAGTGCGGCCCGCTGTGAGCAGCCGGTCCGTTCATTGCCTCCACCTCCAACTGCTATTCGGAGCCGCCCTGTCAGCGGGACGGGATGGCCGCGGCGACCGCTTCGACGGCGGAGCGGGGGCTCGTCAGGACAGAGATACCGAGCCCGGCCAACTGGGCGGCGGCAGGTTCCATGCTCGCCTGGGCGAGGACGACGACGTCGCAACGGACTGAGAGTGCGAGCGCCGCGTGTGCAACAAGGGAGCGGTAGCCCTCAGCATCTCCGCTGAGGAAGGCATCCCATGCCCCTGCCACGACGCTGACCTCAACGGAAATATCAGCTCGCGCGTCCGCAGCCTCCTCGGCAAGGACGCGTGTGGTCGGCTCGACGGTGCTTGCGAGCGCCGCGATAACACCGATCCGGGGGCCGAGCGTCACAGCCCGGCGAAGCATAGGCCGGTCGATGCGGATCACTTGGAGGCCGTCTCCTGACAGTCCTTCCGCGACCTCACCGAGCGTTGAGCACGTGCAGAGGATCACCTCGCATCCTGCCTCCCGGAGTTCCGAAAGGTAGCCGGCTACAACCGCGCGCACGCGCTCCCTTGGTCCGTCCTGTCCGGCAAGCTCCAGAGCTTCGGGATCCACGCGGTGGATCGTGCGTGCGGAGGGGAGGAGCTCCCGGGCCAGGGACTCGAAAGTACTTAAGTGGACCTGTGCCGTGTGGAGGAAGCCGACTGTGGCTGGACCGTCGGGGCGGAGTTCGGTCATGGAGCCTGAGACTAACAGAGCCTGAGAGAGCGTTCATCGAAACCTGCGTTAAATGAGAGAGCGTTCGAAGGGAACCCGCACTAAGTGATAGAGCGTCCGAGGAGGACGGCTAGAGTGAAACCCGACGTGACGCACCAAACACGGGACCCCAATGGACTACTACGCCATCAATTCCCTGCGGGAGAACCATGCAGGCTGGTCGCTGCTCCGTGCCCAGAACGCACCCCTGGCCCTGGCCTTCTTCATGGCCGCGTTCACGGTACCCAACCAGCGCAACCTGCGCCGGCAGGAGCTGATCGACGTCCTCGATGACGTGCTGTTCGGCCTCCGGGACAGCGAAGGCGAGGACCGGTTCCCTCGCCCCGCCGGTGAATACCTGGATGACTGGGCCGCCGATGAGCGCCAGTGGTTGAGGAAGTACTACGTCCCCGGCGAGGACGAACCCCACTACGACCTCACAGCCGCCGCCGAGGATGTGGTCCGCTGGGTGGAGAACCTGCGCGGGCGTGACTTCGTGGCCACGCAGTCACGCCTCACCAGCATCTTTGCGGTGCTGAAGCAGCTGGTGCAGCAGTCCGAGACGGACCCGGAGGTGCGGCTCGCGGAACTGCAGCAGCAGCGGGACGGGATCGACGCCGAGATGCAGCGGATCCGCGACGGCAACATCCGCGTCATGACCGGCCCGGAAGCGCTGGACCACCTCCAGCAGCTCACCGCCCTGGCCAAGGACCTGCTGTCCGATTTCCGGGAGGTGGAGCAGAACTTCCGCAAGCTGGACCGGCAAGTCCGCGAGCAGATCGCCACCTGGGACGGCACGCAGGGGGAACTGTTGGAATCGATTTTCGACAACCAGCAGGACATCAGCAGCTCCCTCCAGGGCCGCACGTTCCAAGGTTTCTGGGACTACCTGATGTCGCCCCAGCTCCGACATGAGCTGCAGGACCTCCTGCACAGGGCAACCCACATCGAAGCCCTGGCCAAAACCGACATGCAGGCGGTGGCCAACCTCCACCAGGACTGGCTGCCCGCCGTCGAACAGACCCAGGCAACGGTCCGCCAGCTGTCCCAGCAGATGCGCCGGCTCCTGGACGACAAGGTGTTCCTGGAGAACAAGCGCATCATGCAGCTGATCCGCAGCATCGAATCCGGTGCGCTGGGCACCCGGGAGGCGCCGCCGTCGGGCGCTTTCATGGAGGTTGACGCGCCCTCCGTGGACGTGGTGCTGCCCTTCGAACGGCCCCTCTATGAGCCCAGCCGCAAGGTGCTGGTGGACGATGCCGTGGAAACAGCCGACGACGCCGACGTGGACGCATCGGCCCTGTTCGGCCAGTTCTTTGTAGACAAGGAACGCCTGCGGGCCAACATTGATGCCATCCTGGCCGAGGCGGAGCAAACCACCCTCGCCGAAATCACCGCAGCGTACCCTCTTTCCCAGGGCCTGGCGGAGGTGGTGGCGTACTACCAGCTGGCCACCGAATCGGACTGGGCCACCATCAACCCTGAGCAGTCCCAGCGCCTGTCCTGGCAGCTGCCGGACGGCTCCATCCGCGAAGCCACCATCGAACAGATCATCTTCGGAAGGCCGGCATGAACACCCCAGCCACAGCTGAAACCCGCACGCCCGAGGAGCTTCCCGCCGTCGTCACCCGGCTGTTCAAGGGCGTGCTGTACGCGGAAAACGATGAGAAGCTGTGGCAGTCCCTGCTCGGGCTGACCTCACACGTGCGGGACTACGTGTCGGTGCTGGGCCTGGACCTCGTCCTGGACGAATCCGAGGGCTACGCGTTCCTGCGGTCCAAGGATGATCCGGACGGCACGCTCCCCCGGCTCATCGCCCGCCGCACCCTGACCTTCAACGTCAGCCTGCTGCTGGCCCTGCTCCGCCGCCGCATGATGGAGTTCGACATCAACAGCAGCGAGGTCCGGCTCATCATGACCGAACAGGAGATCGCGGACATGGTCTCGGTGTTCCTGCCCGAATCCAGCAACGAGGCCCGCGTCCTGGACCGGCTGGGCACGGACATTAAGAAGGTGGTGGAGCTGGGTTTCCTGCGGAAGCTCAAGGGGCAGGCGGACACGTACGAGGTGGCACGGATCCTGAAGGCGTACGTGGACGCCCAGTGGCTGGAAGAGTTCGACGCGCGGCTTGCTGACTACCGTGCCACGCTCGCCGGTGAGCCGCCCGCGGCAGCGGCGGCCGGCGGAGCACCCGGGAAAGGGGAGGACCAGTGACCGCGGACTTGGGCACGGACCTGCAGGAGAGCCTGTTCAGCCTGGATGAAACAGCGGCCGACGGCGGCACTCCCCCGGGCTTCCGGCTGCACCGCCTGGAGCTGCTCAACTGGGGCACGTTCCACCAGGGAGTGCGCACCTTCCGGCTGGACGGGGCGAACAGCCTGCTCACCGGCGACATCGGCTCGGGGAAGTCCACGGTGGTGGATGCGATCACCACGCTGCTGTTTCCGGCGCACAAAATCGAGTACAACAAGGCTGCGGGGGCGCAGAAGAAAGAACGCTCCCTGATGTCCTACGTGCGGGGCTTCCACAAGAGCGCGCGCAGCGCCGGCGGGGAGTACTCCAAGCCGGTGGCGCTGCGCGGTTCAGGCCAGCTGACCGTGGTACTGGGCGTCTTCCACAACGCCGTGCTGGGCAAGTGGGTGACGCTGGGCATCACGCTGTGGGCCACGCAGGAGGCGGGGCAGCCCAGCCGCTTCTACTCGCTGGCGGAAGCGGACCAGACCATTGCTGCGGACTTCAGCAACTTCGGCCAGGACCCGCTGAAACTGAAAAAGAAGCTCCGCGCCGCCGGGGCGTCCGTCCATGATTCGTTCGAGCCGTACTCGGCCGCGTTCAAGCGCCAGTTCGGGATCAGCGGCAACCAGGCCATGGAGCTGTTCCACCGCACCGTGTCCATGAAGCAGGTGGAGAACATCACCTCGTTCGTCCGCAGCAACATGCTGGAGGAGGACGACGTCGCCACCCGGATCACCAACCTGATCCACCACTTCGACGACCTGAAAAAAGCCCACGACGCCGTCCTCCGGGCCAAAGACCAGATCGCCCTGCTGACACCCATCAAAGAGGGTGCCGCCCTGCATGCCGGGCTGACCGCCGACGACGAGCTGGCCCGCAGGCAACGCGACCAGCTGCACCCCTGGTTCACGGACCGGAAACTGCAGCTGAGCCTGGAGCACCAGGCCGAGCTGGAGCAGACGGGCGTGCGGCTGCAGGAGGACTCGGTGCGGCTGAACGGCGAGGTCAAGCAACTGCGCCGGGATCTCGCCGGGGTGGAGGAAGACATCCGCACCAACGGCGGCGGGCGGCTCACGGCGATCGACGCCGAGCTTGCCGCCCTGGCCGCCAAGTCCGCCGAGCAAAAACAGCGGTTCGAAGCCTACTCGGCCGCCGCAGCGGACCTTGGCCTGCAGGCCCCCGAAGACCGCGTCCTCTTCGATGCGAACCGGGCGGGGCTCGCCGGGGTGGAACAGGACCTGGCCGTCCAATCCGAGGCGCTGCACGAAGAGCGCACCGCGCTGTCCATGCAGCAGGCAGGGCTCAACACCAGGTCCGGGGAGATCAAAGCCGAGCTCACCAGCCTGCAGGCCCGGCGCAACCTGATCCCGCTCCCCCAGCTCGATATCCGCCGCCGGCTCTGCGAAGGCACCGGGATCCCGGACAGCGACCTGCCCTACGTGGGTGAGCTGCTCAAGGTCCGTGACGGCGAGACCGCGTGGGAGGGCGCTGCCGAGCGGACCCTTCGCGGGTTCGCCCTCTCGCTCCTGGTCCCGGCGGAGCACTATGCGGCGGTCAGCAGCTGGGTGGACACGAACAACCTGCGTGGCCGGCTGGTGTATTTGAGGATCGGCGAGTCCCCTGCGCCCAGGGCCGCCGAGCCGGGGACGCTCGCGGCGAAGATCGCCATCAAGCAGGGCACCCCGTTCCGGGACTTCCTGCAGGAGGAGCTCAGCAGCCGGTTTGACTACTTCTGCTGCGAGAACCTGGCCGATTTCCGCCGCTACCCCAAGGCGCTGACGGCCAACGGCCAGCTTAAAGGCGGCCGGGGCCGGCACGAGAAGGATGACCGCAAGGACCTGGCGGACCGGCGCAACTACGTCCTGGGCTGGGACAACCACGACAAGATCGCCGGGTTCCGCGCCGATCTTGACGAGGTGCAGGGCACACTGAAGGTCGTGGCCGGGCAGCTGGACCGGGTCAACACCAGGCTGGGGGCGCTGGGCCGGCAGAACCGGCAGCTCGGTGTCGTCGGCTCCGTCACGGAATTCGGCGAGATCAGCTGGCAGGCCACGGCCCGCAGCATCGAAGACCTGAAGGCCGAAAAGCAGGCACTGGAGACCACCAGCGACGTCCTGCAGCAGCTCATGGGCAAGCAGGAGCAGATCATCGACGGGCTGGAGCGGCTGGAGGAGAAGGCAGGCAAGCTGCGGGAGCGCATGGGCGCCAACACGAAGGACGCGCGGGACATTGCCGAGGCAATCGAGGAATGCCGCGGCACCCTCGCCGAATCCCCGGTGACGGACGACGCCGGGGTGCTGGCCGCCGTCGAACGCCTCACCGCTGCAGCGCTCGGGGACAAACCGCTCACCTATAAGAACACCGTCACGGTGGAGAGCGCCGTGCGGAACGGACTGACGGACACCATCGACGCGCTGTCCAAGCGGATCGCCCGGGCAGCGGAGAGCACGGTCCGGCAGATGGCCGATTTCCGCAACAAGTACCCGAATGAAACCACCGACGTCGACGCCTCTTTGGAGGCCGCAGCGGACTACAACCGGCTGCTCGAGCAGTTGGTGGGCAACGACCTTCCCCGGTTCGAGAACCAGTTCAAGGATCTGCTGAACCAGAACACCATCCGCGAGGTGGTGGCATTCAACGCTTTCCTGGACAGCCGGCGGCAGAACATCATGGACCGGATCGGCGAGATCAACCAGTCCCTGGCCGGCATTCCCTACAACACGGGCCGGCATATCCAGCTGGAGCACCAGGCCGCCTCGGACCAGGACGTGCGCGAGTTCGGCAGCGACCTGCGGGCGTGCTCGGAGGGGACCATCGGACAGACGGATCAGTACTCGGAGCAGAAGTACCTGCAGGTGGAGCGGCTGATCGACCGGTTCCGCGGCCGGGAAGGGCTGACGGACCTGGACCGGAAGTGGACCGCGAAGGTGACCGATGTGCGGAACTGGTTCACGTTCTCGGCGTCGGAGAAGTGGACGGAGACCGGCGAGGAATACGAGCACTTCACGGATTCGGGCGGCAAATCCGGCGGGCAGAAGGAGAAGCTGGCGTACACCATCCTCGCGGCGGCGCTGGCGTTCCAGTTCGGGCTGGGCTCCGGCAAAGGGGCGGGCAGGAATGCCGGCAGCGGCAGGAGTTTCCGGTTCGTGGTGATTGACGAGGCGTTCGGCCGCGGCTCGGACGAGTCCGCCAGGTACGGGCTGGAGCTGTTCCAGCGGATGAAGCTGCAGCTGCTGATCGTCACTCCCCTGCAGAAGATCCACGTGATCGAGCCGTTCGTCTCGCACGTGGGGTTCGTGGCGAACACCAATGGCGACGATTCGCAGCTGCGCAACATGACCATCCAGGAGTACCGCGCCGAGAAAGAGCAATATGTCCGCTGACTCCTGGACCACGCTGGCGGACCTGAAGGCCCTGTCGCTGAAGGCGTGGAACAGCGGTTCGCTCCTCCGGGAGCTGCTGGAACCCACCGGACTGTACCCCCGGCGTCGTGCGTTGAAGCGTCCGACGGCGGCTGCCCTCCTCCGGGATTACGCCGCGGCCGGTGCGTGGGCGGGCGAGCTGTTTGCCGCCGCCGGTCCGTTCAGCCTGGAGACGGTGGAGGTGGGCCGGAGCACAATCGGTTCCAACCGGCTGCCCGCCGCTGCGGTGTTTGCGGCGGCTGGGGATGAGGTTGGGTTTGCCGGGAAGGCTCGGGAGGCTGCCCGGTTTATGGAGCTTGCCGGGGGCATGGCTGCCCTGGATCCATCTTTTCGGCAGTGGGTGTTGCGGCGGCCGCTCAGGTTGCTGGAACTCGGGGCCGATGCGCTGACAGCCGGGCGGGTGGCGCTGTGGCTGCGGGATAATCCTGATCCGGGGGTCTACGTCCGCCAGCTCAGCCTGCCCGGCGTGCACACCAAGTTCATCGAGAACCACCGGAGGGTAATCGATGAACTGGCGGAGGTCCTGGGTCCGGCGGCGCTCCCGGAGACGCCCGTTGGCGGGGACTTGCCGGACGTCCCGGCGGAACCGGATGCCCTGCTGGGGCAGTCAGCAGCGCGGACGCCCGCCGCCCGCTTCGCTGCCCGGCACGGATTCGTGCATCCGCCCGAACTGGTCAGGTTCCGGATGCTGGACCCTGCTGTTCCCCTGCTCGGCGGTGCTCGGGACATCACCGTCACGGCGGCGGCGTTCGGCTCGCTGCGGCTGCCCGTGGCATCGGTGATCGTCACAGAGAACCTGGTGAACTTCCTGGCCCTGCCGGAGCGTCCGGGCTCGCTGGCGATCTACGGCGGGGGCTACGGATTCTCGTCCCTGCGCGACGCCGCCTGGCTGCGTGAGTGCGAGGTCCTGTACTGGGGTGACCTGGATACCCACGGCTTCCGGATCCTGGATGAGCTCAGGGCAGTGCACCCGCACGTGGTGAGCGTCCTGATGGATGAGGCCACGCTGCTGGAGCACCGGGACGTGTGGGGCAGCGAGCCGCAGCCATCCACCGCTGAACTGACGCGGCTGACCGAAGAGGAACTGGCGTTGTACACGGCGTTGGGGGACGACACTTTTGGCCCGGCTGTCCGGCTGGAGCAGGAGCTGATCCGGTGGGAGTGGGCGCTCGAAGGTATCCTTTTGCGTTGAAGTGCAGAATGCTACGATTGCTACGGAGGTGCGCATGACCATAATTCCCCACCGTGAATTACGAAACCAGAGCAGCAAGATTCTGGAGCGGGTCAAGAACGGCGAGACCATCGATGTCACGAATAACGGTGAAATTGCAGCCACCCTGATTCCGCCAGCAGCCTCACCCTTCGAACGCCTGCTCAAGTCCGGCGGCGTTCGCCAGGCAGCGCAGAGCCCTGTCGACTTCCGGTTGCTGCAGCGTGTGGCTTCTGACGCCGGCACTGCAGAGATGATCGCTGACCTACGCGGCAACCGATGATCGTCTACGTCGACACGTCGGCGGCCTTGAAGCTGGTGGTCGAGGAACCGGAATCCGGTCCCACCGCCGATTTCCTTTCAGAAGCCGGGCAGCGGGGTGATCCGCTTGTAGCCTCGATGCTCCTCCACACGGAACTGCACTGTGCCGCCAACCGCCGCGGCCTGCCGCCGGAGCTGGTCAACGCAGTCCTGGACGCATTGAACCTGGTGGACCTGACGCGCTCGGACCTCTTGTATGCGGCTGCTCTCCCGGGAAGATTGCGCAGCGCCGACGCGATCCACCTTGCCGCGGCGATCAGGCTTGAAACGCAGGCCCTGGTCGCGTTCGACAAGGAGCTTGTGAGCGCAGCAACTCAAGCCGGACTCCATACGGTCTCGCCCGGCGGCTGACAGGGTTTCCGCTACTCGGCGATGTCCTCGGCCCAAAGCTCCGGGTTGCCGGCCTGGAAGGTGCGCATCATGTCGACGGACCGCTGATCATCCAGGACCACCACCTCCACCCCGCGGGTCCGCAGGAGCTCCAGCTCGCCGTCGAAGGTGCGTGCTTCACCCACCACCACGCGGGGAATTTTGAACTGGACGATGGTTCCGGCGCACATGGCACACGGCGCGAGGGTGGTGTAGAGCGTGGTGTCCCGGTAACTCTTCTGCCGGCCGGCGGCGCGGAGCGCGGACATTTCTCCGTGGGCAATCGGATCGGCGTTCTGGACCCGTTCGTTGTGCCCGCTGGCAATGACCACGCCGTCCCGGGCGAGCGCCGCTCCGATGGGAATGCCGCCCTCAGCCAGGCTCTTCCGGGCGGCCTGATAGGCGGCTTCGAATGCCGGGTGGGCGGTGCGGTCCAGTTCCGGCGCGGCGGATGCGTGCAGCTCGTGGGTCATGGCGTCATTGTCGCACGGGAGTGGTTGGCCTCCCAGAACTACGTCGAGGACTCGTTCGGCAGGAGCAGAGCTAGGTTGTCCACCAAGGGGAGTCGTCCTCCCGCCTTTGGTCCGCAGCGGCGGCTGTGACCCGTGGCCCAAGTTCGGCCCATGGTGTTGGGCCTCCGGAGAGCAGACGGACTTTGGCGATTCCTAGGCTTCTTTGTCCGATGGCGACTAAAACACTGCGGGGCACGACGTGAAACTCCCATTGGGAAACGTTCAACTGGTCATACTTGGCGTGATCGGTCTCGGTGTGTGCGCAAAAAACGTAGACCATTGCATTGAAGCGTCTCCCTGCAGGATCCATACCATCCCCGGGTGCGCGGGGGTGGTAGCGCGTTCCCTGCAAACCGGAAAACGACAGTGCGCTGATCTTCTTCTGCTCCCAAGACTGCAGATAGGCCGATGACTTGATTTCGATAGTTATGTCGCCGAAGAGTAGATCGTAGGAGTCCCACTCGATCCGCTTCAGATCTTCGATTCCGAGTGCCTTTCCGACAAGGAACTCGGCAAGATATCCGCGTGCGTTGTTCATCCGTAGATCACCGAGGGCGAACTGCCAGAAGTCCCGGACAGTTGTCCCTGGCATTCCGGTGAACGTCTCATCACCGGAAAGCTGGTTAGACGCGGGCGGGACCAGCCACTGAATCTCGTCTGTCATAAACGGAGCATACATTTTGAACCTTCACCACGGGAGAAGTCGTCTGTTTATGGATCCGGTGGTCACGGGCCTGTCGAAACTGCAGAGGTTTCGACAGGCCCAATCACTCACCGCGTGTGATGCGTGGGCTGGAGTTCGTAGACCGGCGTTTCCAGGCCTTCCATCCGGGCCTTGAGCTGCAGGGCCAGGTACGACGAGTAGTGCCGGCTTTGGTGCAGGTTGCCGCCGTGGATCCAGAGCTGGGGCACGTTGGTGGGCTTCCACATGTTGCGCAGCTCCCCTTCCCACGGGCCCGGGTCCTTCGGGGTGTCCGAGCCGTAGCCCCAGCACTTCCCTACCCGGTCGGCCACCTCGGGCGAGACCAGGTCCGCTAGCCAGCCGTTCATGGAGCCGTAGCCGGTGGCGTAGACGATCAGGTCGGCCTCCAGCTCGGTGCCATCACCAAGGACCACGGCGTTCCCGGTGATCTTGGCAACCTCGCCAGACCGCAGGTTCACCCGGCCGTCGATGATCAGCTGGGACGCGCCGACGTCGATGTAGTAGCCGGAGCCGCGCCGCAGGTACTTCACGAACAAACCTGAACCATCCACGCCGAAGTCCAGGTCAAACCCGGCGGCCTCCAGCTGGGAGTAGAACTCGGCATCACGCTCAGCCATCGCCTGATACACCGGCACCTGCGCCTCGGGCAGGATCCGCATGGGCAGCGAGGCGAACAGCAGGTCGGCCTTCTCGGTGGTCACCCCGGCAGCCAAAGCCCTCTCCGAGTACAGGTCCCCCAGCGCCAGGTCCATCAAAGACTCGCTCCGGGCGATGTGGGTGGAGGACCGCTGCACCATGGTGACATCGGCGCCGTGCTCCCACAGGTCCGCGCAGATATCGTGCGCGGAGTTGTTGGAGCCGATCACCACGGCCTTCTTCCCGCTCCAGTCTCCGCCGCCCGGGTGCTGCGAGGAATGGCGCTGCTCCCCCAGGAAGGACCCCGCGCCGTCGAACGCGGGAATGTTCGGGTACCCGGAGACGCCGAGGGCGAACACGAGCTGCTTGGGCCGCAGGGTCACAGGCGACCCATCGCGGACGACGTTGACCACCCATTCCTGGGTGTCGTCGTCGAACTCGGCGCCCACGCACTCGGTGCCGCCCCAGTAGTTCAGCTCCATGATCCGGGTGTAGTGCTCCAGCCAGTCGCCGATCTTGTCCTTAGCGGCGAAGACGGGCCAGTCGTCGGGGAACTTCAGGTAGGGCATGTGGTCGTACCAGACGGGGTCGTGCAGGTGCAGGGACTTGTAGCGGTTCCGCCAGGAGTCGCCCGGCTTCTGGTTCTTCTCGATGACGAGGGTGGGGACGCCCAGGCGCCGCAGCCGGGCCGCCAGGCCGATGCCGCCCTGCCCGCCGCCGATGATCACCGTGTAAGGCTGCTCCTCGTAGCCGAGGCGCGCCTCGCGCTCCTCCTTCTGTTCCAGCCAGGAGCGCCGGCCCTTGATGATCTCGTGCGCCACGCTCTTCTCGCGGCGGGTCCCCTTCTTCTCCTCGAAGCCCTTCAGCTCCTGCATGGTGGTGAGCAGCGTCCAGCATTTGCCGTTCCGCAGCCGGAGGTGGCCGTAGCCGCGGGCAGCGGCGGTTTCGAAGGTGATCCAGGCTTCCGCGGTGGCGGCGTCGCCGGTGGCGTCCTCGGAGAGCGCCCAATCAGAAGGCTGCACGTGGTCCAGCGTGGCCTCGAGCATCTGCCTGATGTCCGCCTTGCCTTCCAGCGTCTTGAGGTTCCAAGTGAACGCCACGAAGTCGCGCCAGTAGCTGTCATCTTCGAAAAGCTCGACGGCGGCGTCCACGTCGCGCCGCTGCAGGGCGGTGTCAAGTTCCGTCAGCCAGGCCTGCGCGGCTGCGGTGGGTGTTTCGGTCATGTCCACTCCTTTGTGTCGTATGGTCCGTGTGTCTGTTGGTCCCGGCGGCCCCGTCCCGCCGGTATCCCCTGCGCTATGCTGGATCGGGCGTGAGCTGCATCACCATTGCAACGCAGTGGGGGTTTCAACCGCGTTACACAGGCACTGCCGGCAAGGACGCCGCCGGTGAGGAGGACACTGTTTTGGACTACGGCCTGAGGTTTTCGGACCCGGCGAAGTACTCGCGGGCCCTGCGCCGCGCCCACGAACTGGTCATCTCCGGTGTCCCCCGCCCGGAGATCCCAACTAACTTGGCGGATTCGTGGCGCCGCTCCATGGCCCTGGGCATCAGCCCGGACCAGCACAGCCCCCGGCACCTGCACGACGTGTCCGACGTCCTGGAGCTGCGGCGGGAGCACCGGCTTCAGCAGGTCATGCCCGCGCTGCACGACCTCCTGGCCGACGACTCCAGTTCCGGCCGGCACCTGCTGGTGCTTACCGACGCCGCCGGGGAGATCCTGTGGCGGGTGGGCAGCACGGACGTGCTGCGGCGCGCGGACCGGCTGGAGTTCTCCGAAGGGGCCGACTGGTCCGAGGCCGGCATCGGCACCAACGCCATCAGCGAGGCGCTGCTCACCGGCCGGCCCGTGCAGCTGTTCTCCGCCGAGCACCTGGTCCGCACCCACCACGAATGGGCCTGCACCGCGGCGCCCATCACGGACCCCGTGACTGGTGAGTTGCTGGGTGTGCTCGACGTCTCGGGACCGCTCGACACCCTCAGCGCGGACACTCTGCGGATGGTGCGGTGCGCGGTCCGGGTTGCGGAGTCACTGTTGGGAACGTCCGACGGCGGGACGTCCTTGGGTGCGTTGCCTTCTGTTCGCGCCTCGCGAGCGTCTGTTCGACGGCCTTCCGTTGGTGTGGAGTCGCTGGAGCTCCTTGGGGACAAACCTGCCGCGCTGTTTGCTGATGGGAGCCGGGTGCCGCTGACGCTGCGGCGGGCGGAAATCCTGGCCCTGCTGGATTCACGTTCCCAAGGCTGGTCGGCCGAGGAGCTTGCCTATGAGCTGTACGGCGATGCTGGCACGCCGCAGGCCATCCGCACCGAGATGTTCCGGGTGCGGTCCATGCTGGGCGATGCGGTGGAGTCGAACCCGTATCGGCTTGCGGCCGGACGGGCGGGCTGCTCGGATTCGGGGCGCGTAATGGGGCTGCTTCATGACGGGCAAGTGGCCAAGGCACTGGAGGCCTACCGGGCTCCCCTGCTCAGCCGCTCAGGTGCGTTGGCGGTGCAACTGCTCCGGGACCAGCTTGATCTGGCCGTCGGTTCGGCAGTGTGTGCCAGCGGTAACGCCGAAATGCTCATCCGCTGGCTGTCCACGGACATGGGCCGCGCTGATTTTGAGGCCGTCGAGGCCCTGGGACGGCTGGTGGGACGTGCGGACGCGCGGTATCTGTCGTTCCGGGCCGGCACGAGCGACACGGGGAGAAACTTGTTGGGTTAGCCCCCGGGGCCGGTCAGGGGTCAAGCCGCCTGCGCAGGAGGCAGAACTCGTTGCCTTCAGGGTCAGCCAGGACGTGCCACTGCTCGCTGCCTGTCTGCCCGACGTCGGCCGGGCGGGCCCCGAGGGCAAGCAGGCGTTCCAGCTCCGCGTCCTGGTCCCGGTCCACCGGGTTGACGTCGATGTGCAGCGGGAGGCGACCGGTGTGCGGGTTGCTGCTCGGGCTCAAGATGATGGTCGGCTGCAGGCCGCCGAACCCGGCGTCCGGCGGCCCGATCTCGATGGCACCGTCTTCCCGGCCCAGCTCGACGTATCCGAGGACCCCGCTCCAGAACCCTGCGAGGAGTTCCGGATCGGAGCAGTTGAGGACCAGTTCGCTGATGCGGGAGACCATGAACGCCAGTGTACTGCGGGGCCTACTCGGCGATGTCCTCTGCCCAGAGGTCAGGGTTGTCGGACTGGAATGTCCGCATCATGTCGACCGAACGCTGATCATCCAGGACCACCACCACCTCAACCCCGCGTGTCCGCAGGAGCTCCAGCTCGCCGTCGAAGGCGCGTGCTTCACCCACCACCACGCGGGGAATTTTGAACTGCACGATGGTTCCGGCGCACATGGCACACGGGGCGAGGGTGGTGTAGAGCGTGGTGTCCCGGTAGCTCTTCTGCCGGCCGGCGGCGCGGAGCGCCGACATTTCTCCGTGGGCGATCGGATCGGCGTTCTGGACCCGTTCGTTGTGCCCGCTGGCAATGACCACGCCGTCCCGGGCGAGCGCCGCTCCGATGGGGATGCCGCCCTCAGCCAGACTCTTCCGGGCGGCCTGATAGGCGGCCTCGAATCCCGGGTGGGCAGTGCGGTACAGTTCCGGCGCGGCGGATGCGTGCTGCTCGTGGGTCATGGCGTCATTGTCCCCCGGACTGCTTCCAGGACTTTGTGGATCCGAACCACCCCAAGCATGGAAAGACGATGGCGGCACTTGCCTCCCGCCGCTGCCTTCCGCCGTGCCGGGGAAGGGACGCCGCTCCTTTCGGAACGGTCTTCGTCGCCCCACCCCCGTTACTACCCCGGCGCCGAGGACTTCCTCCGCGCCGCCGAACTGACTCTGGTAACGGGCGACGTCGCGGGCAGGGATGTCACAGGCCGCTGCGATGATGAATCATGCGAACTCGGTGAGGAGTCAAAGTGGGCATCGGCACAAGACAGGCTACAAAGACTGTCGAAGAACGCTTCTGGGAGAAAACCCGGCGCGAGCCGGGCGGTTGTTTGACATGGACGGCGTACAGGACAGCAGACGGTTACGGGCAGTTCAGCTTCAATGGAAGGCGTATTGGAGCTCACCGTGCCGCTTGGATGATCTTCACCGGCGAGGAGCTCACAAGTCACCAGTGCATCCTGCATAACTGCGATAATCCACCTTGCGTTGAGATCACCCATCTGCGAGTCGGAACCAGTGCTGAGAATACAGCGGAGAAGATTGCCAGGGGTCGTAGCTTCTACATAGGCGGCGAACGACATGGTGCGGCAAGAATCCCCGAGGAGACCATCGTTCGGATTCGGTTAATGCTCGCCGAGGGAATGACCCATGAACGTATCGCAGCAGAGGTGGGATGCTCAAGGACGCATATAACAAATATAAAGAATGGAAAGACCCGGCGGGAACCCTCACCTGAACCCACAAAATTGATGATCTCGCGAGCGCTGCAGAGGGCTAAAACCCAAAGCTTTCGCGATAGACAGCTCATAATTGCTAAGTCCATCGTGCACCCCGCCGATGCCATTCCCGGAGAGGAGTGGCGTCCCACTCGTTTTCCCGGGTACTGGGTCAGCTCGCTGGCGCGTGTTCGGGGACCTCGAGGCACAATTCTCAAGCAAACGCGCGGCGGCGGGGAAACGCGCTCCTATTACTTCGTTCAATGCGGCGCAAGGAACACCAGGCAGGTCCACTGGCTAGTGTGTGAAGCGTTCCACGGCCCACGGCCCGACGGGATGCTGGCCGCGCATAACGACGGCAACTCCTTCAACAACCTGCCGGAAAACCTCCGTTGGGCCACCCCGACGGAGAATCAAGCCGATCGAAGGATGCATGGACGCTTGAAATCTGGGTCTGATCACCCACAGTCCAAACTTACCGAAATGCAGGTCGGCGAAATTCGCGGACAAGTGCCAGGGCCCTATGGCACACTCGAGCGTCTGGCAAGGGAGTTCGGCGTTAGCCCCACGACTATCGCACGCATTCGCGATGGGAAGCGTTAAAGGAACATAAGCCGGACAACGCGTAACTCCTATTGGTCAGGAGGCTCTGTCGTGCGGCATATCTTGCGAAGCAGCAGAGAAAAACGTCTGCCCTATACCTCCAACAAAAGCTGACGGCCCAGTCGGCAGTGGCATCCGGTCCGAGAAAATGCCGACTCCGCCGTTCGAAGACCGTCCGGCAGAGCCTCTGGTCACACCCCCAACAGCTCCGATGGTTTCCCACTCCACGAAACCACCAGTTCGTCCCGTGCCCGCGTCGCGGCTACATACAACAGTGACCGCTCCTGCAGCAGGGCATCAGATTTCTCGGCGTCGCCGAGGTCCTTGAGCGCCCATTGCAGGGGCATATTCGCCTCCCCTACGCCGAAGAGGATGATTTTGGAAAACTCCATGCCCTTTGCCCGGTGCATTGTCATGACCACCGGCTCGCCAGGGTGGGCTTCTTTGTCCCCGGAGACTTTCTGGGCAGAGACTCCACGCTCAAGCAGTCCGCTGACGACGAAGTCCACCTGTTTGCCTGAGCGCACCAGTACGCCGATGGTTTCCGGCGCGAAGTCCGGATCGGTGGTCCATGCCTTGATCCAGTCGGCGGCGTTATCGAGCTCCTTCGAGAGCGATTCCTTGCCTTCGAGCTGGGGGCGCGGTCCGCTTCTGGCGGACCGGTAGTTTGCGGATTCCTCCGCAGTGTCCTCAATGTCAGTGAACGGTATCCCTGAGAGGAGCCCGACGGCGAAAGCGAGGTTCTGCGCTGTCGTCCGGTAGTTGAGCGTCAGACGCCGCGAGCGCCCCACAATCTGGATGCCGAACCGGCTGAGGGGCACCTTCTGCCCATAGATCCGCTGGTGGGAGTCCTCAGCAATGAACAGGTCGTTGACGCCCGGCGCCACCAGTGCGCGGAGCAGGAGCCAGTGGCCAGCGTGAAAGTCCTGGGCTTCGTCAACGATGACGTGGTCGAAGGGGCGGTCCCCTCCGCCGGCGGCCCGATGCTGAAGGACGGCAGCGGCCAGCGCCGCGAGTTCAGGGTAGCTCACGGCTCCCTTGCTCCGGCAGATACGCCGATATGCCTCCATGACTTTCCAGACCTCGACGCGCTTAGTTCGGCTCAAGGGCGTGCCGCGACCAGATCTCGGAACGGTCAGGTACCCGTCCCTGTCGGTCACAGAATTGGCAAGGACGATGGACAGGTACTCCTGGCTAAGGAATGTCGGGTTCGCGAGCGCGGGCTCGAGCTTGTGCTCCACTTGGTCAAGGGCCTCACCCCATTCCTTGTCGTTGGACCTGCTCGTCGCCGCCGCATCGGGAGTCCCGAGCACCGTACTAAAGGCCGCGGCCTGTTCCTCAGGCGTGGCCTTTGACCAGACCTGGGCGGCGATGGAGTCGATGCCGGCAACAGTCACCGGAGCTTCGCCAAACTTGTCGCTCTGCTTCAGCCCCGGATCCAGACGCCCCACGTTTTGCGCAAGGCTATCGGCCAGCGTCTTCGTAAAGGTGGTCAGAAGGATGCGCGATTCCGGGCGCTCTTCCGCCAGGTGCTTGGCGCGGTGGATCGCCACCACCGTTTTACCCGTGCCCGCCCCGCCGGACAGTCGGAAGGCTCCGTTGCGGTCCTTCACGGCATACTGCTGTTGGGCCGGGTGCAGGAAAACCAGCCAGTCCTGGAAGCTTTCGTTGTTAATGACGTACTCGAGGTCTTCGGACCCCTTGGCGTAGGTGAACTCGAGCTTTGAGGCAGGGTGCTTAAGCGCCTCGGCAAGCTTTTCATCCTCGGACTTCGTGGGGTCATCGACATAGTCGCCAATCCCCAGGCCTTCTTTGACGTCCGGGAGGGACTTTCCAGCCTCCAGGTCAATGAGGGCAAGCCCCTGCCATTCTGGGACTGATTCGTCAGTGACCACCTGTTCGAACGCCTCCACAGAAGCCGCACCGATCGCAGCTGCGCCGGTACGTTCGGGAATGCCCAGCTCCTCGAAGAGGTACGACGGCGTGTAGCCAGCTTTTTGGAGGCCGTTCTCATAGGCGGGACCTGTCGCTGCCGGGGGAACAACAGCGGCCGGTGGCGGGGTCGCTGATCCTTCTGCCGGTGCGCTGATGAGTTCAGCAATACCGCTGACCGGGTTGACGGTCAGGATGCTTGTCTGCGCCTTCTTGATTGCCTCGTCGTGGTTGAAGGTGCCCGCATAGACGTAATGCGGTTCTGTCCCGGCGTTGAGCTTGAACAACACGGCTCGGAACTGTTGGTCAACGCGGCCTGTGCGCGCCCGGGAGTCCTTGTAGGTTTTCATCGGTTCGATGTGGAGGCCGGGGGCAGTGTCGTCTTCCTGAAGCTTATAGAGGAAGTCCAGGACCTTGCCCTTGAGCGATCCGTCGACCTTGTTGGCCCCCTTCATCAGGGTTACCGATGCCATCAGTCGTTCTCCTTCAATTTCAGTGCTTCCACAATTTGTTCCGCATCGCCCGGCACCAACGTCCAGCCGTCATACTCGCCCGCTCCATGGAGAACGACAGCAAGTTTGTGCTCCGGCCAGGCGATGTCCAGAGGCGTCCCGTCCTGGAGCTCGTACCCGAGTTCGGGCAGGGGGAACCCCTCAATTTCTGCCAGCACTGCCAACAGTTCACGCTCGGCGTGTGTGGCGATGTCCAGAAGATCCTGCCACTCGGGCCGGAGGTGCGTACCCAAGGCTCCCGGTTCCACAAGGACCGGAACCGAGGGCATCGCGAGACTGACCGCGCCGATGGCCGGGGCTGTCCGCCTGAATCCGAGCAGGTTGCTCAGACGCAGCCACTCGCGCCATTGAGTCTTATACCCGGGTTGCGCCACTGCATCGTCCCGTCCATCAAGGACGAGCACGACGTCGGCGCTCAGCATAAGCGGCGACGTCAGGTTTGCGGCACACCGGAGAGGGCCGTCCGCGTACATCCACGCGCGCCCCACTCCCAGCTCGGGCGCCGCAAGGGGATCATCCAGGGTAGCCTGCACGAAGTCCGGAAGCCCCACAACGGAACCCTTGAACGGGGTGCACTTGCCCAGCATGAGCATGGGGATGGCATCCGACAGGTCCGCCCATGCGTCCCTGTTTGGCTCCCGGATCCACTGCCACAGCTGGCTCATAGCGTCGGACTTGACGGCGGCAAGCAGAGCGGGCTGGAGCGGCGTCGTCCCGTTCTGCACGATGCTCGCCGCTTTGTCCGTGAACCACGGTGGCATCGACAATCCGTCGCCGGAGAAGGCATCGATGTCCTCCCACGTAATGGCCCACGGAACCACACCAACGGCCCGTAGAGCCTCCCGTTTGGCCGCATCGTCCGCCACGCGGTTGTGTTCAGGGGACGCGTGAAAAATGTAGCCGTCGGTGTAGATCGCGATCTTCGGGATGTTCGGATCTGCCGTTGAGAGGACAAAGTCAGGCCGAGTGCCGTGAATGTCCACTTGTGGTTCCAGCCACCAGATGTGTTTGGCGCCCGGAAGGCGGAACTCCACCTTGTCTGCGCGAAGCCCGGGGGTGACCTTGACGTTGGCGCCGACGGCGGCAAGCCTGTCCACGAGTGCCTTGCGGAACTTGACCTCGAGGTGTGATTCCAGGGCTGGCGCCGGTGGAGGAACCTTGGTCACGGTCCAGCCGTCGAAGGCGGGATCGCCGTCGTCCGGAACGCCGTCGTGCCCGGCCAGGATGCTGCGCAGGAGACGCTCCGCAGTCACGCGGGCCACCTTGTCGACGTGCCAAGGGGACGCGAAAGGAAGGAGACAGCGATGGCAGGCGAGGCGCTCCTCGTCGCGGCATTCGCAGTTCCGCACCACGTCCCATGCCGCCCGCAGCAGGTTCCATACCTTCTCCGGTTCGGCGAACTCGGCGAGGTAGCCAGTGCCGCCGGGGACTTTGTCGTGCAGGAGCAAGGAGACGGCGGTGCCGCCGTCGGCAGGTTCGTTGATCGGCACGGCGGCGATGTGGTCGGGGGATCCGCCAATCACTTCGCGGAGCCCAAGGAGTAACGCCGCGGTCAGGCTGGGGAGGGCGAAATCATCGCCCATAACGCGGCCGGCCGGGAGGCGGAGAGCAACCCCCTGGGTCGCGAGGACACGTGCGAGGGCCACCTCCGCCACGTGTTCGTCACTGGACTTGCGGTATTTGCACCAGAAGCGGTGTTCATCGGGGTTGTTCGCACGCCCGGCGGAGTCGAGCTTGCCGCAGTAGGAACAGACCCGGAAGAGCGGCGCCTTGGACTCGTTGCCGGCGATAATCCGCGGCGCGGCGTTGGCAGAGGAACGTCCCAGGTTGAGCCACCGTAGCTGTACCCGGTTCGCGTACTTGGCGCCGAATTCGAAGTCCTCGAGGAACCATTCCTGGGTGACATGCTCGGGATCGATGTCGGCGGCAAGCATCGTGTTGAAGCGTTCTTTGACGCGCTGGTCGCTGCGGTCGCCGATGGCCACCTCGTCGCGGCGCACCTCCGCTGAGACGTTCTTCATGACCACAACATCGAATTGCTGGCTGACATCGGCGATTCCGCTGAGGTGGCACCGCCCGCATGCCTTGACGGGACCTGCAGTGTCCAGGTCCGTGTGCATCCACCCGCACTCCGGGCACGCCTGCCAGCGCTGGATGTGGCTCTGCTGCGGGCCGAGGTCCACGGCGTCGATCTTCACCTCGAGTCCACGGGAGTAGAACGTCGCCCCGGGGGCAAGCTCGTTGATCGCGATGGCCGCCCCGCGCTGGAGCGAGATGGTTTCGGTGACGTAGTCCTGGGTTTCGACTTCCTGCCAGGTCACGCCAATGTCGAGGTTCACCGAGTCGTCGAGGAGCGTGTAGTTCGGCAGCAGGCCGTACTTCTCGAGTACGGAGATCCAGTACTCGTCGCGCAGGGCGAAGAGCTGCCTCCGCAGCATGCGCTGCGTGGCCTCGGCGGATTTGGGTGCACGTTTGTCCTCGTCCGTGGCGGCGTTGGACTCAGCCATGACCAAGAGCTCAGGCATTGCCTTCTCGATGTCGTCGATGCGGGCCTTCAGCTCGTCGCAGTCGTCGGCCCACAGCCTGGCTGCCCGGATGACATGCTCGGCAAGCTCGCTCGACCCGTCAGCACAGGGGGCAGCCCATTCCCGGAGCCTCACGGCGCTGGCGGGAGCGAGAAGATCCCCGAACTGCCCGAGGAACTCATCGATATATTCGCCCGCGTTGGAGTGAGCTGTCTCGATGAGGTCGCCCAGGAAGGTTCCCGGTCCGTCCCCGGCGAGTGCGCCGGCGGCCTTGCGCGGATGGGGACGGCCGGCGTCGCGCGCGAACCTGTCCACTAGGTGGGCGAGGTACTGCCTTTGCAGGATCTCCTCGGCGTCGAGAAACGTGGCAGGCGGGCGGACTTGCCCGTTGATCACAGACAAGGGGTCATGGAGCTTGGGCAGGTGCTCTCCACGGCCACGCGCGTAGGCGAGGACGAGTGAGTTCCCTGTGAGACGCCCGGCACGTCCCACCCGCTGCAGGTAGGAAGAGACGGAGGTGGGGAGGGAGGCGAGCATAACGCAGGAAAGGTCACCGATGTCGATGCCCATCTCCAGCGTGGGCGTCGCGACCAGGACATTGGGCGCCTGGGGCGTTTGTACCGAGGCTTTGAACTCGTTCTCAACCCGCACCCGGTCCTCGTCGGGCAGCAGGGAGGTGTGCTCCTTGGCCACCACTCGCTTGGGCTCACGTGCTCCGTACAGCTTGAGGTAGAAGTTCTCCTCCTCCGGCTGCCGGGCCAGCCGCCCGGGGCACCGGACATACAGACAGTGGGCACCGTCGAGCTGCTCGATTACTGTTGCTGAACCTGGTGTGACCGCACGGCACACGGAGCATGCGAGGAAGTGGCGGCCGGTCCCGAGGTCCTCGCCTGTGGGTGCCTGCAGGAGGATCCGGTCGGTGGGAAGCGCAAAGATCGTGGCGCCGTCCTTGGCCTGCACGGTCTCGAGCACGCACTGGCCGGCAAGCTGCCCGAAGAGAGCCTTGGCCACGAAGGTGGCGTCTGCTTTGGGGATGTTCAGGCACAACGCGGTCCAGCGTGTGTACCAGCTCTGGGCCTGGGCTATCGGGTCCATGTAGCCGGAGTCGCCGCCACCGAGCCGCGGGAAGGCGGGTTTGGACCGGCCGGCAGGGAAGGCGGGCATCCCCTCGCTGCGGCGCCGGCCGCCCCACACCTTCCAGCGCTGGGCCTTCTCCCCCGCCTCGACCATGTAGTCGTTCAGCCACTGGTGCCGGATGCCGCCCTGGGTGCGGACGCGTTCGACGACGCCGCGCACCCAGGCGAGCAGCGCGCCGTCATCGGTGAGCTGGTCCTCGAGGCCGAGGGTGCCAGACATCGCCTCGAGCGCGGCGCGGGCGGCCGCGAGCATGGCGTGGGGCGACCCGGCGTCGGTCTCCGCGACAATGCTGCCGGTGAGCTCGAGGGTGCGGCCGAGGCGGGACTGGAGGCCGAATTCGAGTGAGGCGTCGAAAAGGATGCGCTTCTCCGCGTTGCGTGTCGCGTCGCGCTTCTCCTTGGCGCTGGACTCGGGGTCCCAGAAGGCGCGGAACTGCGGCCGGTCGGCATAGTCGGGGGCGATGAGCTGGTACTTGCGGACAGGCGTGGCGGCGTCCGCGATCGCCATGTCGACCAGCTGCTTGAGGGTGGCGACTCCCCCATCCGCTGCAGCGACCTCGAGCGCGCGGCGGAACGCGGAACGCAGGGTGAGGATGTGCGAACGGGCCTGAACGAAACCGGCGCGGTGGGCCGCGTCCTGGACACTGTCAGTGAAGACGAGGGCCTTCTTCTCGCCCGAGTCGAGGCCGTCGGCGCCGAAGAGGTTGGAGATGCTCACGGAGAGCATAGTCGCGATGGCGCTGCCGAGGAAGCGGATGCCGTCCCCGGTCTGGCAGGCGGGACAGACCTCGCGCTTGGAGTCGTCGTCGGCGTCCTGACCGCGAAGCATGAGGACGGGGACGATGCGGCCCTCGTGCGCCTCGGCGGTGTCATCGGCGGGGGGCTCGTGCAGGATGGCGCGATTGAAGGTGTCGAGCCAGACAAGGCTGTCTGCGATCTCGCCTTTTTCGGCTCGGAGGGCGTCCTCGTTAGGGGCGTGGATTAGCGCACGGAAACGGGGGTTACCTGTTGCCTGCTCGCGGCGGATCTTCGAGTCGTCGTTCTCGAGGTCCGTTCCGGTGGGGCCGAGGACTGCGCCCCACCCTGAGCGGCCGCAATGCCGACAGTAGACCGCCGGGAGGTAGAGGGTCCTGTCGGTGTGGGGGCCGTCATCCCCCCAGCGGTAGTGGTGCTCACCGTCCACGGACTTGTCGAGGCGGGAGAGCTCACGGACCCAGAGGTGTGTCTCCACGGAGATGGCGTCGCGGTTGGGGACGGGGACCGCGCGGACGTGGCTGAGGAGGGCCAGGAAGTGGGCCATGAACTCGGTGTGGCGCGCTGCGAGCGTCGCGCGCCGGCGGGGCCCGCCTGAGGTGTTGAACCCGCCGAGGACGCGCTCGGCCAGAACGGTGAGGACGACGGCGTCGCTCGCCTCTTTGAGTACTGCACGGGTAAACGGATGCCGGCGGATGGCGTCGAGGAGATCCGCTGGCTGTCCGCCGAAGAGGAGTTGGGAGACGTGTTCAACGATGACGGCGTTGGGGTCGTCGGCTCCCACGCCGAGAACCGCCTCGATGGCCTTGCCAGCGTCCTCGATGCCCTCCGCGACGCGGGCGATCTCAGCAGCAGGATCCCCTTCCCACGCCTCACACCAAGCATCAATACTGAGGCGGGATTCGGTGACGACCGCGTCGTCGGCGAAAGTCTCGCCGAAGACGGTTTTGGAGAAGCGGAGCATGGGCTCGGTCTCACCCTTTGCGCCCAGCGTCGCCGACGTGGCGACCGGCGTGATGCGACCGAGCGGGCGAGCCCGATCCTCCTCGCTGGGTCCGTGCGGGATGGCGCTGAGGTCCTCCGGCCAGTGGCTCTTCAGGGCGAGGCCGAGGCGGCGCAGCAGCATGGCAACGTCGGTCCCCTGAGCCCCGTCGTAGGTGTGGAACTCATCGAGGACCACGTACTGCAGGGAGGTGGCGGACTGCTCCCAGATTGATGCGTCCTCGCTGCGGAGCAGGAGCATGTCCAGCATTTTGTAGTTGGTCAGGAGGATGTCGGGTGCTTCGCTGCGGAAGATCTCACGGGTGTTGATGAGCCCGGCCGCTGAAACCTTGGTGTGCTTTTGGCCGTCCTTCTGTCCCGTGTAGATGCCTGCCGTGATGCCGCTCAGTTCAGGGTCTTCAGCGAGCAGGGTAGCGAGACGCTGTGCCTGGTCGTTGGCGAGGGCGTTCATCGGGTAAAGGATGAGCGCCTTCATTCCGGTGATGCCAGCGGCCTTGGCCCGGAGCACGTGGTCGATTATCGGGTAGAGAAAGGACTCGGTCTTGCCGGACCCCGTGCCGGTGGTGACCAGGGTCGGTTCCGGTCGCCGGAAGACGCTGTCTACCGTGGTTGAGCCTGCCGAAACTTCTGGCTTTGACGTCAGTCTCTGAAAGGCCAGCGCCTGATGGCCGTACGGGGCGAATCCCTCGTACCAGTTGAGGCTATCCCGCCACCCGTCGGCAGCAGGTTCGAACGGCAGCCTGAGCCGCACGAACGGCCCTTTGAATATCCCGTCCTGCGGATCCTCGAGGAATCCCTGCAGGCCGTTGCGCGCATCCCGGTCGGTCAGGGCGAACGTTGTGGACAGGTAGTCGATCAGCCCAGCCTGGAGGTCCTCGACCTGATGTGTGGGCAGGAGGACTGCCATCAGCTCTTCTCCGCCATGAGCTTTTCGAAGTGGGAGTAGGCCTTGCGCATATCCTCTTCACGGTCGCACGAGACGAACGGGAACTCGAAGACATACTCCACGCCACTCTGCGGATGCGTCCAGGTTCGTTCGTCGAGCGTCAGGTCCTCACCGCGCTGTCGGTACAGCTTGTTCATGTCGCCGGGGACCTTTCGGCCGTTTAGATCGTACAAGGCCGATCGCTCGTATCCCGCAAGCACGGGGAACTGAGTGCGGTAAATGATCTCAAGCTCGTCACTATCCATCCCGACGGCGAGAGCAGTCAGAGCATCGATATCCACGAGGCACTGCCTTCTGTCGAGATCTTTTCGCGCTGGCCAAGCGGCCACCCAATCAATTCCCAAAACCGAACGAACCAGATCAGCATAGGAGGCCGTCAGAGCAACGAGACGCAGCGTCCTGTCAAGAATCTCTCGACGGATTATTCCTGCCTTGATGGACGGAAGGTTTTCGATGTTCTCGTAGTTGATCTTGGACGCGCCACCGACCTTGATCAGGTAATCCGCAACGACGGACGACATCACGCCAACAAGAACAACGAGCTTCTCCGCGCAATCGCCATCGGCGTTGTCGTTGATGATGGCGGCTTGGTACACGTTGTCGATGCCCGCTGTCCCCGGCGGCACAATACTCGAGTGCAGGGTCCTGGATCCGGTTGTCGCTGCCATGCGACGCCAAACCGCACGGTATAGAGAACGTTGCGGAACCTGGCCGTCCCGCCCCACCCATGACCCGTAGTCCGAGTTGTAGCGAGTCCGATCGCCGTCGGGCTGGTAGCTCGTGCGGGGGATGAAGTCTTCCGGGAGGGCTTCGAGATCGATTTCAGTCCAGTCGAGGTTGTTCTTCATCGTCGGGTTGGGCTGCTTCGCAAACGGGTTGGCCACAGTGAAGTGAGGGCCCTGCAAGATCACGTCGTTCCAAGACTCGGGTACGGCAGATCCGACCTCGAAGTAGCCCTTCTTGCGGTCGGCCGTCTCGTGCCAGCCACTCGAATAATGGAGGCCCAGCTCGCGAACCCGCGGGGCCTTGCTCAGCTTTTCGAGAACCCGGGAGCTGGCTCGGTTCACGGGGTAGACCATACGGGCTTGAAGGGGTGGCGTCCCGGGCTCGTCGAGGATGTCCGCCCACACCGTGAGGACCGATTCGTCGACATCGATGATCCGTTCTGGATGGGGCCGGAGGTCCCAATTTCCCTCGTCGTCCTTCAGCCCAGGCACTGGTCCTTCGCCACTGTGGGCGAGCGATCGCATAACAGTGTCCGGATGGTACAGGGAGGCGGCCATCTTGAACCGTGGGCTATCTCGACGGGGACCGTAGACATGAACCCCATACGAGACCAGATGGTGGATCTCGAACAGAGACAGCTCGTTAATGAACTGCCAGTGGCGCCGCAGCCGCCGATACGTCTCCGCCCGGAGCATAGCCGCCTTCTTCTCCGTGAAATGCGACTCGGGGTGGAGCAGCGCCGCTGCTCCGCGGCGTGAAGCTGACTTCCACACACGTTCCATGAAGACACGATAAAGATCAGGCTGAAGTCCCGCCAAAAGCGGATACACGGTCGAATCACCGACGAACCCAGCCACCTGAGGGGTGACAACCGCCGTATCGACGAAGTACTCGCGCATTCCATCGAGGGCCAGCGTTGCCTCGCGCTTCGAACGAATCTGAGACTGCGTGGGCTTCTCGACGAGCTGCCACCATGGATCACCTTCTGCAAGGAGCGCGGCCTCATCAGAACGCGGCCTGACCCACGGTGGGTTTCCCACCTGCATGTCAAATCCTCCGCGCCCGAAAACGGAGGCGTAGTCCAGCTCCCAGTGGAAGAAGCCTTGGTCCCGAGCCACGCGACCGCATACAGACAACCAGGGATGCTCCGCGAGCAGACTCTTTACGTCACCCGCCAGTGCGAGCTGGAGGTCGGCGTGTTCGGCGTCGTTCAGCTCATCCCAGTTTGCGCCCGTGCTCAAGGCCCGCTGGCCCGTCATGCGGGACTCCTTGCCGGTCCTTCCAAGGAGTGCTTCCAGCACCTCGAGCCACTGGTCAACACTAGGCGGGACGGCTCCCTTCGTGGCTTTCTCGGTCAGCGGCCAGAACCATAACGCGTTCCAGGCATCCATCACGCGACGGAGTCGCTGGTAGGCGCCGTTTGGGTCGTTGAGTGCCGCTTCGATTTCGCCTCGGGTCACCGCTCGCGTGTTTTCGCCAGGCTGAGGCACCGGCGGTTTGCCGAAGTAGGCGATCTCCCGGAGGGCCTCCTGGTCTGCGATCTCAAAGCGGCGCAGCGTGAGCTTCCACAGGGACTCGACCCGTCGCGACAGGTTGAGCAGGCGGTCGACCTGCTGCTTCGTTGGTTTCACGCGCAGGGACTTGCGCCACGCGCCGAGGGCTTTTTGCGCGTCGCCGGCGAGGTCCTTGACCTCTTTGGCGTCCGAAGCTGCGCCCCACCCTTGGGCCGGGAGGAGGAAGTGGTGGACCCGCCCGACCACGGCGGGATCGTCGTCGTCCGTTTTCAGTCCGGCGGCCAGCCCGCTGAGGGGGGCGTCCTGCGGCGTCGAGGTGAGCCAGGATTTGTCTCTTACCTGCGCCGCAGAGTATGTCGCGCGGCGGGCCCCAATGAGCGAGTTGCCGCGGCGGAGCCGGAGGCCGAACCAAGGCGCCTGCAGGCCCGCCACCATGGTGTCCAGCCACAGGGACACCTCGGCGAGCTCCACCGCCGTCGCGTTGAGGTCCACGCCGTGCACCTGGTGCAGGGCGATCTGCGCCTTCACCTTCTGCAGCTCGATGGGGTACTCGTCGGCGGGGATGCGGACGTCGAGCTCTTTCTGCTTCCGTTCGAGGTACTCTGCAGCGAGCTGGCGCACAGCTTCGATGGCGAACGCGCCCGACCCGAGGGCGGGCTCGCAGACGGTGAGCGTGAGGATGTCGTCCGCGGGCGTCGTCGTGCCGTCCTGGTCGAGCAGTTCTTCGAGCGCTTGGGAGACGACAAACTTGGTCAGCACCTCGGGCGTGTAGTACGAGGCCGACTGCTGGCGTTCGCGGCCGGCAAGCCGGAAGACGAAGGTGCCTTTCTGGTGCAGGACGGGCTTGGGCTGTCCCGTAATCTCGTCCTGCGTCATGACGAAATGCTTGGCATCGATCTCCGCGGAGCGAGTAACCGGAACAACCCACGACCCTTTGGACGAGTCGCCGTCCTTGGCGACCTCGTGGAGGTCCTCCTGCGCGATGAAGCCCGTGTAGGACATGAGGCCTTCATACACCGCGCCAAGTTGGTTGACGCCGAGTTCGGCATAGGAGATGAAGCCGCGGTCCTTGCCGCGAGCCTCCTTACTCAGCAGGAGGTGCTCGAGGACCTTCTGGAGCGGTGTGTTGCCGAGCTTGACCCCGTCGATGTCCGCCGTGCGGGACGGCGAAAAGAGGTCAGCTTCGAGGTTTTCGAAGGTGAGCGCGTCGTCCGCTTCCTTGGGCCGGTGGCCCGTGTTCACCAGGGTGAAGAGAAGGTTGAGGGAGTCGTACAGATGGGTGCCACGCTTGGCCTTTTCCGAGGTGATCGGGTTAAGGACGAGCTCGCGGATGCGGTCCAGGCCGTAGCCCTGGTCGTACTGCTCGTCGCCGACCGGGATGACTCCCATCTCCGGCGAGGCCTCGGCGTAGAGGAGGAACAGGATCCGGTAGAGGAAGCGCAGCGACTGGCGCGCGAGCGACTGGCCGTCGACGTCGTCGTTCGGCATCCCGGCTGCGGTGCGGCGGGTGAGGACGTCGTTGGCAATGATCTCGATGGAGAGCCGGATGCCCTCGCGGAGGTCCTTCGAGACGCCCACCGTGTGCTTGACGGAGGACTCGATGACGCCGTTCCACCAGATCTGCTCGCTCGCGTCCGGGTGGAGTGAGTCGCGCCCAAAGACGGCGAGGAAGCGGTCCAGCTCGCCTCCGCGCTTAGTGTCATTGCGTTCGACGGCGAGCAACGCATCTGCGGCGAGGTACCGGCCCTCGGGCCACCGCTCGCGCTCGGTCAGGATGAGCCAGCGGCCGGCCATTAGGACGATGAACTGCGGGGCCTCGTCGGTCTGGTAGAGCTCGGAGATGAGCTTGCTGGCCGAGTAGTTCGCTTCCTTGTCGTCCACAAGAGGCTTCTGGATGAGGTCGCCGCGGTCCTTGGCGAGGGCGTCCTCCAGGGAGTCGGCAGGCTGGGCTTCAACGAAGAGGACGTCGTTGTTGGGGGTGGACCAGACGTTGTGGGCCAGGAGCTCGGCACCGCTGCGCTCGGCCTTGAAGATGGTGCTTGGGCCGTGGAAACCGAGCGACTGGCGAAGGTCCCGGTAGATGCGTGCGGCGTTGTCAGGATCCTCGGCGAGGGTCCCGAGGTCTATCTGCAGATGGCCGCGTGCCTTCCGGAAGCGGTCGAGCGGAGACTCGTATCCCTCTTTGGACGTATCGTCCCATTGCTTGCGGAGCTTGAGGACCTCGGACTGGAAGGACTCGCCTGCTTTGGTGGTGTCCGTGGTGAAGAAGTGCTCGCTGACGAAGTCCTCGCCGACGACAAACGAATCGAACGAGGGCATCTCAGTGCTCTCCTTCCGCAGGGGTGTTGAGGGGCACGACGACAAGCAGCGGCCGCACCAGACGGCGGTCCGGGGCAAGGGAGGAGACGATCTCCTGTTCCTGCTCAACGCGTGCTTTGTTTTCCTTGAGGCGCCGCGTACTCATGCCGGGGAGCTGTGCCTGTCCGTGGATTTCGCTCCACGCGTCCGCTCGGTCGTGCCATTCATCGAGCCGATAGTCGGCTGCCTGGGCGGCGGCCTCGAACGTGATATCGAGCGAGCCGGTGGTGTTTTGAACGGCACGGGAGATGTACGGACGGTACGACGCGGCGTCAGCGACGGGCCCTGTGTTGATCGACTTGTCGGTGAGGCCGATCTCCCGGAGGTACTCGGCGAGGCTTCCGATCTGCTCGGGGATGCACAGCTCGCCGCCCTGAGTCGCGAAGAACGCCTGGGAGATGACTTGTCCGCGGCGGTTCATCAGTGTGCCCATGAGGAGGACGCTCGGTTCCTCGACGTCGGCGCGGACCACGGGAACCTCGTTGCCGGCCATCGACGCGAGGGCGCGGTCGCTGGCCCATTCGAGGACGGGGTGTAGCGGGCCGAGGAAGTGGGCCTCGGGCCACGTCGTGGCCTTCTCTCCCTTCGCGGGGATGGCCTTCTTGGCGGCGTCGAGCTCGTTCTGGCCCTTGTCCAGGGTTGTGGCCAGCTTGAGCTTTTCGGTGATCTTGCGGTCGTTGAGATAGCCCTGGGGCAGGTGCGCGAGCCGCTGCTGGAGGTCGCGGGGCGGTTCGAGTTCTGCGATCTGGTGTTGGGCATGGACCTTCCAGTTCACCCCGCCCCCGGCGCCGTTGGCAGGCGGCTCCTCGGGATTGCCGAATGCTTCGTGGAGGGCGTCGTCGAGGTAGTCCAGCTCGCTCGAATAGAGCCCCACGCCGGCGTCCGTCGGCACCCGAGGCGTGCCGCCGCCGTCGTCCGCGGTGAGCTGCTCGAAGAAGCTGTCGAAATCGCCGAAGGCGCCATCGTCAGTGTGGGCCGGGTCGAGGACGTCCTCGACGCTGCGCACCACCTCGTCCACGGATTTCCTGCCGGCGAGCACTTCCAGAATCGCTTCCTGCTCAGCCTTCACACTGTGCTGGCCCATGAGGGATCCGACGTCGTTCAGGGCGCCGTGTGCTTCGTGCTCACGCTCCATGAGGCGGGTGATGACCTTGAGATCTCCGGCGAACTTCTCGTGGTCCGGGTGCAGGAGGAGCGTGGTGATCTGGGGGTTCTTCTTCTGGCCGTACCGGTCGATACGGCCGTTCCGCTGTTCGATGCGGATAAGTGACCACGGGATGTCGAAGTGAATGAGGTGATGGCACTGGCTGTGAAGGTTCACGCCTTCGGAAGCGACATCGCCTGTGACCAGCACACGGATGGGTGAGGACTCCTGCTTAAAGCTTTCGACGATCTCCTGCTGATCGACGTCGCTGAGGCCGCCGTGCAGGATGCGGATATTCTCCGGTTTGAGGCCGAGGTCCTTTGGCAGGTGACGCTCGAGCCACATGAGAGTGGGGACCCGCTCAGCAAAAACGACAGCGCGCATGCCCGACTTGGGACCGACGCCGATTCCCTTCAGGTACTGGGCGAGCTCCTGGTACTTGGCGGAAGGCTTCTTGAGCGACTCCTCGGTGAGGGCCCTGAGGTGTTCAAGGGCTTCATGCTCCCGGTGCTCCGCTGGCAGCTTCGGGTCCCCGACCTTGCGGAGGCGCTCCTTGACTGTTTCGTGAAGCGCCGCAGGGCTTGAGAGGAAGGCTTTGGCGAGGGTCCACGGAAAGAGGGAGCTGTTCGCACCGGAGTAGGGGCTGGAACCGACTTGGGGGTAGAGCCAGCTATCTGCGATTTCCTGGGCGACGGCGTTCTCGGCAGGACTTGCCGCGATCAGACGATTGTCCGGTTCGAGACGTTCCATCCAGTTGGCGCCCACCTCGGCGGCCACCTCGGGACTGTGACGGTGACGCCGGATGATCAGGCGCTGGATGTCGTTTCCGTCGAATGTTCCGTCCGGGCGGATGGCGGTGGGGTCGAGGAGACGGATCAGCTCGGCAAACGATTCCTGTTTGCCGTTGTGAGGGGTTGCCGACGCCAGGATGAGGGCCTCGGTATTGGGGGCGAGGATCCTCGCGAGCTCGTTGTTAAGGGTTCCAGCGTTGGTGAGGTTATGGGATTCGTCGATGACGACGGCGTCCCAGCGGATCTTCTGCAGGTGCGCTTTGTAGCGTGAGGACTTCAGAGTGTCTATCGAGATGATGGCGCGCTTGAAGTAGGTGAAGGGGTTTCGCGTAGCCGGGAGGGTCTGGCGGACCTTCTGGATGCCTGCCGAGTCCAGGCGGACGAACGGGAGGGCGAAGCGGCACCAGAGCTCGTGCTGCATCTGCTCGAGGACATGCCGGGGCGTGACCACCAAGACGCGTTCCGCCCGTCCGCGCCGGGCGAGCTCACTCAGGATCATGCCGATTTCAAGTGTCTTGCCGAGCCCGACCGCGTCCGCGATGAGGATTCTTGGGCGGACGTTCTGCGGGTCCAGGGCACGGGCGACGGCGATGCGCTGGTATTCGAGTTTGTCCGCGAGCATGCGGGTGGAGACGGTGAGCCCCTCGTGGTCCTGCGGGATGGGCGTCTTGCGTAGTGTGGACTCGAGCCACAGGCGGGCGCGGCGGTAGTTGGGGCTGGCGTCAGCCACCGGGATGGCTTGGGCGGGGTCGACCACTTCGATGTCGTCGATGCTCTGGTAGAAAGCGGCGGTGGTGTCCCGCACCAGCTCGCTGAGTCCGCGGACCCTGATGAGGAGGCCGTCGCCGGTTTCCTCAGCTCCAGTAACCAGCCATTCTTCGTCTCGAACGTGAACAACTGAACCGGGCGCGACGTTGAGCTCGATCTTCTCTGTAACTGGAGCTGACACTGTTCCTTGCTTTCTTCTGTCCCCAAAGCTGCCGGATAGCGCATAGGCAGCAGCGACCCGAGGGTCAAGAGACATCTAATCATCTACAAGTGCAAAGCGAGCAATACTGGCCTATGAGAAGCACACTTGTTGTTTGTCGGGCGCAGATAAATGCGTCCAACGCCTAGCCATCAAGATCTCGCCCATGCTCTAGAGACCCAAACCGACGGAGGAGCTTAACTTTGGCGCTCCGGTGACTGTCTGGCCGCCGTCGCCGAGTCAGTCGTTGTATGAGCGGGCAGACCTGGACGCCGCTCGCCCATAGCGATGGATCTCCTCAGGATTGGCGCTGCTTCTGGCAGTCGCAAAGTGTAGGGCCGCGAGGAGACCGGCTGTCAGGGGCACAGAGGATTTCGAGTCTCACGGCTAATCTAATGAACGGACCTGGAGTGCTGTCTCTGTTGCAGGCCACTGAAACAGAAATGAGGGGACCGTGGCAACATTCTTCGAACGATACTCGGAGTCGGAACTCCGAACGGCTAAGTCGAGAGCCATCGATGAGGCGGTCAGCCTGGGTCGGAGCGGGCTGCGGCGAAAGTACGGCTTCGGCTCCGCGAAGAAGTTCGTCGCAGTCACTGCGGGGCACCATTTCGACAGCAAGGCCTTGTCGGCTGCCGTAGCAGCGCATCTGACACCGCCGCTGGCCCTTACGTCGGATAGTTCATCAGGCGGGGTGGCCACGACCCGGATCCTCGATGGTTGTGACATACCTTGGATCGATACCGACCGTCTGAAAAACGGGGACAGAAGTGGCCAAGACACCCCTGACGCTGCGGGCGCGGACTCTTCGGCTCACGTCACCCGGAACTATTGGTGGGCCAGCCAGGGAGAAAACTACTCGACCGTCATTCAACAGGGCTCGCTTTGGGCTCCACACTTCCGCGTCGACGGGCGGCCCGGACACGATGACTGGCAGGCGTTGCACCGCATGATGCCTGGTGACGTGGTCTTTCATTACGCCGCTCAGCAGTTCAAGGCGATTTCCTTGGTCGTAGCAGCGGGAGTGGAATCGGATCGTCCGCCAGGGTACGACGGATATCCTCATGGCACGCTGGTACTTGTTCAGCCCTGCGTCGTCGATATGGAAGTGCGTCTGGACGTCCTCAAGACGGTCTTTCCGCCGGGTGTTGGCCCCATGAACCGGACTGGGAATCCTGGCAGGGTCTACGTAGCCGCGATCCCGCCTGAGGTAGGCGAGCCCCTGACGAACTATCTCAGTGCCGGATCTCTAGGGATGCAGTCCCTCGCACAAACTCGATTAATGGGTGAGTCAGACACCGGCCAGCAGCTTGACATTGAGACCACTGACATCGCTGGGGCGATGTTCCGACGCGCGGAACAGCGCTACCTTAGGGAAGCCCTGCTGGCCCGCTATGGCAATCAATGCGCTATTTGCGGGCGGTTTCTTCCCAAGAACCTGCTGATCGCAGCGCACATCAAGCTTCGTTCGCAATCGAGCCACCGAGATCGTCTCGATTTTGCAGCGGCGGCCATGCTCGCCTGTTCCCTGGGGTGTGATGCACTGTTCGAACGCGGGTATCTCACTGTCGACGACGGCGGCCTGGTGCGGACTACTCCTTGGGATGACCCCGAGTTGCTGAGCGTGCTGGACAAGCTTGGGGGTTCCCGCTGTCTGGCATTTTCAGAGGCAACCAAGGAAAATTTCGAGTTTCATCGTCAAAGCCATAACAACGGGACCAGAGCGCGACGGTAATCGGTCTCCGTCGCGCGCGGGCGTGCACGACGGAGACTGATACCAACTTTCCGGACCGGTCTACGGGGCCGCATCGACTACTGCGCCACGGCAGCAGCTGTCGCGTAGACGTCCGCTGGCATCGGCCGGTGCAGCTTCCACGTGATGGCGACCGGCTTCTCACCCGCATGCTGCACGTAGTCCACCTGCCCAAGGCAGGTGTAAGGGACGGTCAGCCCGGTCTCGTCCTCCGCCGTGTCCCTGGTGAACATCAGAACCTTGGAGCCGTGCGATGCCCGGTCCAGGTACCGCTTACCCGTCGTGCTGCCGGGCGAAGTGGCGTTCTGTGATTCCCAGTGGAACAGCTCCGGGCTGATGGCGTAGTCCTTGTACATCGTGGTTGCTGAATGCTTCTTGTCATCCTTGTTGAGCGTGACAAAGAAGGCGTCGGTAGACGTAGCTGAACACCAGGCCACACCCTCCCTGTGCTGCACATTTTTGCCGAGCTCCAGGGACCCGTACTGCAGCGCCGCCAGGACCTCTTCGCGCCGGTAGGTCGCATGCGAGAGAAGCGGCACGTGCTGCAGCCCCGCTCCGAGGCCTTTCGCAGCGTGCTTGGAAGCGGCCACCCCAAGCTTCACGATCTGGCGGATCTCACTGCACACAAACTGGTAGCCGCGCAGGTAGTCCAGTCCGTCGTCGTACGTCTGGAAACCACCACCGTCATCCCACAGCGTGTAGAACAACATCCGGGCGAAAGTCTGCTCACGCATTCCCAGCTCCGCATAGCGGGGCGCATCGGGGCCGACCAGCATCGAGTACGCCTCGGCGCGTTCCGGGTCATCCACGTGGATCAGCGCAGCCATCCGGCCCAGTAACTTCTTCTCCTCGGCATCCGTCAGGTCCCCGATTTTCCCGCGAAGCACCGTCTCCAAGGGAGATAACCCTTCAATGAGCCCAGCTTGCCGAAGATACCCAGTCCACGAATCCCTCGTCGACCGGTAGATCAACTTCACATCGTTCCCGGACTGATCGAGGTAGGCCTCCAGCTCGGTCTCCGCATACGAAGCGATGTCCCGGACCAACTGCGCCCGGTTGAACCGCAGTTGGGCCTTAATGTTGTCAAGAACCACCTGCTGCGCCACACGGTCAAGCACAATCTGGGAGCCCGACGGCAGGTAGGGGAATTCGTCCTCGACGGCTTTCTCCAACTCCTTGCGCCCGTACCCGGTCAGCGCCCGGTAGCGCAGATCAAAGCGGAACTCCCGCCGTTGCTGGCCGATGAAGTCCATGACTGTCAGCACTGCCTTGCCCTCGGCACGGCGCAGCCCCCGTCCCAACTGTTGGAGGAAAATCGTGGCACTCTGTGTGGGCCGCAGCAGCAAGATGGTGTCCACCTGCGGCAGGTCCAGCCCTTCATTGAAGAGGTCGACGGCGAAGATACAGTTGATTTCCCTTCGTCGGAGGCGTTCCAGCGCGGCTGCCCTGTCTGCGTCGTTGGTGCTGCCGTCTACGGCAACGGACGCTATGCCGGCGCGGTTGAACACCTCGGCCATGTAGTGGGCGTGCTGGACCGACACGCAGAAGCCGATGGCCCGCATCTGTTCCGTGCTGGTGACCTTGTCACGGAGTTCGCGGATCACCTTGGCGGCGCGGGCATCGTTGCCGGTGTACAGATTGCTGAGCTGCGCGGCATCGTAATTGCCGCGCTTCCACTCCAACTGGCTCAAGTCAACGTCGTCAGACACACCAAAGTAGTGGAACGGCACCAGAAGGTCAGCATCCAGCGCGTCCCAGAGCCGCAGTTCGCTGGCGGTGCGGCCATCGAAGAACTGCTTCGCGACGTCGACGCCGTCACCACGTTCCGGCGTCGCCGTCAGTCCGAGAAGCTGCTGCGGCTGCAGGTGATCCAGGAGACGCCGGTACGTGGGCGCCATGGCGTGGTGGAATTCATCGATAACGACGACGTCGAAAAAGTCCGGCTCCAGCTGTTCGATGCCGAGCGATGACAACGACTGGACGGAAGCGAAGATATGCTTCCACTCTTTCGGCTTGTGGTCCCCCACGTAAAGTTCGCCGAAGGCTCCGTCCTGCATGACATCCCGGTAGGTGCGCATGGCTTGCTTCAGGATTTCCTGCCGATGGGCGACGAAAAGCATCTTCAGATCGCGGCCAGCCGCTTCGCAGAGTCGCTTATAGTCCAGGGCGGCGATGACTGTCTTGCCGGTGCCCGTGGCGGCGACCAGGAGGTTTTTGTTGAAGCCTTTGAGCCGCTCGGCCTCCAGCTCCTCCAGCATCTCCTCCTGGTGGAGGTACGGCTGGACTTCGAGCCCGGTGGCTGCGTCCGGCGCTGCGGTGCGCCGGCCGCCGTTGCGTTCCAGAGCAGCATCGAGCTTCTCGCCGTCACGTTCCGGATCGTAGCTTTGGAAGGCGCGCTGCTCCCAGTAGCTATCGAACGTGACCTCGAACTTCTGCAGCAGTGTTGGTGTGCCGACCGAGCTGAGCCGGACGTTCCATTCAAGGCCATCCAGGAGGGCTGCCTGGCTGAGGTTGGAGCTGCCGACATAGGCGGTGTCGAAGCCGGAATTCCGGCGGAAGAGCCAGGCTTTGGCGTGCAGCCGGGTGGCTTGGGTTTCGTAGTTGATCTTCACTTCTGCGCCGTACCGGGTGACGAGCTCGTCGATGGCGCGGCGTTCCGTGGCGCCCATGTACGTAGTGGTGAGGACTCTCAGCCGGGCTCCCCGCTCCTTGAGCTGCTCGAGTGCTGGCTCGAGCAGGCGAAGGCCCGTCCAGCGAACGAAGGCGCAGAGCAGGTCGACGGTGTCGGCGGACTCGATCTCGGCCCGGAGCTCCGCGGCGAGATTGGGCTCGTCCTTGCTGTTGGTCAGCAGCGCTGAGTCACTGAGCCTGGTGGTGGGTCGGCGGAGTCGTCGGCGCTTAAGTGCGTCGGGGTGGTGGAGGGAAAGGAGTTGCATGGGACCTTCAGTCAGCATGTCAACAGCATTCAACTCCCGAAGAAGTCGATTTGCCAGCGCTACCCTCTCCGCTGGTTTGGCTGCAATTAGGGCCCGGCGGACAGCCTCGGCGACGTGACGGGAAAGGATGTCCGGAGCATCCTTGTCTTCAATATTGGCGAAGATGGGTTGTGATTTCGACTGCGTGAGGCGGTGGCCGAGTGCATCTGTGCTTAAAAGTTCGTACAATCCCTCAGGCAGATTGTTGATGGCCTCGTCCCAAAAGAAATTATCCACTGCGCCAGGGTATTGGGTTTCGCGGCATACAACGGGGAATGACGCGACGCAGCCGCTTCTTTGTCACCCACACGGAGACTCAGTCCAGGGCAGAGCTAGGGTTGAGTACGCCGGTCGCCGAGCGCCAACAATAGCGCGGAACATTCGGCGGTTGTGTCATTTCCACAAGTTGAGGCGAGAACTCGACCACCATCGGCCCATTCGGTTGCCGCTATAGCGAAGCCTTACGGGCCCTTGACCTGACCGTAGGCGCCAAACTCGACCTCGGTTGTCCTCATATTGCAAAATGACCGGCCTGGCGTCATTGTCGAGATCTGCCCAAACGATACTAAACAAATACTCTTCTTCGCCCGCCAGATGAGCGTGCTTTAGGTTCGTAGACGTTCGTGCACGAGTAATCAACGCCAGGTCCGAGATTGCGGTCTTGCCTTGATTTCGAACGATTAGCCCTTCCTGACACAATTCCGTTTTGACTGATTTTCTGGCCTCCGTTGCAGCGACGCGCTGGTCAGCAATGCGATTGAATATCAGCCAACCGGTGTTGAAGACAGAGATCCCAAGTCCCAGCCACGCCACGAGTGGTCCCAGATTATTCGGGTCGGTCACCTGGGTCGCCCAAAAATCATCTCAGGAGACCTGTGGATAGAGCGACGGACCAACGAAAGATTTTATCCGGGGCGGAAGCGCTCGAGGCGAGAATAAGATGTGCGTCAATGACACGAGCGGCACATCGCAGGTATTTCTTCCGGGCCCTTCGCCTCTTAATGCCAAAGGAGACCTCAATATCGTGCCGAACCAAGTCCAACTGATTCTCGGCTGCTCGGACGGTGGGCAGGGGATCCGTTGCGTGGCCTGGTCTCTTTGCACGCCTGTGCGCTCGCTGCGAGCGACTGTACAACCTGGGCAGTTGATTCTTTCTAAATGGAGGACAAAGAGTCGAGGCTTCCTCGCTCCAAGCCGAGTTCAGTGCCCCCTCTCGCGCCAGAATAAAATGGCAGGTATGGGCATCGATGCCGGCAGGAAAGATCATTTCTCTTCGCGCGTGTATGAACGGAAAAACTGACCCTAGGTCTGCCCTGAGCCGTACCAACTCCTCGTCCGCGTCCCCTTTTCCGCTCCAGCCACCAGCAGCAAAGGGCTTCCTTGCCCCCGCGTGGTTGCAGAGTTTAACCCGTACGTCCTCGAGAGACCGTCTCGTCACCTGCATCCTGTCGTTAGCAGCAGCGTTGTGACCGGTCGACACAGTAGTGCTCAATGGTCCTCCCCGGGACGGTGTTGTACTATCGTGTGCATTGTACAGCCCGCTTGATCGCACAAACTACATGCACGTAAGTCAACCCCAGTTCTCCCAACTGCGTCTAGACTTAATAGCACTCGCGAGCAGGAGACGCCATGCATATTGCGCCTACAAAAAATGGACGCTCCATCACATTTGATAGCGTCCGCGAATTGGACGTGGCACGAACCGCCGCGAACATCTATGCGAACTATCACACGAATGTGTTATTAAAATGGCGAAGGAACAGCAAGTCGCCTTATTTTAGATTGGCTTTCATTATTGATGATGCCGCCCGGGTTATCGGACCGGATGCTCCTTTAGTAAAAGTTCAGCTGAGCCCATCAAACAGCGAACTGTGTATTCGTGCCCTGAAGTGGAGTGCGTCCCGCGAGGAGTCATTTCCCGACGGTGCAGTTCGAGGCTATGGAGAACTCCTGTCAGAGATCATGGTCTCCACGACGCAGACCAACGCACAGTCCTTGACGCCCCCATCCGCGCAAAAGGGGACCGAGCTACAGCATCGAGCTCGCAAATAGCTATGAGGACCTGACCCTATATGGCCGCGCATTGGGCCAGCTCCGGGAACCGTAGACTGTAGCACATCATCAGGCCGAACCGCCCTGCCCCGTACTCGAACACCACCGGGGCGGTGGACGGGCCTGGATTGAAGAACGCCGGCTCCCCAACGCTTGCGCGTCGAATAGGTGGATCTTTCGGTAGTAAGTCGGTCGACCTCCATCGGGCCTGAACGCCACCAACGTGTTATGCGCCTGGAAACTGCGCCCTTCTTCGTTGTCGGGTGCGCAACTCGGCGGGCGCCAGTCAGTTCACTATCGGGGACTCGCCAGACTCCTATCAGGACATGACGGCCTGCCGGGCTGCACTTCGAAAATGAGTCAGGTCGGCCGACAGGTCACGGGAAGGACAATCACCAGGGAGTGATGTCAGAAGAGCCGAGAGTCAGACCCGCCTCACCAGATCATCCTGCATCCAGCAAGCCGAGGCCGCCACGTCCATCAAGTCGCCAGACCAACCGGTTCACAACTCCATAGTGAAGAGCCCCTAACCAATCCCCGTGCATAGAGGTACAAATGAGCGAACAAAGAAGAAATCGGGCAAAAAAGCAACTCGCCCTCCGCGATATCTGGACCGTGATCTGCGAAATTAGACCGTAAAAGGGGCCTTCGCAGATAAGCATGGATGCGCAGTCTGAGGATGGCGCCATCGCGTAGGTATTCTGCGGTGCGGCGTGGTGCGGCAGGAAAGAGGTCAGGGCCTCTTTGAATTGGTAGCGACCAAGCAACCAAAACCAAAAAGAGACCCTGACATGAATAACTCTATGTCTTGTTCTGCTGGCCGCTGGTGTATGCGCGCGGATGCGCTGCTCGGTGTCGCGGGCGTCCACGTCAGCTCCGTCACGGCAACCAGGACTGGCCTCGTACTGGGCGTCGAAACCGGTGTGGACCTCGCCGGTTGCCCGGACTGCGGCGTCGTTGCGGTCGGCCACGGACGCCGCCAGGTCCGGCTCCATGACATTCCCTGTTTCGGCCAGCCGGTGCGGCTGCTGTGGGCCAAACGTGTTTGGCGCTGCCCGGACCCGGACTGCCCAAAAACAACATTCAGTGAAGAACACCCGCTGGCCGGGCCGCGGGCGAAACTCACCGCCCGAGCCGCCCACTCGGCGACCGACGCGCTGCAGCGGTTCGATACCTCGGTCTCGGCCCTGGCCCACCAGCTCGGGGTCTCCTGGCACACCGTCTGGGACGCCATCAGAGCAGAAGCCACCCGCCGCATCAGGAACTCCGATCGGCTCGCCGGCGTTGACGCGCTCGGGGTGGATGAGCACGTCTGGTCACACACCGGCCCGCCGGGATCCGGCATGGTCACCGGAATCGTGGACCACACCCGCGACGAGAACGGCGTGGTGCACGCACGGCTACTTGACTTGGTTCCAGGCCGGTCCGGGAAGGCCTACGCGGACTGGCTCAAAGACGGTGGCCCCGGGTTCACCGCCGGGATCAAGACCGCCGCGCTGGATCCGTTCCGCGGCTACGCCAACGCGATCCGCGACGAACTGCCCGAAGCCATCACGGTCCTGGACGCCTTCCACGTCGTGAAACTCGGATCGGCCATGGTCGACGAAGTCCGCCGCCGGGTCCAGCAGAACACTCTCGGCCACCGCGGACGCAAGGGTGACCCGCTCTACGGTATCCGCCGGACCCTGCAGATCGGCGCCGAACATCTGACCGACAAGCAGTCCGCCCGGCTCGATGCGAAACTCAATGTCGGAGACCCCGACGACGAAGTCACCCTCGCATGGCAGTGCTATCAGAAGCTCCGCAACATCTATCACGCCCGGCCGGAGCGGGGCAGGGAACTCGTGAATGAAGTTATTGGGTCCTTCCCGTCCTGCCCAATCCCGGAAGTCGCCCGCCTCGGCCGGACACTCAAACAATGGAAGACCGCGATCCTGGCCTACTTCGAAACGAACGGCGCCTCCAACGGGCCTACCGAAGCAATCAACGGCGTCATCGAAACCACCCGCAGAATAGCCCGAGGCTTCCGCAACTTCACCAACTACCGGCTCAGATGCCTACTCGCCGCCGGCGGCCACCGGCACTACCGGATCAAACAAACCAACCATGCGTAAATGCGAAGGGCCCGTAAAAGAGACTGGAATTGCGAAGGCTGACTGCGGCCGAAGTACCCTCCATCCGGCCGCAGTCGCACAAATCAGATCACGAAACGAACGTTCCTAAAAGCCGGCCAGTCTGGAAAGGGAAATCGATTCGACCGACCTCATAGAAGCGCTGCACCAGGTCCATTGCGTTTGAACCCGTCAGATACCGCTTGAGGTCATCAATGACATCGCCCCCGTTTTTGTCATCCCGCAAAGCACCGCAGATAATGTCATCGACAAAACCACTCTGAAGTTCATCACTGCTCGCCTTCAACATTCTCAGACGGGTACGGAAAAGATTGGAAAGATTTGACTCATCACCTTCTTCAACAAATACAACCTCATCCTCGCGCAATCTATTCACGATGGTCGGGTCCAAGAGAATAGCCAACCTATATCGCTTCCATCCGCCCTCCATCCAGATGGCACCCTCCTTTATCCATGAAGCATCACCAGAACCAAGAGACAATTGAGCATCTTCTAAGCGCAAGCCTCCCAGGGCCCGGAGCACCTCGGGAAAACTCTGCTCTCGGCGACGCCTAACGGATACAGACAGAATCCACCGCGCCCACACGGGACTTTCAGCCGGAAGCTCTTGGACAACCCTCTCGAGGTAGGTGAATATTCTTACCCAACGATCGTCGCCTTCGTCTATAATGTCCTTCTCGCGACCCGAAATGCCGCGGCTATATAGCGTCAACATGAAACTGATATCATGAATAAGGTGAGCCTTATGCATTACAGAAACCATTTTCTCGGCAATTTGGCTCAGATCCACAAGGTGATCAACTAACGAATCGCTGCCGTCATGCATGTATCCCGTGGTGAAACCAAAGAAAGTGATACCAGAAGTTCGTAAACTCGGCCAAATTGGCAAGTTACTTCGACTAGCATTCGCTTCAGGGCCTATGTGAGTTATCGCATTTCGGTCAACAGATCGCCAGCGAGATTCCGCTGCTCGCCAATCGTCTATTTCTCCCAGCTCGCCCTCATCCGCTGCCTGAGCTAAGAGCCTAAATGCGTCTTCGGCAGTGGAGACGCCGAGCGTAGGGTAGTACTGCACTGCCGCCTCGAAGCACGCTCTTACAACCCAACTTGCACTCTCGCAGAACGCACGATCAGCTGGAATGGCCTCAGCAGCACTGCGCAATAGGGCGGACAGGCTACGCGAGCTTGGTTCCGACGCGAATGATCCGAGGTTTCTCAATAGGGACCAGCCGCTATGGTCTGTCTCAATTTCTGAGAAGTACTCCCAAATTTCCTTCGACTCGTCTACGGGAGTGAAGCCTACCTTCATGGTTTTGTCGTCGCCGTCGCCATAGCGGATAGTTGCTATAACGCTTGGAGGATCGAGCAAACCATGAAGCCTCTGCTGCCACGCGGGCACAGTCTCGAGGTTCTGCTTGACCTCTCTGATACGGCTCCTACTCATCTCACCGACTAACGCACTCGGGCAGAACTTGAAAACTTGATCGCCGAGGATGGTGACCAAGTCCTCGTTGCCTTCTTCTCCGATGAGACTCACGAGCACTTCCAGTGTCGGCTCATCGACCTTTTCTAGGATGGCAGCAAGGTGTGCTTGGCGCACTTTAAGGTCCGGCTCCATAAGCGCCAGGGCTCTGATCTTGTTCACCCAGGTCGCAGGGGAACCCCAAGCCGTATCGAAGACAGCCCGATTGAGAATGGGGCCTGCTACATCGTCATTGATCCTGTGAAATTCGCGTACTTCGTCTTGCACTGGCCCCTCAAGCAGTTCCGCTGCCGTTCTGGCAAGAGGAGCCGCATAGCGAGGCTGGGAAAAGGCTGAACCATCTAATAGGATTTCAAGCGCGAGCAATGAACCCAATTTTGTGATTCGCTCCATCGACCCCTTGTCGTTCAGTTCCGCACAGAGCAACGGAATGTCAGCCCGCAAGTGTTCGCGATCCGAAAATATGTGACCTACAATGAAGAGAAATACATTTCTCCAGTATGGATTCGGGGCAATTTCGGTCAGGGAAGGCACAATCTCAGATTCAGGTTGACTAGCTCGATAGGCGCCAGCCATAAACTCCTGCAGACTTCGAATCTCAAAACCGATCTTGTCCGCCTGCAACACTGCCAGAAAAACAAGGCGATCGGTAACCAGACGCATGAATTCAACGAGGAGAAGGTCTACTTTCTCCCGCGCGTGACCGACAAATTCAAGACGCTCTCGTATGATTTGTTCAAACTCGTGGCGATCAATCGTCGCCGACGTCTCCCCAGCCTCAGCCCCCCGACGCTGAAGGACATCCCCTATGAAGCGGTGCAGATAGTCCACGTCACCCTGAAAATCACGCAAGAGTAGGGAAAGTTCACTGTTCTTTTCAAGTTCGCGCTGCGTGATCACATAGTAGTATTGCGAAAACAGACGCCAACGGTCCCGCGGAACTTGACCGCTTGTCTCTACGAGCACAGTCAAGATAGTAACTTGAAGCGGTGAAGTGAATAGTTTCTTGGTACTTTCTTCCGAGCTAGCCTTTTCGAGCCGCGCATATATGGCGCCGGTCTGGGCCGCGTCTCCGCCCGTGCGAACAGTAATAAACCCTCTAGCGTAATCGAGAGCTGCAGTGAGCGAAAGACTACTAAGAGTTAGATGGGAGTAGATGTGCGGGTTGAACTCCTCGCCATAGCCCTGCGGACGAGTAGTAGCGACGATTGTTACGTCTCCATCAACGGCCTTAACCTCGAACTGAAAGTTCTGAATGCACTCGAGAACTTGGGCTCTATTGCTGCTATTAGGGACTTCGTCGAGACCGTCGAGAATTAATACCCATGGATACTCCTCCAGCCAACGCCTCATTCGTACCATTGAAACTGACACCGATGCCTTTTCAGTCATCTGTTTGGCCATGTAATCAAGAAGGCTTGTGACGGTGTTATTTGATAAAGAATCGGCAAGGTCGGTCAATATGATTCGAAAAGGCCAACGCCTTGCTTTGGGGCCTTGTAGTCCTATGCTTAGGGCTCGTTCTTGCACTGCTCGAAGACCGGGTGCTATTTCAGGATCATTCTCTAGTTGTGAGCCTTCAAGAAACTTTGCCCTGTAGATTTGCGCCAGAAATTGCGTTACTGTACTTTTACCCTGGCCCGGACCGCCGATAAGCACGGACTTGCGGTACTTTTCGGTTTCCATCGAAGAAGCTCCAGAACTCGTATCGAATCTGGTTATCAGTTCATCAACCACATTTCGCTGAATTCTTGGTCCCCGGCCTTTTACGCCTTCTCCAGCAGCGGTAACCGGTACATAGGAAGGGGATCCAACGAGTGGCAGGTCGACGAATGTATCTCCGATGGTTATCTGCTGATCGCGTACTGTGCCGGTTTGTGAAAGCTTCAAATACGTATCGTCACGAAAGCTGCGGGCCGCATGCGTGGCAAGGGCGTGGGCGAAGTCCTTCTCCTCATCATTAATTCGGTCAATCAACTTGGAAATTATGTCACCAGTAGTCAATAGGGCAGCGTACGCAGCGCGTATCGAACTAGCATCATTAAGGAGAGCTCGGATATCGTCGTAATCCCATACGCGAAAATCGCGTATGGGTAAACCATGCCTTTGAATTTCTCCTTGTATAAAGGTCTTAATTGAGTCTTTCCCCCCATTGGGGGCCGGAGACAGACGTACATTAGTCGTGAAAAGGATATAGTCGGGCTTACGAACGCGCTTTGTTTTCGGTTTAGACCAATCTGCCAACTCCTTCTTCAACTCGCGCTTCAGCCAGGTCAAATTTTGAGCAACCCCTGTAGGGTGAAGATGCATCTTCGACTGCAGCACCCCGTAGCCGTCCCATGACGAGAGGCGCCCTAAGCCCGCCGTTTGGCCGTCCCACGTAGCTTCACGACCCCCATCAGGCCCGTCCCCAAACGCGGCAACAGTCCCTCCTAGAGATTTCACAGCTAGTGACTGTGAGAGATGTTCGAACTGACGAGTGCTTAGTGCGTTCAAGTTGTAGTCCACTGACGTAGCATGCCAGGAACTCTGCTCCACAGAAGGACAAAACGCTGACCGGCACACGTATATTGGACATTGCACGGTTCTTGAATTTCTAGCGAGGCGTCCGGCCAGAGGCTTTCTACCTTCTGATCCCCCTAACCTCTTGTTCTCTAAGACTCGTATCCGCCTGCAGCGCCGCGACTCCTGCTCCTCCGCCGCGCCAGACCAAGAGACAACCTGCAGTTAGTGGCGCTGCTGGTCTTCGCCGGGTACTTTCAGCAGCTTTTCCCTCCACGTCTTCCCTGCGGCCGTCACTACACGGGACAACCTCTAGGAGCCCGGATTCCGCCTGTCCCCGGCAACTGGTCCGTGCAGTGGACCACGAGAGCGCGCGCCTCAGCGGCCGCCATGGATGCCGCATGTCCCCGCCGCGGTTCCTCCGAATCTTAGGCTTCCCACTAGCTGCAGGGCCAGTATATTGAGAACTAGGTTCAGCACTCCTAGGCGTGATCGACGAAACCGAACACTATCTGAATAGCTAACTGAAACTCGCTGGTCGGGAATGCCGTCCGACCCCCGAGCATGCGGCACCTCTATCGTCCGGCACCTCAAAATGCCAAGGGCGCGCCCGGCTAAGCCGAACGCGCCCTCCGCGAGCACCTGAACCCACCACATGGGTCAATGCACGCGATTCAGTCGATTAGGACCGGGGCCTTAGCCCTGTCCGAAGCCTCCACAACCGGCCAGACCTTGCGGTTCCGGTGGTGGAGCCAGTTCGCCACGGCCAGAAGCGCCACGAGCGCGAAAGTGCTCAGCAGCTGCGGACGGGAGTCCTCGCCGATGAAGCCCACCGTGAAGATCGCCGCCAGGATGACCAGACCAACCACCGTGAGCCACGGGAAGCCGGGCATCCGCAGGGGAAGTCCCGTTCCCTCGCGGTCGGCTCGGAGGCGCAGCGCGAGCTGGGCCAGGAGCGCGGACGTCCACACCAGCAGGCAGGTCGAGCCGACGATGTTGAGCAGGACAGGAAGGACCATCTCGGGGAAAGCCAGCTCCAGCACAACCGTGACAACGCCGAAGGCGACGCTGGCCAGGACTGCCACAACAGGGACCCGGGCCTTGGACACAGAAGCGAGCAGGCGTGGCGCTTCGCCCCGCTCCGCGAGGGAGTACGCCATCCGTGAGGCACCGTAGAGGTTAGCGTTGAGGGCGGAGAGCAGAGCTGCGACGGCCACCAGGGTGATGGCGGTGGCCGCGCCGGGCATGCCGGCGGCGTCCAGTACGGCGGCGAACGGGCTCTTCAGCCCCGCCGAACCCACGGGAACCACTGCGGCGATGATGAAGATCGCACCGATGTAGAACACCAGGATGCGCCAGAGCACGGTCCGGACGGCTTTCTTCACGCTGCGGGCCGGCTCTGCGGTTTCAGCAGCCGCAACCGAGACGATTTCGGTGCCACCGAACGCGAACGCCACCACGAAGAGCGCCGTGGCAATACCGGCGAAACCGCTGGGCGCGAAGCCGGCACCGGTGAAGTTGGACAGGCCCGGCGACTGCACGCCCGGCAGCCAGCCGAACAGCAGGGCAGCGCCCACCAGGAGGAACCCGACGATGGCCGCCACCTTGAGCAGCGCGAACCAGAACTCGAACTCGCCGAAGTTCTTCACGCTGGTGAGGTTCACTGCGGTGAGCACCACGATGAACACGAAGGCCATCAGCCACACCGGCAGGGCCGGGAAGATGGTAGCCAGCAGGCCAGCCGCGCCAAGTGCCTCGGCCGCGATGACCACCACCAGCTGCAGCCACCAGAGCCAGCCCACCGTGGCCCCGGCCACCGGCCCGTAGGCCTTGGCGGTATAGACGGAGAAGGCACCGCTGTCCGGATTGGCTGCGGCCATCTCGCCGAGGGCCCACATCACCAGGATGATGAGCGTGCCGGCCACGAGGTAGGAGATCAGCACGGCCGGGCCGGCGGCCTGGATGCCGGCTCCGGAGCCGATGAAGAGGCCCGCGCCGATGGCGCTTCCGAGCCCCATCATGGTGAGCTGGCGGGGTTTGAGTGCCGCGCCCAGTGCGCGGCCAGACGTCTTTGTCTGTTGTTCCATGGGAAGTCCTCTGGTTGTGGGTGGAACGGATGGGGGTTTCAGGTCAGTCGATTGTCGAGGCTGCGTGGGCTTCCAACACCCGGAGCACGCGGTTGTTGGCGGCGGGCCCGGCAACGGTGATCCGCACGCCGTCCCCCTTGTAGGCCCGGACCATGATGCCCGCGCCGTCAAACGCGTCCACCAGCCTCGCCTGGAGGCTCTCATCGGCGCGGATCCACAGGAAGTTGCCCTGGCTCGGCTGCAGCTTCCAGCCCTGGGCTTCCAGCTCGGCAGCCATCCGGGCGCGCTCCCGCTTTACGTCGGCCACCCGCGCTTCCATCTCCTCCCCCGCGTCCAGGGACGCGATGGCGGCCTTCTGCGCCAGCGCGCTCACGGCAAAGGGCAGTGCGGTGCGGCGCAAGCCTTCGGCGATTGCCGCCGTCGTAATTGCGTATCCCACGCGGAGGCCGGCGAGCCCGTAGGCCTTCGAGAAGGTGCGCAGGATGCAGACGTTCGGGTACTGGCGGTAGAGCGCTAGGGAGTCGGGGCCGCTGCCCGCTTCTGCGTATTCCACGTAGGCCTCGTCGATCACCACGAGGATGTCGGAGCGGACGGACTGCAGGAAGGCCTCGATGCGGTCGTGGCTGATCGGCACGCCGGTGGGGTTGTTGGGGGTGCAGAGCAGGATGACCTTCGTGCGGTCAGTGACGGCCGCGGCCATGGCCTCAAGGTCGTGGCCCTCGGCGCTGTCCAGCGGAACGCGGACCGGCCGGGCGCCGGCCAGTTCCACCAGGATGGGGTAGGCCTCGAAGGAGCGCCACGCGAAGATCACGTCATCCCCGGCGTCGCAGAGTCCGGTGATGATCTGCTGGAGGACGCCGACGCTGCCGGGTCCCACCGCCACCTCTTCGGCGGTGACGCCGAGGTGGAGGGCAAGCCGTTCACGGAGTTCGACGGCGGCACTGTCCGGGTAGCGGTTCATGGTGCCGGCTGCCGCGGCCACCGCAGCCGCGGCAGCGGGCAGCGGTTCGTAATGGCTTTCGTTGCTGGCAAGGGCGGCAATGTCCATGCCGGCGCTGCGTCGGCCCGGGACGTAGGCCGGGAGTCCGGCCACGGCGCCACGAAGGGCGGGAAGGACGGTGTCCGGTGCGATGAGGAGCTGATCACTGGTCATGAGGAACGATCATGATTGTGATCCGCCCCACAATGCAAGATACCCTCAAGCCATTGGGACTTTTGCTCAACTTCTACTAACTGTGGTGAAAATATGACCATCCCGAATCCCCGCACCCTGGATTCGCTCGACGGCAGGATCATCCTGGCCCTCGACAAGGATCCCGAAGCCAGCGCCCTGGCACTCTCCCGGACACTCGGCGTCGCACGCAACACGGTGCACGCCCGGCTGGCACGGCTCGAGCGCAGCGGCGCGCTCCGCTCCTTCAGCAGGAGGCTGGATCCCGCCGCGCTGGGCTATGACCTGATGGCCTTCCTCTCCCTGTCCATCAGCCAGACGCGGACAGGTGCGGTGGAGGACGGACTTGCCGCCATCCCGGAGGTCATCGAGGTGCACGCCACCACCGGGGACGCGGACCTCATGGCCAAGGTGGTGGCACGCAGTACGGCCGATCTCTACCGCATCACCAACGAGATCCTGGAAATCGAGGGGATCCAGCGGACCAGCACGGCCATCTCCGTGCTGGAACTCATGCCGCCCCGCTACGACGGCCTTCTGAGCCGGCTGTCGGAGCAGGAATCCCGCCCTTCGTCCTAGAGGCGGGTGATGCAGGCCACAAGTGGGCAGATTTTCACTCGTAACCGCACTCCCCTGCCAAATATCCCAATCAGAACTAACTCTCTTGCCTATCTGCGGGCCAGCCCACAAGATTCCTGCATGACTACTCTTACCGTCTCCGGCCGCGTGGCGCAGGTTCTTAGCAGCTATGTCAGCGATGTCTTCGGTGTCATGGGCAATGGAAACGTCTACTTCCTGGACGCCGCGGAACAGCTGGGCCTCCACTTCTCCGCCGTCCGCCATGAAGGCGCCGCCATCGCCGCGGCCGACGCCTACTACCGGACGTCGGGACGGCTCGCTGCGGGCACCACCACATACGGCCCCGGCTACACCAACGCGATCACCGCCCTTGCCGAGGCGGTCCAGGCGCAGATCCCCGTGGTGCTGGTCACCGGGGACGCACCGAGCAGCGGCGCCCGGCCCCAGGACGTGGACCAGGCGGCAATCGCCGCGGGCCTCGGCGCGGCCACCTTCACCATCACCCGCGACGCCGCGGGCTCCATCACCCGGCAGGCGGTGGAGTACGCACTCACCAAGCGCACCGCCGTCGTGATTGCCATCCCCTACGACCTCGCGGCACTCGAGGCGGAAGATGAAGAGCTTCCGGCGCCGCTGGCACCAACGGTGAGTGACGACGTCGACGGCGGCCTTGGGCAGGTAGCGCGCCTGCTTGCGGGGGCGAAGCGGCCGCTGATCCTCGCCGGCCGCGGTGCGCACCTCGCCGGAGCCGGCCCGGAGCTCCGCGAGCTCGCCGACCGCCTCGGCGCACTGACCGCCGGAACCGCCCTGGCGCTCAACCTCCTCAATGGCGAGGGGTACTTGGGCGTTGCCGGCGGTTTCGGCACCGACACCGCGGCCGGGCTCATGGGCGAGGCCGACGTGGTCCTCGTGGCCGGGGCAAGCCTGAGCCCCTTCACCCTGCGGTTCGGGCACCTGCTCGGCCCGGACAGCACCGTCATCCAGATCGACACCGCCCTGCAGCCGACGCACCCCCGGGTGGATACGTTCGTCAGCGCGGACGTGAAGTCTGCTGCTACGCGCCTTCTGGGGATGCTGGACGGCGGACCTTCGGGCGACGCGTGGCGCGCGGAAGCCCGGAAGCGCGTGGCCGAGGGACCGGGCCACGCGGCAGGGTCCTCGGAGACGCCGGATGGCCGGCTGGACCCGCGCGCCCTGGCCTCAGCCCTGGACGCCGTGCTGCCGGAGCGGCGCACGGTGGTCCAGGACGGCGGGCACTTCCTCGGCTGGGCACCCATGTACTGGAATATCCCGCGTCCCCAGGACCTGGTGATGGTGGGGACCGCCTTCCAGAGCATCGGGCTGGGCCTTGCCAGCGCCGTCGGGGCAGCCCGCGCGGTGGAGGACGGCCGCACCCTGGTGCTGGCCTCCGGCGACGGCGGTTTCCTGATGGGCCTGTCCGACCTCGAATCGCTGATTGGTGCCGCTCGCAGTGCGATTGTGGTCATCTACAACGACGCCGCCTACGGCGCCGAAATCCACCAGTACGCTTCCAAGGGCCTGACCGACAAGCCCATGCTGATCCCCGAGGTGGACTTCAGCGGCGTCGCCCGCGCTCTGGGTGCCGAGTCCGCGATCATCCGCTCGCTTTCCGACTTGTCCGCGCTCCAGGACTGGATCGACGCGGGCGCGACGGGAACCTTCGTGGCCGACTGCCGGATCACGTCCAGCGTCCGGGCGCCGTGGATGAGCGAGTGGATGGAAGCCAAGCAGGGGGCGAAGGCAGCGGTGGCGGGGTAGCCGCGCACCTAATCAGGGTTGCCCGCTTTCATTATCTTCACCACGCGTGCCCACGCGGATGCCATTATCGGCGAGAAACTCGCGGGCTCGGCCCGTCTGACGGTCGGCGGAGAAGGCGTACCACTGGTCACTGAGGTTTTCGCCGTCGACCACATCGCGGAACCGGGAGAAGGCACCTTTGCCTTCGATGGCCCGCTCCAGCCGCTCCCGGATGGCCTCGTCATGCTGCCGCTCGGCGAATGCCGCCATGTCCTGCCAGGCTTGCCGCGAACCTGCGAGGCTGACTCGCAGCCAACGGTCCGGCTCCTCCTCCACATCGATGGCGGCATCCTCCCCGACCATCATCGGGTCAGTGGAGATGCCGTCGTACACCTCACCGGTACGCAAGTCGATGTAGCCGCCCAGCGACAGGTCCACTGCTCCCTCCAGCACGGTGCTAAGCATGTCAAGATCAACCGGCAGCACACGGTCCGGCAGCGGCTCGCGCCGTAGGCCAGCCAGCAGGTCCTCGGCCAGCACCTGGTCACCGGCGCCGCCGCGCCAAGTCAGCCGGTTGATGACCGACAGTGCTACCGGCTCAGCTTCCTGACGTCTATGCTCCAGCACCATCGGGATGCCCGCCCCGACCTGTTGCAGAGCGTCATCGATGTTGTGCCCTGTCACCGCCGCAAGGAAGCGCTGCGCGTCTCCTGCGCCGATAGCCGTGCGCAGTTCGGACACGTCAACATCCGGTGTTTGCGCGTGTGCGGGCCACGCGTGCAGCAGCATGGGGTGCGGCCGGGTCGGTTTCCCTGGCACCCTGCTCTCGCCGTCGTCGGTTGCCCAGCGGCGTCCATACTGGTCGGGGATGCTGCCCCAACCCCAGTACGGAAGGGGAACGCCAGGACGGATGCCCAATACCTCCAGCGGGTCGACCTTCGCCTCCCCAACGACACAGCGGTGGGTCCAGCCGTCACCGAGGTCAAACGTGAACTGAAACTCGGAGCCCGGCTCCACCGTCCGCACGACCTTGGCTACATCGATGTCAATCGGTGCGATGATCGGGCCCCGGACCGATGCGGCCATCTCGGCTCCTGTTTCTTCATCCGCGATGACCCGGCCGTCGGCGAGGGTGAACACCGATAGGTGCGAACGATCCCACCGGGCGAAGGCATCGTTGATGGCGTTGGCGAGATCCATAAAAGTGTGCGACGGTCCGACCGCGAAGATACGCCCTGGCCACGGCCACAACTCCTCACCACGTCCGCCGAGCAGTTCCACCGTCACCGATAACCAGGTTCGTGCCATATTTCAAGGATGGCACGGGTCGAAGCTGCTCCCGAACGGGCAGGGCAACTGCTTTGTCGGTCCTGACGGGTAGCTTAGGCCGTGACTCTCGAGCACCCGCCCGTGATCCACCATGCCGAAACAGCCTCACGGAACCCGGGTTACGCCAGGCTTGTCAGCCGCGCACCTGCATATCCACCCACACCAGGCGGTGGTCGCTGCTCGGGAACGGATAGACGCCGGTCAGCCGCGAGAGCGGATCAGCCTGGGTCGGCCAGAACACGCCGGAGCCGAGCACCGTGGCCTTGCGTGAGGGCAGCACGTAGTCAGCCCGCAGGTTCCCGGGCGCGGTGTCGCCGAAGTCTGCGGTGTCGTTGCGCGGGTCGCCTTGATGGGCGGCGTTGGCTCCGCCCTGCAGGGCCGCCGCCTCCACGGCACCGGCGGAGGCCGGCAGCGGGTCCACCACCTGCTTGGAATCCAGGAGCTGGTTGACCGCGGCCGCCACGGAGTCGCCGTCGAACGGGTCCGCGTTCTGGTCCCCGACAATGACGAACGGTTCACTCGGCAGGAGCCCGCGCTTCTTGCCCTGATCGTCCACGATGTACTGCGACTTGCCCGGGGTGATGTAGTCGGCCCAGAACCGGATTTCGTCGTGGTTGCGGCGGCCGTTGCGGTCCTCGGGGCCGTCGAAAGTCGGCGGCGTGGGGTGCGAGGCAAGCACGTGCACCGTTTCGCGGCCCACCTTTACCGGCACGTCCCAGTGCGACTTGCTGGACACGCGAACGACGTCGAGCTCCTCCGGGGAGAACCAGTCGGCCGGTTCAGGCGTGGCCGGGTTATCCGGCAGCAGCGCCCCAGGCATGTCCTTCCACAGGAAGTTTTGGAACGTCCGCACGTTCTCCGTGTCGATGGGGTACTTCGACAGGATGGCCATGCCGTACTGGCCCTCGAAGGCGCCGAACCCGAACGCGTCGTCGCCACCACCCACCTTGCCGTCGTTATTGAGGTCGAACCCGCTGGGGATCCCGGTGTTCGACGGCGCCACATAGGCGTGGGGGTAGTCCACCGGGTCAGCCCCGCCCTGACCGACCGCCAGGTAGTTCTCGCGGAACAGGTTGGCGGCGCGCATCCCGGGCACGTAGTCGAACTCGTTCAGCAGAATGACGTCCGGGTTCGCACGCTGGATGACCTCGGCCAGCGTGCGCGCCTGATGGTTGTCCGGAGTGCTCAGATCCTTCTCAAGTTCGCCGGCGCTGGCCCGGTTGAGCGACAGGTTGTAGGTGGCCACACGAAGGTCCAGCGTGTGGTCCTTCTTGGGCTCGGCGGTGGCCGGAGCTGCGCCGAAACCAACGGCGAGGCTGCCGAGAACAGCGGCGGTGGCGGCAGCGGTGAGTGTGCGTCTCGTGGACATGGGACTCCTTGACAGGGAAAGGCGGCGGTACGGACGAAGTTGCCTTCAACGTATGCCTCCCAGATGGCCGCAAGGCGTACTCCAGGCGAACGGAGATGAGCCCATCGCAGCACCCTGCCGGGCCCTCTCCCCATGGCACAAAAAGGAGGCCGACGGCGACACCCAGTGTCCGCCGTCGGCCTCCCTTAGTGCCCTCGCGGCGCTGTCCCCGCAGCGCGCTTGGAACCTAGGCCGCCGTTGGAAGCGTTACGTAGCTGCCCTCGATGACGCGTGCGGCAACAACGGGAGTGCCGTCTGCTGTGACATAGCTGCCACGCGTGGTGGGGTGCAGGCTTCGGGTGCCGGCAACGGCGACATAGCTGCCCTCGCCGCCGGCGGGACCAGCCACGTAGCTGCCGCCGCGCACTGCGGCGTCAGCCACGGAGGTAGCGGCAGCAGTCTTGACGGTGGTTTCGGTTGAGGATGCTGCGGGGCGTTCGGTCAACAAAGTCATGGTTTCTCCTTAGGTTTTGCAGTATGAGGGCCATACAGGTTCTTGTGCCGCTCAAGCAGGAGGGCGGTGGCGCGTTGTCGCTTGCCCTGCTGGCCCGGGCATGTTCACCGGTGCGGCACTCAAGGGCTTCGATGGCCTGCATCCAACCCTAGGGCTTATCGTGAGCTACTCAAAATAAGGTGCCCTTCGACACCTTCACGCGTCGCGGGACACCGGCCACAACGACGACGACGGCGAGTAGCGCCGACGCGGGGCCGCCAAGAACGGCGACGGCGGAACTTTTTTGAAAGTACGACGGCGGTGCGCACCTTGAGAGCGCGCCTTGGCTGCCGGCCAAATTGTCGTACCCCCGTTAGAGGATGTTGGTATGGGAACCAGCGCGGGGACGGGGACAGGTCTGGAGGCTATTTATGCCACCGTTGCTGCTCTCGCCGCGCTCGATGCCGAGGACGCTGCCCTCGCCTCCACCGGTGCTTCGGCTGTGGCCGGGGACGGTGTGGATGTGCTGGCGCGTGCGTACGAAATTCGGTTGGAACGGATGGGGCTGGAAAAGAAGCTGGAGGCCCAGGCTGCAGCCCGGAAGGCCAGGTCCGTGACCGAAGCCATGGACCTGCAACACGCGATGACCTCACCAGACACGCCCCTGCATGAGCGGACCTACACCGAGATGTCCACGGTTGAGGAAATCGGCGGGATCCTGACCATCAGCTCCGGGGCCGCGTCCGCGTTCGTGGATCAGTCCCGGCAGCTGTGTGCATTGCCGCCGGTCATGGACGCCCTCTCCACAGGCAGCCTCTCCTGGCAGCAGGCACGGATCTTCGCCGACGAGACCGAGGCTTTGGATCATCCCGCCGCGGCCGCTTTGGTGGCGCACTTCCTCGACCCCGACGCCCCTAACCCGGCGAGGGGTTGCCCCGCGCCGGAACTGGTGCCGGCCCGGTTACGGGCAAAGGTGCGGGGCTGGCGGGAACGCCATCACCCGGAATCGATTGAGAAGCGTCACCGCAAAAGCGCCGCGGACCGGCGGGTGGAATTCACTCCGGACCGGGACGGGATGGCCTGGATCGCAGCATACCTGCCGGCAGACCAGGCGTTGGCGATCTCGAACGAGCTCACCGCCACCGCCCGCAGCCTCCAAGGACCTAACGAACCCCGCACTCTTACCCAACTCAAGTCCGACGACTTCGTCAGACGCCTCCTCACCAACAGAACAGCCACCATCCCCACCACAGTCTCCCTCCAGGGCGACGGCGACGCGCAGGAGGACCCGCTTGGCGTGGCCACTCTCATGGGCTCCGATGAGCCCATGCCAGAGTTCTGCAGCTTCGATACCGCCGCAAACAGTGACCGCCCGGACCAGGCTGAACCGGTGTTGAGCGGAACCACCACGGATCCGGATGCAGGCAAGGCCCCCACGCCCCGCGCCGAGGTTCTCGTCACCGTCCCGTTCTTCGCACTCCTGGGCCTCACCGACGAACCGGCAGAGCTAGACGGTTACGGGCCCATTCCCGCCTCAATGGCCCGTCAGCTCCTCGCCAACGGCGCCGAATCGTTCCGCAGGGTCCTGCTCGATCCCAGCGACGGAACACCGCTGGAGATCGGCCGCACCAGTTATCGACTCACCAAGGCGATGAAGAAAGCGCTGCAGCTGCGGGACGGCAAGTGCGTCTTCCCCGGCTGCAACAACAACTCCCTCGACAACGAGACCGACCACCTACAGGCGTGGCAGCACGGCGGAACCACCGGAATCAGCAACCTCGCACAGCTCTGCCCCCGCCACCACGGCCTGAAACACAACAGCGGGTGGACCCCAACGGCCTCAACCAGAGACGAGCCACCCGGCTGGACATCACCCACCGGCCGCCACTACCAAGCCGAACAACCCGACCGCCTACCACCACAATGGCCGTCGGGAGTCCTCCCGTCCCGCGTCAATCCGTCGGCAATCCTTCCGCCGAGATTCAGTGTGTCGGAAATAGGTTCACCGGAAGATGGTTCATCCCAAGTCAGTCCGCTGGAAGGGCTGCTGCTCCAGCGTTTGTCCGGCTGATGGGCCACATATTCAAGGTGCTCTAACCACGTACTGAGGCACGGATTTGAGGGGTTGCACGAGGGCGGTGGAGCCCGCTGCCCGGCGCCGCCTTGGGCTCCCCCGCATGCAGGTTCCCGTCGCTGAAACTTATGCGCCGCCGTCGTGGTTTCCGCCGACGCCATAGGAAACCCACAGGTCCGCCGCATACCATGGCGCACATGAAATCTCCCCGGGACGTCCGCTCCGCCGCCGTTGTCATCAACGCCGGATCCCGCCGCGGGGCGGCCCAGGAACTTGCCGTGGACACGATGCGCAAGGCAGGCGTGCCCATCTCCGCCGTGCACCCCGTGCTGTCCGGAAGCGAGCTGGCCGGGACGCTTGACCGGGTGCTTGCGGACGGGCACGACCTGGTGGTTGTCGGCGGCGGCGACGGGACGGTATCCTACGCCGCCGGCCGGGTTGCCGGTACCAACGTGGTACTCGGTGTTCTTCCGCTGGGCACCGCCAACGACTTCGCCCGCACACTGGAGATTCCGAGCAACCTTGCCGAGGCGTGCGCCACCATCGCAGAAGGCAAAGTGGTGGACATCGACCTCGGCCGGGCCAACGGCGAACCGTTCCTCAACGTCGCCTCGGTGGGTCTGTCGGTGTCCGTGACCGAAGCCCTCAGCCCCCGGCTGAAGCGGTACATCGGGCCGCTGGCCTACAGCATCGCCACGGTTCTGGCCTATGCCCGGCACAAGCCGTTCCGGGCCCGCCTCGAGTTCCCGGACGGCGACCACGAGCCGCTGGAGCTCGAGGACCTGCTGCAGGTGGCCGTCGGCAACGGCCGGCACTACGGCGGCGGCAACACGGTCTCCCCCACCGCCGGAATCGACGACCACCTCCTGGACATCTACGCCATCCTGGCCGGCCCGCTCCGGGAGCACGTGAGCATCGCACGGCTGCTCAAGGACGGCAGCTTCATCGAACACGACCGCGTGTACCACCTGACCAGCCGCCATGTCCGGCTGGTCACCGAGCCGCTGCTTCCGGTGAACCTGGACGGCGAGATCGCCGCCACCACGCCCACCGACTTCACCATCCAGCGCAACGCCGTCCACGTGGTGGTGCCCCAGAGCAGCACCAGCGCGCTGTTCGACGGACCTGGCGCCGCGGACCAACCACCGCAATGACGCACGACGGCGGCGCCCGCCTTCCAGGTCCGGTCACCGGGCAGTGGCGGGACTCCGCCGTGATCTATCAGGCGTATCCGCGCTCCTTCGCGGATGGCAACGGCGACGGCGTGGGCGACCTCGCCGGGCTCGCCGCCCGGCTGCCCTACATCGCGTCCCTCGGCGTGGACGGGATCTGGATGACCCCGTTCCAGCCCTCCCCGCAGGTGGACCAGGGCTACGACGTCAGCGACTACTGCGGCGTGGACCCGCTGTTCGGCACCATGGACGAGTTCGATGCGCTCCTGGCGCAGGCCCACGCGCTGGGCCTGCGGATCCTGCTGGATGTGGTCCCCAACCATTGCTCCTCGGCCCACCCGCTGTTCCAGGCCGCTGTGGCCGCCGGGCCCGGCTCGCCGGAGCGGGAACTCTTCCACTTCGTCGAGGGCCGCAGGTCCGGGCCCCGTTCGGTGTCTGACGTTCCGCCGAACAACTGGCAGAGCGTCTTCGGTGGCCGGGCCTGGTCCCGCGCCAACCCGGACTCAGACACGGACACCGACTGGTACCTGCACCTCTTCTCCCCCGGCCAGCCGGACTGGAACTGGCGGAACCCCGCTGTGGGCGACTACTTCGAAGGGGTGCTGCGCTTCTGGTTCGACAAGGGCGTGGACGGCCTCCGGATCGACGTGGCGCACGCCCTCTTCAAGGCCGTCGGCCTGCCTGACGCACCGTCCGCCACCGACGTGGTGGACGGCCTGCGGTCCAACCCGCTGGTTTCGGACCAGGAGGACGTCCATGAGGTGTACCGGCGCTGGCGCAGGCTCGCCGAGAAGTACCAGCCGCACCGCCTGCTGGTGGGCGAGGTCAACCTGGAACCCGCCCGGGCCGCCCGCTACACCCGCGCCGACGAGATGCACCAGGCGTTCGCGTTCGCGTTCGTGAAGCTCGGCTGGGACCCTCAAGCATGGGCTGCCGTGGGCTCAGAGCTGGAGGCCGCGCGGCAGCTTCATGGCGCGGCGCCCAGCTGGGCGCTGGAGAACCACGACATTGTCCGCTCCGTGACCCGGTTCGGCGGCGGGAACCTTGGCGCCCGGCGCGCACGGGCCGCGGTGTTGGCGCTGCTTGGCCTGCCCGGCGCCGCCTACCTTTATCAGGGCCAGGAGCTGGGCCTGCCGGAGGTGGATGTCCCGCTGGCGGCCCGGGTGGATCCGATGTGGGCGCGCGGCGGCATCACCCGCGACGGCGCCCGCGTCCCGCTCCCCTGGACGGAGTCTCCTTTGTTGAGCCACGGGTTTTCCTCGGCGCAACCGGCGGCGGCGCCCTGGCTGCCGCAGCCTGCCGGCTGGGGTTCCTACGCGGCCGAAACCCAGCAGCAGGACCCCGGTTCCATGCTCGCTCTGGTGACTGCCGCCGTCGGCCTCCGCCGCCAGTTGCGGGCGCAGGGCGTGTTCACCGCGGACGACGGCGGCAGCTGGCGGGTGGAGCCCGGGAACCTGCTGATCTGCGAACGCAGCCCCCGGTTCCTGGTTGCCGTGGCGATGGGAACCGAGCCGGTGCGCCTGCCGGCCGGGACTGTGCTGGCGACTGCGGCGCCGCTGGAAGCCGACGGCTGGCTGCAGCCGGACAATGCCGCGTGGGTGCTGCGGGAACCCTAGGACCGTGACCCGGGCCGCTCGGGAGCGTCCCGGCGTGGGGTCCTGCCGACCGGTTTCATCTCTGCTGCGAACCGAACCCCATCCTCAAAACTGGCCCCGTCCAGCCGCTTCACCAGGCACTTGGCCTGGCGGAGCACCCGGGATCTGTGGCCGGGCGCATCGGCGGCCAGGGCATCCAGGACGGTGTTCAGCCGTTCCAAAGACTGCCCGCCGATACGTTCCGTCCCGTTCCCCAGCCAGGTGCCGGCGTCGTGCACCAGCCCGTTCAAGGCCTCCCTGACGTCCGGGCGCTGCTCCGCGAGCATGGCCAGCGCGGGGCTGGCCGCGGCGAATTCCGCCCACCATGCGCCCAGGCCCGGGGACTCACGGAATGCTCCGTCCCGGAAGACCCGCATCGCATCGAAACTCCCGGCACGGGACTCCTCCTGCCGGGCCTCGCGGAAGGCACTGGACGAGAACAGCGTCTCAAGATGGCAGTCCAGCTGCGGGAAGCCGCGGAACACCCCGCTGATCTCCCAGTCCCCATCCCCGGATTCGTCCCCGGACCACCGCCGATTGATCGGGATCGCCGGCGTGGCCACCAGCTCATCGGTGGTGGTGGTGAACGCTTCAGTGCCGATTCCGTCGTCGTTGTTCCCGAACGTCCCGTACCAGATCAGCTCCCACCCGGACATGGCGTTCTTGACCGCTGCCTTGACCGACGTGGCGGCCGAGGCCTTCACCTCCTCGATCGCGTCCTTGATCTGCTGCGGAGTGGGTGCCGCCAGCGCGTGCTGGAAACTCGCGGCCACCTTGACCACCGCCAGCTGGACAGCATCCACAAACGCCGCGTACCCCGTGTTCGCCAGGGAGTCCGGCCAGCCGTCCTCCTCCATGAGGGACACCACCACACCGGCGAAAGCGGGGAGATCGTCTTCGCCGAGCAGGGCGCGCAGCCCGGCATCGTTGACGGGGATGGGTTTCAGCTTGGTGGACCAGAGGCCGACGGCGTCCGGCACCGGAACATCATCCCCTGCATCCACGTCCGTGTTGCCCAGGTTCCCGTGGCTTCCGTTGCTGGAAACGATGGTGGGTGAGCCGATCAGCCCGGACCCGGCCTCCACGGCGAAGTTGTCCCCATCGACCTTGAAAAACACGGTCCAAATATACGGCTCCGCGTTTCCCCACCCATCGCCCTCATCATGGCAATGGACATTCTGCAGCACCGTTTCCAAATTCAGTGTGGCGCGCATGGAATTACTTCCCGCTACCGTCATCAAGCATGGGCTGTTCTTCTTCACCGGGTAACGGCCGGTGCACCGGCCCGCGGATTTGGCGGCGGGCCATGGATTGAATCCTCGGCGCTTCAGCCGTAACCGTCAGGCCTGAAACAGCGGACGCGGCGCAGCGGCCCGAAGAACTCAACTTGCTGGTAAAACACATTCGCCCCGGACCGTACTGGGTACTGCCCCAGATATTGAAGGAAAAGGCCCACCAGCTGTAAAGAATTCCGTTTTCGCAGCCTTTCAGATGGCTGGCCAGCCCGTAGCCGGTCTCCTCAACCCAGCTGAAGTCATAACACCACTTGGTCACTTTGCGCGTGCACGTATCGAACCATTCCCAGGGCCACGCCCCGGGACACCAATACGTTTCCGTTACCACTACTTGCTGCGGCATGGCCGTCTCCTGACACTCCGCCGGCCGTGCTGCGGGCAGGCCGACATCCCGGCATGACGCCGGGGCAACACGATAATTAGGACCGGTTCCGCTTCCGGAACCGGGGCAGGCGCAAAAGCCTGTTAAGGAAAGCGGCGCGCTGTTCACAGCTGCTGCACGGCGGGATTCCGGCCAAGGTTGTCAGATCCTTAACCGCATCGCCCAGCCCGATGCTCTCCCCGTCACTTATCCAAAAAGGAATTATTCGCCGGTCCTGCCAGTGGCGGGACCGCGCAGGCCATTCCTGAAATTGATTGCGGGCCATAACCGATCCCTTTTTGAATGTCACCGGCAGGGCTTTTGCCTTTTCGGCTGCCGCTGCCTACGGTTCAATATCATCCTCGTCGCTGAGCGGGCCGTCAATGGTTTTTGCGTTGATTACTAAAGTCGTTGGATACTCTCATTTTCGCCGCTTCTCGGCCGTTCCCATGCTTGTTCGGTAGCACATGACTCCAGGCGAACGGAGATGAATACCCACCGGAAGGAGGCCGACGACGGCACCCCGCGTCGCCGTCGGCCTCCCTTTCAGTGCGGTGCCGGGACAGCCGCCCGGTTAGGGCATTTGTCCCCTGTTCGCCGACCGACGCCGGGACTAGTCTCAGCCGCATCAGCATCCACCGCCGTCGAGGAGCCGTCATGCCCGGGTTTGTGCAGATCATCGAATTCAAGTCCTCCCGCATCAAGGAGATCGAAGAACTGGGCCGTCCCTCCAGAACCGAGGGAAGCACTGCGCCCACGTTCCGCCGCATTGTTGCCACGGCGGACCGGGACCACCCCGGGACCTATTTCACCATCGTCGACTTCGATTCCTTCGACTCCGCGATGGAAAATTCCGGCCGGCCCGAAACATCGGAGTTCGCAGCAAAGATGGCGGAACTGTGCGATGGGCCGGTGATTTTCCACAATCTCGATGTCATCTGGGAGGACACCGGGGACGGGGCGGACAACGGCTAGGGGCAAGACACCGGCCTGCTGCAAATGACCCGCCGGTGGTGCCGTCAGCCCTCGGTGTCACCCACCGCGACGTGGACCTCGTTGGTGACGGCGGTGCCGTGCTCCACGGTCCGTGAGACGGTGCAGTACTTCTCGTGGGAGAGGTCCACCAGCCGTTCCACCATCCCGGCGGCCTTCTGTCCCTCGTCCGTATCGGGGAAGGCCAGGTTGAAGGTCAGGTGCAGCCCGTCCACCCGGTTGGCACCGTCCTCCACCACCTTGTGGCAGGTGGCCGAGACCTGGAAGGCCGTGGGCTCGGCACTCCGCGCCGTCACGGTGTCCACGTCGATGGCCGAACATCCGGCGATCGCCGCCAGGAGCAGCTCCACCGGGCTCAGCAGGCCCTCGCCGTGGCCGAATTCAAGTTCCGCGCCAGCGGCATTACGCGCCACGTAACGAGCCGTGGCCGTGCGGGTCAGCTCGACGGAACGCAGCGTGGGGTCTTCTGTTTCGCTCATGGGACCATGATGCCACCGGTGAGGCCGCGGGGCCGGGATGCCGTTTCCGTGCACCCGGCGCCGCTGAGGAGCAGAATGATCCCCATGGACCTGCAGGCACCTGCCCCGGACACCGGAACGCTGCGGCGCAGCATCTCCCTGGGCCAGCTCATCTTCTTCGGCCTGGTCTTCATCGGGCCGGCCGCCGCGGTGGGGATCTTCGGCACCCTGGATGCAAAATCGTCAGGCGCGGTGGCAACGGTGTACGTCATCGCCACACTGGTTATGGGGTTCACCGCGCTCAGCTACATGCGGATGTCCCGGGAGGTCCCGCGCGCCGGTTCGGTCTTTGCCTACGCGGGAGCGGGCATCGGCCCGCGGGCCGGCTACGTCTCCGGCTGGATGATCCTGCTGGACTACCTGCTCATCCCCTCCGTCGCCTACATGTTCACCGGGATCGCCCTGAATTCACTGTTCCCGGCCGTCCCCATCTGGGCCTTCGTGGCGGTGGCGGTCCTGGCCACCACGGCCCTCAACCTCGCGGGGGTTCAGGTCGCCTCCAAGGTGATCACCGGCGTCGTGCTCCTGGAAGTGCTGGTCCTGTTGGTGGTGCTGGTGTTCGGAGTCTGGGTGCTGGCGTCCCACGGACCCACACGGCCCTGGCTGAGCCCGTTCACGGGGATTGGCGGCTTCTCAATTACCGCGGTCCTGGCGGCGGTCTCCGTGGCCGTCCTGTCCTTCCTCGGCTTCGACGCCCTGGCCACCTTCGCCGAGGAGGCCAAGGGCGGCGTCCGGATGGTGGGCCGCGCCACCATGCTGTGCCTGGCGGTGGCCGGGATCCTGTTCGTGGCGCAGAGCTACGTCGGCGCCCTGCTCTCCCCCACCAGCCCGGCGGAACTTGCCGCCAACCCCGCCCTGGAAGGTGCCGCCTATTACAACGCGGTGGACACCAGCATCGGCCCGTGGCTGCACTGGCTGCTGGCCCTGTCCAAGGCCGCGGGCGCTGCCTTCGCGGCGATGGTGGGCCAGGGCGCGGGCAGCCGCATCATCATGGACATGGCCCGCGAACGGCGGCTGCCCCGCGCCCTGGCCACGGTCTCCGCCCGCACCGGGGTGCCCGTGCGCAGCATCCTGCTCGCCGCGTCCGGGAACATCATTGTGGCCGTGTGGGCGGCCACCCGCGGCGACGGCCTGGACATCCTCAGCTCGGCCGTCAACGTCGGGGCCATGACCGCGTTCATCCTGCTGCATGCCTCGGTGATCGGCTACTTCCTGGTCAAGAAGCTGGGCCCCGGCCCAGGGAACTGGTTCCTCCACGGTGCAGTTCCCGCCGTCGGGGCCGCCTTTTTGGTAGTGGTGCTGGCGTCCGCCACGCCTGTTGCCCTGACGGCGGGACTCATTTGGTTTGTGCTGGGCCTGTTCCGGCGGCGGAAAGGCGTCGAGTCCCGCGCCTGACGCGGCCCGGCGCGGCGCAGCCCGACGCCTGACCCAGCCCGCGGCCCGCGGCCCGCGGTTCCTGGTTACCCTAACGACCCTCTACTTGAGCCCCGGGATCAGCACCGGGGTGTTCCGCTTGTAGGCCTCGTAGTCGGCCTGGCCGCCCCACTTCCGCTCGGCCTTCTTCTCCAGCATGGGGATGCCGCTGGCCTTGGTGAGCAGCAGCGCCACAAACACGGGGGAAATCAGGGCCACCCACTGCCAGCCTTCCAGCACCGGAACCGCGATCAACAGCACGCCGATCCACAGCACAATCTCGCCGAAGTAGTTGGGGTGCCGGGACTTCGCCCAGAGCCCGGTGGAAATGAACCTGCCCTCGTTGGCCGGGTCCGCCTTGAACCGGCTCTTCTGGTTGTCCGCCACCACTTCGATGCCGAACCCGACTGCCCACACCAGAACACCGGCCAGCGCCCACCAGTCCAGCGCCACCCGCGTGGCCGACGTAATGGCGATCCAGGCCGCCGCCGCGGTGAGGACCACCCACAGCCCCTGCACGGTCCAGGTGTTCAGGAAGCGGACAAAGGAGGGCTTGATTTCGTCAAAGCGATCGTCCTTGCCGTGCTTGGTGACCCGGCGGAACAGGAAGGTTCCCAGCCGCAGCGCCCACACCATCACCATGGCCGCCAGCAGCCAGCCGCGGGCGTCCATGGCCGGGCTGAGCAGCACCAGGAACAGCGTGATGCTGATGTACGTCAGCGCGCCGGTGAAGTCGTAAAACCGCTCCGTCTGCGCCCTGAACGCCGGGATGAACGCCAGCCACTGGATCAGGAAGGCCGCGGCCACCCCCAGCCCGAACAGCGGCCAGCCGCCCACAGCGGCACCGCCCTGACTGCCGGCAACCGCCACCAGCGCGCCGACGAGCACCACCACCGGCAGCACGATGGCCGCCTTGCGTTCTGATTCCTTGGTCATCAAAGCCCCTTTCCCGCCCGCAGCCCTTGCCGGACATAACGCTAGCCAGTCATTATGCTAGGCCAGCTAATATTCAAACCGATTTGATGGTTCCACAGTATTGGGTATTATGAGTACATGCAAACGCAACAAGATGGGACGGTGGAAGCCACGTCCTTTCACCCGGCCGCATTCATCCTGCAGGGGATGTTCGCGCTCGCCAATGAGACCGAACGCGAGGTGGCACGCACCCTGGGCCTGAACCTCACCGATTACCGTGCCCTCTCGGTGCTGGCCCAGGTGGGCCCGGTGACGGTGGGAAAGCTCGCCGAGGAACTGGGTGCTACCGCAGCCACCACCACCGCGATCGTCAGCCGGCTGGAAGCCCACGCCTACGCGGTGCGGCTTCGGAGCGCCGAGGACCGGCGGCACGTGCGGGTGAACGTCACCCCCGCGGCATCCCGAGACATCATGGATCTGATGCGGCCCCTGGTCGCCGCCACCAGCACGTACCTGTCGGCGCTCCCCGCCGCAGACCAGGCCGTGGTGGAGGCCTTCCTCCACGCCGCTGCCGGCCAGATGCAGGCCCATTTGAACGCACTTTCACAAAAGGATGCCCGTTGAGAGAGATCACCTCCCCGCCCCTGGTGTCCACCGCCGGCCACCGGAACGCCACCGACCTGCTGATGCAGCGGTTCCGGTCAGACCCCGGGCACGTCGCCTTCGAGGTGCGCTCCGCGGGAGCCGCGATCACCGATCCCTGGCGGCAGGTGACCACGCAGCAGTTCGTCCACGAGGTCCGGGCCCTGGCCAAGGGCTTTATCGCCGCCGGACTGCAGCCGGGCGAATCGCTCGCCATCATGTCTCCCACCCGCTACGAATGGGCCCTGGCGGACATGGCGGCGTGGTTCGCCGGCGCCGTCGTGGTTCCCATTTACGAGACGTCCGCCCTGCCCCAGGTGACCGCCATCCTCAAGGACGCCGAGGTGCGCCTCGCCGTGGCGGGCAGCGCCGCGCACGCCCTCCTGCTGGAACAGGGATTCGAGCAGGCCGGGACGGCCTGCCTCGGCGTGTGGACCATGGACGCCCGCCAGGTCAGTGACCGCGCAGACCTTGCCGGGCTGGCGGCGGCGGGCGCGCACGTCTCCGATGCCGCCGTCGAGCAGCGCCGCCTGCTGGCGGATCTGGACTCGGTGGCCACCATCGTCTACACCTCCGGCACCACCGCGGCGCCCAAAGGAGCCCTCATCACCCACGGCAACTTCGTGGGCCAGGTGCTGAACGTGGCCGCCGCGTACACCGAGGTGGTCCGGGGTGACGGGAACACCATCATTTTCCTGCCCATGGCCCATGTGCTGGCGCGCGGACTCCAGCTGATCTGCCTGGCCAACGGCATGCGCATCGCGCACCTGTCCGATCCCCGGGACGTGGTTCCCGCCCTCGGCGCACTGAAGCCCACGTTCCTGGTGGTGGTTCCCCGCGTGCTGCAGAAGATCCAGGCATCCGCCGCGGCCGCCGCCGCGAAAAAGAAACTCGGGCCGGTGTGGGCTTTGGCGCAGCGCACCGCCGTGGAGTGGGGCAGGTTTGCAGAAGCGCACGACGCCGACCCCACAGTGCGTGCCCCGTTCGGCCTGCGTGCCCGGCATGCACTGTTCGGCCGCCTCTTCTACAAGCGGCTTCGGACGCTGGTGGGCGGCCGGCTGGACTTCCTGCTCTCCGGCGCCGCCGCACTCGATGCCGAGCTGTCCCTGTTCTTCCGCGGCCTGGGCCTTCCGGTCATCGAGGGCTACGGGCTGACGGAGACCACCGCCCCGCTGACCGGGAACATGCCCGGGTCCATCAAGGCTGGCTCCGTGGGTGTCCCCATGCCCGGCACCACGGTGCGCATCTCGGAGCAGGGCGAGGTGCTGGCCCGCGGGGTTGGCGTTTTCGCCGGTTACCGCCGGGCCGCCGACAACGCCGAGGCCTTCGCAGACGGGTTCTTCCGCACGGGCGATCTCGGGGCCCTGGATGAGCGGGGCCGGCTTACCCTCACGGGCCGGAGCAAGGACGTGATTGTCACCGCCGGCGGCAAGACCATCTCGCCCGCCATCTGGGAAGGCTATGTGGAGGGGGACCCGCTCGTGGCACACGCGGTGATGGTGGGCGAGGGCAAGCCCTACCTCGGCGGACTGGTGCTGCTGGACCCCGAGTCCGTGGCGGCCTGGGCCGAGCGGGAGGGCATTTCCGATCTGGCCGGCCTCCGCATTCCGCACGGCGGCGGCGCGGTGCAGATCGACGACAGCCGGCTCCTGAGCGCCATCGGCAAGGCAGTCAACGCCGCCAATGCGAAGATCGCCCGGTCCGAGCAGGTGCGCCGCTTTGTCCTCCTGCTCACGGACCTCAGCGAGGCCAACGGCTTCGTGACCCCCACCATGAAACTCAAGCGCGGCGCCTTCACCGAACACGCCCGCCCCATCGTCGAAAAACTCTATGCCGAATCAGGGAGGCGCGCATGAACGCCCAGGGCAACGCCCCAGTCAGAAAGTGGTTGCTGGCCTACGCGGTGGCCGCGGTGCTGTTTGCCGTGCTCGACGTCCTCTGGATCACCACCGTGGCCAGCCGGCAGTACGAAAGCCAGATTCCGGGCCTGCTGGCTGACAGCCCCAACATGGCCGGCGCCGCAGCCTTCTATCTCATCTATGTCGCGGGGATAGTGCACTACGGCATCAGGCCGAACCAGCAGCGGGCCACCATGCGGCAGCGGGTGGCCGGCGGGGCGCTGTTCGGCTTCTTCACCTATGCCACCTGGGCGCTCACCGGGCTGGCCGTCCTCAAGGACTTCCCCGTCCTCGTTGCGGTCACCGACATTGCCTGGGGCGTCGCGGCCTGCAGCGCCGTCACCTGGCTCGCGGCCAAGCTCTTGAAGCTGGGCCGCGTCAGGCACCCTTCCGCGTCCTAGGGACAAGTCCATCGCCCCCCGGACTACCGGGGAACAAGCCGCCAGAGGGACGTGACCTCGGCGGAGCGTGCCTGGAACAGCGGATCGTTGGGGTCCGATGCCTTCGCATGCGTTGGCCGGGTGTCGAGCCGTTCCGTCACTTTCAGGCCGGCCGCTTCGATGGCGGTCAGCAGGTCCTCCCGCGAGCGCAGGCCAAGGTGTTCGGCCAGGTCGGAGAGGACCAGCCAGCCTTCACCGCCGGGCTCCAGGTGGGCGGGGAGTTCGTTCAGGAACCGGAACAGCATCCTGCTGCCGGGGTCGTAGACGGCGCTGTCCAGGGACGAATGCGGCGTGGCCGGAATCCAGGGCGGGTTGCACACGATCAGCGGTGCGCGTCCGGGCGGAAACATGTCCGTCAGGACGGCTTCGGCACGGTCCGCGACGCCGAGGTTCCGGAAGTTCTCGGCGGCGCAGGCGATGGCGCGCGGCTGGTTGTCGGTGGCCACCACGCGGCGGACGCCGCGGCGGGCGAGGACGGCGGCGAGCACCCCGGTGCCGGTTCCGACGTCGAACGCCAGCGTGTCAGCCGGCAGCGCAGCGGTGGCCACGAGGTCCACGTACTCACTGCGGGTGGGGAAGAACGTGCCGTAGTGCGGGTGGATCCGGCCCTGCAGCGCCTCGACGTAGACGCCGTTCCGCCGCCACTCGTGCGCGCCGATGGCCCCGACCAGCTCATGCAGGGACACCACGGACGGTTCGCCGATCTCACCGTACGCTTCCGCGGCGGCCTCCCGGATGTCCGGTGCGCGGCGCAGCGGCACCACCGGGCCGGGGTCAAGGGGAATCAGCAGCAGGCCGAGAATGCGTGCCCGGTGCGAGGCGGCCTGGCGGTGCCGGTAGAACTGATCGGCCGGGGTTCCTGCGGTCTTCTTTCCGGCGCCTACCCGCCGGTCCAGGGCGTTGAGGATCTGCCGCGCGTTGTGGAAGTCACCGTGCCAGAGCATCGCGACCCCCTGGGATGCCATCCGGTTCGCGTCATCGGCCGTGAGGGAATCGTCCACCACTTCCACCCGCGTGGGCGCCGGCCGGCCGTTCGCCGAACGCCAGCGCGCGGTCCTGCTCTCACCGGCCTCGGTCCAGGTCACGACGGCGGGTTCCTCCGCCGCAGGGGTGTGCGCGGACGCGGGGGTGCTGGCGGGAGCTGCTGGGTCAGTGCTGATAGAGGTTCCATTCCGGGAAATTCGGGGGCCGGAGTCAGGCCCTGGTCGATGGCCCCGGGGACCCTTGAGCTACCTTGTCAGGATACAGGGGCGCCGCCCCGTCACCGCTCCCCCGCCCTGCCTTCGGATCCCGCATGCGCCGCCCTTGCGGCCTCGTATCCGGGGCCGAACGGCAGCGTGGCCATGTCCAGCAGGGGGTTGGCGTCCTGGGTGGCCACCAGTTCGCGGGCGGCCTGCTCCGAATCCACGCTGGGCATCGACCCGGGCAGATGCCGCCGGGCGGATTCGGGCAGGAAGTAGATGGTGACCGCGGCGATGGCCGAGGTGGCCATGAGGTAATACGCGGGCATCAGGTCGTTGCCCGTCAGTTGGATCAGGCTGGCAATAATGAACGGCGTGGTGCCGCCGAAGATGGCCACGGCAAAGTTGTACGCGATCCCCATGGCCCCGTAGCGGTGGGCCGTGGGGAACAGCGCCGGCAGCGCGGAGGCGAGGTTGGCCACGTAGAACGTGACCGGGAAGGCCACCAGGGCCAGGCCGGTGACCGTGGCCGGAATGGTTCCGACGGAGATCAGGGTGAAGGCCGGCAGCGCCAGGACCACCGTGCTGATGGCACCTATCCACAGCACCGGGCGCCGGCCGATCCGATCCGAAAGATGACCGGTCAGCGGAATGCACAGGGACATGACCACCAGGACCGGGATGGTCAGGAGGGTCCCGTGGATTTCGTCGTAGCCCTTGTTGGTGGTCAGGTACGTGGGCATGTAGGAGGTCAGCGCGTAGCCCACCGTGTTGGCGGCGGCCACCAGGATCATGGCCAGCACGATCCGCTGCCAGTGGGCCTTGAGGATCCCCACCGGGCCCAGGGGCCCGAGGACCTCACCGGTTTCAGGATGCCTGGCCGTCTCCGCCTCGGCCTCAAGGGTTGCCCGGAACGCCGGCGATTCCTCAATTTTCATCCGGAAGTAGATCGCAATGATGCCCAGGGGCCCGGCAATCAGGAACGGAATTCGCCAGCCCCAGGCCTCCATCCCGGCCTGGCCCAGGATCAGCTGGAGGACGGACACCAGACCGGCGCCCAGGGCGAAGCCCAGATAGCTGCCCATGTCCAGGAAGCTGACAAAGAAGCCGCGGCGGTGGTCCGGGGAGTGCTCACTGACGAACGTAGTGGCGCCTGCGTACTCGCCCCCGGTCGAAAACCCCTGCACCAGCTTGGTGACCACCAGCAGCACGGCGGCCCAGATGCCGAGGACCGAGTACCCGGGGAGCAGGCCGACGGCGAACGTGACCGCGGCCATGAGCATAAGGGTCATGGCCAGGACCTTCTGCCGGCCGATCTTGTCGCCCAGCCAGCCGAAAAACACCCCGCCCACCGGGCGGGCGATAAACGTGGCCCCGAACGTCCCCAGCAGGAACAGGTTCTGCACGGCTTTGTCCGCTTCGGGCAGGAACACCGGCCCCATGGTGGTGATCAGATACCCGAAGACCCCCACGTCGTACCATTCCATCGTGTTCCCGACGATGGTCCCGCCCAGCGCTTTCCGGAGCGTCCGGTGGTCAACAACATTGACGTCTGAGACGCGGAGCCGGCGCTTCTGCAGAGGTTGCCGTGTCATGGCTGCCCCACCGCCGCATCGAAACTACCCCACAGCTGGCATTCAGGCACTTGTACCTCCAGTGGACACACGCCACCGACGGATGGCGCCGTCTTTGGCATTGGACTCGCGATGCTGGCGAAGCCCGGGTGTCCGGCAACCGTGCCGGGCTGACAGGAAGAGCCGAATGGTCAAGGTGCGGACGGAACCCTGCGTTCAGTCCCGGCCCAGGTCCCATGGCGGCTGATTTTATGTGCTTCGACCATTCTGGCACCGCCACCCGGGCGCATCAATGAAATCCGGGGAGGAAACCACCCATGCGCCACGTCCTGACTGCCGCGGCAGCCGCCGCCCTCATCGCCGCGATGGCGAGCCCCGCCGTCGCTAGCCCTGACACCCAAACCGGCACGCCGTCGTCGAACGCTGCCGGCGCCGCAACCTCCGCCCTGAACGTCAACGAACGCAACGGGTCCTTCGACCTGCAGAGCCACCGCGGCGGCCGCGGCGAGTGGACCGAAGAGTCCCTCACCGCCTTTCGCCAACTCCCTGAAGCTGGGCGTGACCACCCTGGAGCTGGACACCCACCTGACCGACGACGGCAAGGTCATCGTCTGGCACGACGACACCATCCAGGCGAACAAGTGGGTCGACACCGCACCGGCCACCGCCGGCGACCCCGAGTTCCCGTACGTGGGCGACCGCGTGGCCGAGCTGTCCCTGGCCCAGGTCAAGACCCTAAACTGCGGCTTCATGCAGCTGCCCGGCTACCCGGACCAGGACGTCATCGAGGGCAACCGGATCGCCGAGCTCAAGGACGTGTACCAGCTGGCCCGCGACACCAACGCCGCGAAAGTCCGCTTCAACGTGGAAACCAAGGTGAACGACAGCGAGATCGGCGGCGCCGGCATGGAGTCCCTCACCCGGGCTGACCCTGGTGGCACTCTCCAGCGGCGACGCCTGGATGGGCGTGGGCCAGCCCGGCAAGAGCCCCAACCTGGGCGGCATCGACATCGACGACTACAACGGTTCGCTTCCCAAGGCGGCAGCCGCCCTGGGGTACGACGCCGTCTCCCCCACGTTCCGTTCCGTCACCCCTGCGATGATCACCGATGCCCACGCAGTGGGGCTGCCCGTCATCCCCTGGACCGTGAACACCACCGCGGACATGGCCCGCCTGATGGACCTGGGCGTGGACGGCATCATCACCGACTACCCCACCCGGCTGCGCACCCTCATGGAGGAACGCGGGCTGAAGCTGCCCAAGGCGTACGAGGCCGAGGGCTAATTTCCCCGGCGTGGCCGTGCCGCTTCTAAGATGAGGGATGGACTTCGAGGACACGCTCTGGACGGTCTTGGGCGCCGGGCTGGTTCTGCTGATGCTCGTGGACGTCTTCCGTACGCTCCTTTACCCGCACGGCTCCGGGCCCCTGGGCCGGGCGATCATGCGCGGGTTCTGGCTGGTGTCGCGGAAACTGCGGGGCCGGGGCACGTTCATCGCAGCGCCCCTGGCGATGGCGGCCGTCATCGGTGCATGGGCCGGCCTGGCGGCCGTCGGCTGGGCCCTGCTCTACCTGCCCCACCTGACGGACGGTTTTGTTTATGGTGCCGGGGTTCCGCTGCAGGCCGACTTCGCCGAAGCCCTCTACATGTCCCTGGTCACGCTCTCCACGGTGGGCTTCGGCGACATCGTGGCGGCGCATCCGGTGCTCAGGCTGGTGGTTGCCCTCGAGGCCGTCACCGGATTCGGGTTGCTGACAGCGACGGTCACCTGGATCCTGCAGACCTTCCCGGCCCTCAACCGCCGCCGGGCGCTTGCCCATCAGCTGAACCTGCTCCGGGAAGCCGCGGGTCCGGCCGGCCTCCTGGCGGTGAACCCGGCTCACGCGGCCGGACTGCTGGAGTCCATCGCCGGGAACGTGGCGTCGGTGAGCATAGACCTCCTCGCGTTCCACGAAACCTACTACTTCCGTGAAATTGAGCAGCGCGGTTCCCTGCCGGCCACGGTGGCCTACGCCCAGGAGCTGGCATCCCAGGCGCAGCGCAGCGAGAACGCTGAACTCCAGTTCGCCGGCCGGATGCTCCATGCCGCCCTCGAAGGACTCGCCGAAGTCCTGCGCGGCAAATTCGGCCACGCCGGAACCACATCCGCCGATGTGTTCGACAGCTACGAACTGCACCACCGGCACGTGCGGCGCCGGAATCCCGGCGCAGAATAGCGTCCGGCACCCGCGGGCCAGGTGGGCCAACATGGGGCAATTGCCCCATGCCCCTGCCGCCGCCCGGTCATAGGCTCGGGTCATGGAGAAAAGGAGGCGGCCATGACCATCTACCAGCCGCAGACATCAGCAGAGGCAACACCGAAACTTGCCGAACTTCCGGACGACGCCGCCGAGCATTTCGCCGGCTACGCCGTCCTGGGCCTACCCTTCAGCACTGGCCACTACCTGGCCTTCCGGGATTTTCCGGTCAGCTCCGTGGGCCCCGGCTACCGCTCCGTCTGGCACCGCACACCCGCCGGCGAGTGGACCATCTACGCCAACACCGCACCCGAGTTCAGCTGCGCCCGATACTTCGGGACGGCCGTCCAGCACACGGTGGAGACCGACGTCGAGATCCAGTGGAGCGGGCCGTTCACCGTCCGGATCACGGTTCCCGGCGCCGTTGACTGGCGCCTGCAGCTAGGCACGTCCGCGGCCACCAGGATGCTGACGGCCATGGCCGCGCGGATGCCGGAACGGCTCTGGCGGAACGGGCTGGTGCTCCGGGCCATGGGAGCATTCGCCGGCCCCATCCTAAACGCCGGCCGGATGAAGGTCTCGGGTGTGGTGCCGAACGGCCAGACGTTCCAGGCCCAGCCGCGGCAGTTGTGGCTCGTGACGGAGTCCCGGGCCACCATCCAGGGCGCGGACGCGGGAGTCCCGGCGGCACTGCCGGTCCAGGACCACCTGGCGGACTTCTGGCTTCCGCAGAGCGGCCTGTTCGGGGCCCGGGTGGGCGTCAGGTTCCCGTCCACCGCGCCTCCAGCCGGACCCGGTCCTGTCCGGGTAAAGGCCGGGAAGAAACAGGCGGCATAACCGCCGCGAGCGTGGTCCCTACTGCCTTGGCTGACGGCTTTCTAGAATGGCAGGTGTGATGCAGTCGCCGGCTGCGCCCCGCCGCAGCGAAGTCCTGGCCGCGCTGTCGCTCGCCATCGATCTGGGGCTCGGGCAGCCGATGGAGCACATGCTGCGCGCGTCCCTGCTGGCGCTACGGATCGCCGGGGCAGCGGGGGTTGACGCCGCCGGCCAGGGCAGGATCTACTACGCCAACCAGCTGGCCTGGATCGGCTGCCACGCGGACTCCTTTGAACTGGCCGCGTTGTTCACGGACGATATCGCCTTCCGCGCCGACTACTACAACCGCGACCAGCACGGCCTGCCCATGTACGCCGGCATGTTCAGCCACGCCGGTGCCGGCCTCCCGCCGCTGGCCCGTGTTGCCCGCTGGACGCGTTTCGCGGCGACGGGCAGCGGTGCGGTGCGGACCATGATTGCCTCGCACTGCGTCTCCGCCGGGGTGCTGGCCAGCAGTGTAGGCCTCGACGACGGCGTGGCAGGCCTGCTCGCCCACACCTTCGAGCGGTGGGACGGCAAGGGCCTGCCGGCGGGCGTGTCAGGGCTGGACATCCCGTTGGAGATGCGGATCATGCAACTCGCGGACACGGCCGAGGTCTTCCTGCGCCGGGAGGGGCTGGCCGGGGCGGTGGCCATGGTCCGGGCGCGCCGCGGCAGCCAGTTCGATCCGGCGCTGGCCGGGCTGTTCCTCGACCAGGCCGGTGCACTCACCGCAGGGCTTCTCGACGTCGACTGCTGGCGGGCGGCCCTTGACCTGGCTCCCGCTGACGCTCCCCTGTCCGGCGGCCAGCTGGATGCGGTGCTCCGCGCGATCGGCGACTTCGCAGACCTCAAGTCTCCCTACACGGCCGGGCATTCCCGCGCCGTGGCGGCCCTCGCCGCCGCCGCCGGCAAGGAGCACGGGCTGCCGGCGGGCGACGTCGGGGAGCTCCGCCGTGCAGGCTGGGTGCACGACCTGGGCCGGTTGGGGGTGTCCAACCAGGTGTGGGACAAGAAGGAGCCCCTCACCGGGCTGGAGCTGGAACGCATCCGCATGCACCCGTTTCTGGGCGAGCGGATCCTCAGCCGCGTTCCCGGGCTGAAGGGCGAGGCGGCCCTCACCGGCGCACACCACGAGCGGCTCGACGGGTCAGGCTATCCACGCGGGCTGGGTGGAGCGGAGCTGGGGATCAGGCAGCGGATCCTGGCGGCTGCCGACTCCTACCATGCCTCCCTGGAGCCACGTCCGCACCGGCCTGCGCTCACGCCGGCTGATGCGGCTGCCCGGCTCCGGCGGGAAGTTTCAGCAGGAAGGCTCGGCAGCGAAGCGGTGGAGGCCGTGCTTGTGGCGGCCGGCCAGCAGCCCCGCCGTCCGCATGCCGCCGCGGGCGGACTCACCCCGCGGGAAGTGGAAATCCTCGGCATGCTCTGCCGCGGCATGACGCCGGCCGAGATCGCCGGCGCCCTGTTCCTTGCCCGGAAGACCGTCCGCAACCACGTGGAGCACATCTACACCAAGATCGGTGCAACCAATAGGGTGGGTGCCACGTTGTTCGCGATCAGGAACGGCCTGACCGAGTACGGAGTCCCAACCACCTAGCGGCTGTCACAGGACCTTGGAGAGGAACTCCTTGGTGCGCCCGTGCTGCGGATTGCTCAGGACCTGCCGGGGCGGGCCGGCCTCCACCACCACGCCTTCGTCCATGAACACCAGGGTGTCCGCCACTTCGCGGGCGAACCCCATCTCATGGGTCACCACCACCATGGTCATGCCGCTCTTGGCCAGTTCCTTCATCACCTCGAGCACCTCCCCCACCAGTTCCGGGTCCAGGGCGCTGGTGGGCTCGTCGAAGAGCATGAGCTTGGGGTCCATGGCCAGGGCACGGGCGATGGCCACCCGCTGCTGCTGCCCGCCGGAGAGGTGCGCGGGGTAGGCATCACCTTTGTCCGCCAGCCCCACGCGGGCCAGCAGCTCGTTTGCACGGGCGGTGGCCTTGGCCTTGGACAGGCCCTTCACCCGGATGGGGGCCAGGGTGATGTTTTCCATCGCCGTCAGGTGCGGGAACAGGTTGAAGCGCTGGAACACCATGCCGATTTCCCGGCGCTGCAGGGCCGCTTCGGAGAGCTTCTGCTCATAGAGCTTGCCGCCCTTTTGGCGGTAGCCCACCAGTTCGCCGTCAATGGAAAGCCGGCCGGCGTCCACCCGTTCCAGGTGGTTGATGCAGCGCAGGAACGTTGACTTGCCCGAACCGCTGGGCCCCACGATGCACAGGACCTGGCCGCGGGCCACTTCCAGGCTGATGCCGCGCAGAACCCGGTTGGTACCGAAGTTCTTCGAGACCTTCTCGGCCAGGACCATGGGCACGTCCGTCATCCTTTTCCTCCAAAATCGTTGCCGAGCGGGGCGCCCGGCTCCCCCGGAAGCACTGTCCCGGGGATCGCCGCGGAGCCCGCCTCGGATGCCGTATCCGACGCCGGCGATTTCCTTCCAGCGTCTGCCCGGCCGGTGCCGCGGGAGAACCGCTTCTCAATGAAGTGCTGGCCCACCATCAGCACCGAGGTGAAGAGCAGGTACCAGAGGGATGCCACAATCAGGAGCGGCACGGGGGTGAAGGTCACCGCGGAGATGCCGCGGGAGACCCCGTACAGGTCGATGCTCAAGGGGATGGCCGCCACCAGGGAGGTGGTCTTCAGCATGGAGATGACTTCGTTGCCGGTGGGCGGAATGATGATCTTCATGGCCTGGGGCACCACCACAAAGCGCATGGTCTGGCCCCAGGACAGCGCCAGCGCGGTGGCGGCTTCCTCCTGGCCGCGGTCCACGGACAGCAGGCCCGCCCGCACAATTTCAGACATGTAGGCGGCCTCGTTCAGGCCCAGGCCGATCACGGCGGTGATGAAGAGGTTGGTGAAGATTCCGTTGGGAATGGTGACCCACGGGTCCATGAACGGGATGCCGATGGTGAACACCGGATAGATCAGGGACACCAAGCCCCAGAAGACCAGCTGCACGTACACCGGGGTCCCCCGGAAGATCCAGATGTACAGCCAGGCGATGTTCTTCAGGACCGGGTTGGGCGAAAGCCGCATGATGGCCAGCACCAGGCCGATCACGATGGCGCCCAGCATGGCGTAGACGGTCAGCGACAACGTCACCCAGGCCGCCGCGCTGATCCGGCGGTCGAAGATGTACTTGCCTACATCCGCCCAGCCGTAATCCGGGCGCTGGGCGGCGTCCAGCACAAACACCGCCAGCCCCAGCACCAGGATGACGGCAAAGAAGTTCCGCCAGGGGTGGCGCAGCGGAATGGCGACGATCGCCTCCGGCGGGGCATCGTCCACCGCCCGCCCGCCTCCGCTCCGCGGGCCGCCGCCCGGTCCCGCCTGGGTCATCCCGTCGGATTCCGCCCTGCTCATGTTCTGTTAACCCTTGGCCGCCACGTTGAGATCCGCCTTCTTGATTCCGCCGGCTTCCACGCCCCACTTGGACAGGATCTTGGTGTAGCTGCCGTCGTCGATCAGGGTCTGGAGCGCCTTCTGCAGCGCGGGGGTGAAGTCGCTGCCCTTGGCCACCGGGATCCCGTAGGGGGCCACCTCGAACGCGTCCCCGGCGGTCTGCAGCCTGTCCTTGGTCTTGGAGATCGCGTACAGGGTCACGGGCGAGTCGGCGCTCATGGCGTCCACCTGCCCCACCGCCAGGGCGTTGGTGGCCTGGTCCTGGGCGTCGAACTTGAAGATCTGGATGGCCGGTTTGCCGGCGTCGGTGCAGGCCTTGGACTTCTTGGGCACTTCGTCGGTGTCCTCGTACGTGGTGGCCTGGACGGCCACCTTCAGCCCGCAGGCGTTGTTGGGGTCCACGGTCTTGCCCTTGGCGGTAGCCCACTGGATCCCGGCGGAGTAGTAGTAGACGAAGTCCACCTGCTTTTCGCGTTCCACGGTGTCCGTGAACGAGGACATCCCCATGTCATCCTTGCCTGCGCGCACGGCCGGCAGGATGTTGTCGAAGGTGCCGATATCGAAGTTGACCTTCAGGCCCATCACCTTGCCCAGGGCGTTGGTGAGGTCCACGGACCAGCCCGCGGGCGCGCCGTTATCGTCTTTGAACTCGTTGGGCGGGTAGTTGTTGGCCATGCCCACGTTGAGCACCCCGGCGCTCTTGATCTTCTCCGGGAGCATCGCGGCCACGTCGTCGTTCTTTTTCACGTCGACGGCGGCGGCACTGCCGCTTGCCCCGGCCGAACCGGTGGCAGCAGGCTGGCTGTTGTCCACGCAGCCGGAGAGGGCAAGCGCGGTGGCTACGGTGAGGACGGGGAGTATGTATCGGGTGCGCATGGCTTCCTTAGCTTTCAGAGATTCTTTTTAGGTGGTGCCTGATGGTGCTTTTTCAAGAATTTCGCCGGAAGAGCGGATGTCACGCAGGATTTCCCCACCCCGTGCTTTCAGCTCGGGAATGCTCGAAACGCCTACCAGCGTCATGGTACGCCTGAGTTCGTCCGCGAGGATATCAATCACCCGCTCCACGCCGGGCGTGCCGGCGGCCACCAGCCCGTAGAGGTACGCCCTGCCGATGGAGCAGGCGTCGGCGCCCAGCGCCAACGCCTTGAAGATGTCGCTGCCGCGGCGGATTCCCGAGTCCACATAGATCTCCAGCGCGTCCCCCACCCGCTGGCGGGACTCCTGGAGCACGTCCATGGGGCTGAGCATGTGATCGAGCTGGCGGCCGCCGTGGTTGCTGAGCTGGACGGCGTCCAGGCCGATCCGGGCCGCCTGGGCAACATCGGCCGGATTGACGCAGCCCTTGAGCACGATCCTGCCGGACCAGGCTTCGCGCAGCGCTTCGAGTTCCTTCCACCCGCTGGCGGCGTCGGAGTGGCCGAGGATGTGCTGCCACATGGACGGGGTCACCATGGACGTGGCCGCGGCACTGCGGGGATCCAGGTTGGGGAAGCTGATCCCGTCCGCCTTCAGGAAGTTGATCCACCAGGACGGCCGCCGGGCGATGTCCGCGACGGTGGAAAGAGTCAGTGCCGGAGGTGCCGTAAAGCCGTTGCGCAGGTCCCGTTCCCTGGACCCGAGGGCCCGGATGTCGACGCCGACAATCAGGGTGGTGAATCCGGCGGCTTCGCAGCGCGCGAGTTTGTCCCGGGCGGCCAGGGCATCGGAGCCGAGCCCGAAGTTGAACCAGCGGTCCAGTCCGGGATGGTCCTTGGCAATGGTTTCCATGGCCACGGTGCTCAGCCCGGCGAGTCCGTAAGGGATGCGGGCGTGCGCGGCGGCCGCCGCGACGGCGGACTCCCCCGCGGGGTGGAACAGGCGGGTGGCACCGGTGGGGGTCAGCGTCAGGGGCAGTGCACTGGTCTTGCCGAGCAAGGCGGTGCTGGTATCGGGGCCGTCAACCGGGCCCCACCGGGGCATCAGCGCCCAGGAGTCGAAGACGGCCCGGTTCCGGCGCAGCGTCACTTCGTCCTCGGAGCCGCCGTCGAGGTAATCGAAAATGCCCGCAGGCAGGACTTTCTTGGCCGCCTTGCGGTACTCCTCAACACTGAAAGCGTTGGCCAGCACCCGGCGCTGCCTGGACAAAACAGGCGCCCTGAACTGGATGAGTTCCCGCGCTTCGCTGATCTTCAATCTTGGCCTTCCACTGCCGAAGTTGCTTTCTTCAGCGTAGGAAGCACACGGCCGTGTAACTATGGAGATTCAGACAAGGTAAGGGGTCAGGCATTAGCACTTACTACCAAAGACAGGATGCCGGAGAAATACCGGGCAGTGCCGCTGCCCTGCAGAACCCGGGCCTGCCCACCCTTGCTGATGTGGCCCGGTCCACCAGTTCGGAAATCCTTAGCCTCGTGGACATGCCCACTGATTCCCGGCAGCCGGTTTCCGGCTCGGTGCTCTACGATTCCACCGCCGTTCCGGCGAACTTTCCCGGCGCGGTTGCGCTGGCCATCGGCCTGTCCCTCACCGGAAAACGGCTGCGGGCCAAAATCCAGGAGCTCCACCACGCCGGATATGTGGCAATCGTCTATAAATCCAACGGCAAACCGGACGCCGTACTCCGGGCCGCGGCCCGCGAAGCCGGGATGGCCCTTTTCCGGGCCTCCGACACGGTCCCCTGGAACCAGCTCGCGGAAATCATGGACGCGGCCGTGGTCCCGCACCGCCGGTCCGGCCGCACCCTCGTGGACATCCGTCCCGGGGATCTGTTCGATCTGGCCAACACCGTAGCCGCCCAGGCCGGGGGCGCGATCGCCATCGCCGATCCCGATCAGACGATCCTGGCCTACTCGACCCTCCCGGACCAGCCCATCGACGAGACGCGGCGCAGTTCCATCCTGAATCTGCACGTGCCCCATTCCGCGCAGACCGACAAGGACTACCGCCGCGTTCACGCGGCCGCGGAAGCGCTGGAGGTGGCCACCGAGGACCCCCTGCTCCGGCGGACCGCCATCGCCATCCGCGCCGGCGCCGAGGTCCTCGGCTCGCTCTGGCTCCTGGAGCGCGCCGAGCACCACCATGAGGACGCGGCCCGGATTCTGGGCGAGGCGGCGAACGTCGCCGCGCTCCACATCCTGCACAAGCGCACCTCCTACGTCTCCAACCTCACCCGTCAGATGGACATGGTCCAGCCGCTGCTGTTCGAGCCCCAACGCGCCGAACTCGCCGCCATCCGGCTGGGCATCTCGGCAGCTTCCGTCCGGGTGGCCGCGGTGAGCGGCGGCCCGGCGGACGCGGGCGCCGCCGAAACACTGCAATCGCGCCTCAAGCTCTTTGACACCGTTCGGACCGCCTGCGCCGTCCGGCTGCCCTCGGCCGTCTGCGGGCTGGCGGACGGCATCGTGTACATCGTCCTGCCGCAGGGCGAGGAATCCTCCCGGCAGTTCCAGCGTGGCGCGGTGCTCAAAATCGTCCGGAACGCGCGGCGGCTGCTCGGCCGCCCGGTGGTGGCTGCACTGGGGATCGCGGCCCCGATCGGCAGGCTTGAGCAGTCCCGGGTCAACGCCGAGCTGGTCCTCTCCGAACTGGTCCGCAACGTGGTGGAAGGACGCATTCCCGACGATTCCGACGAGGTGGTGGCTGACGACGAATCCCTGGGCCCGCGCCTGCAGCTGCGCCAGATTGCCTCGTCATTGACGGCCTCAGGCCAGCTGCCCGGAACCCAAGCCGCGCGGATCGCGGCGTACGACGCACAGCATAAGAAATCCTTCGAATCCACTGTTGCGGCCTACCTGGACTCCGGCGGAAACGCGATCGAAGCGGCCAGGATGTTGGCGGTGCACGTCAACACCGTCCGTTACCGTCTCTCCCGGGTGCAGACGCTGTTCGGCCTGGATCTCGACGACCCCGAAACGCGCCTGCTGCTGTGGCTGCAGCTCTGGGCCCGGAACAATTAGCGGCTGCCTTCGAGCTGTTCAGTCAGGACAAGCCAGGGCGATGTGGCTTCCCACGCCGCCGGCCGCCGTCGTGATTTACACAACGGCGGCCGGTGGCACTTGGGGCGCGGGGTTCAGCCGAACAGGGCCGCCACACGCGTCAACGTTTCGTAGACGCCGTAGGCCAGGGGGACCCCAACGAGGGCCCAGGCTATAGCCACTCTGCCGGTTGACGGTGCAGCAGGCGCGGACGCGCCGGGGGTGGATGCGGTGCTCATGTCAGGCCTCCATGGCGGGTTCGTGCCGGCTCAGGCCGGGGCGGGGTTCGTGGAATCGCGGGTCAACCGGCTTGACCAGCAGGTTGGCGATGAAGCCGATCACCAGCAGCCCCACCATGGTCAGCAGCGCCGGCTGGTAGGACGCGGCGTTCAGTTGGCCGGGTTTGCCCTGGGCGTCCAGGAAGGCGTTGACGATCAGCGGGCCGGCCACCCCGGCTGCGGACCACGCCGTCAGGAGCCGGCCGTGGATGGCCCCCACCTGGAAGGTGCCGAAGAGGTCCCGGAGGTAGGCCGGCACGGTGGCGAAGCCGCCGCCGTAGAAGGAGATGATCACGAAGGCCAGCACCACGTACAGGAACGTGCTGGTGGAGCCCGCCAGCGCCAGCACCGTGTAGAGCACGGCCCCGACGCCGAGGTAGACCATGTAGATGCGCTTCCGGCCGGTCACATCGGACGTGGCCGACCAGGCGAACCGGCCGGACATGTTGCCGATCGAGAGCAGCCCCACAAAGCCCGCCGCCACGGCGGCACTCACCAGGGAACCGCCGTCGGGCTTCCTGAAGAAGTCCTGAATCATGGGAGCCGCCTGCTCCAGGATGCCGATGCCCGCGGTGACGTTGCAGAACAGCGCCACCCAGATGAGCCAGAACTGCCGGGTCTTCACGGCGTTCTTGGCCGAGACGTTGTCCGTAGTGACCAGCGTGGCGGCCTTGACCTTGGACGGGTCGAACCCGGCAGGCTTCCAGCCTTCGGCCGGGACCCTGATGGTGAACGCGCCGAAGAGCATGTAGGCGAGGTAGACCACGGCGAGGGTCAGGAAGAGTTTGCCCACGGCGTCGCCGCTGGCCACCCAGCCCTGGGCGCCGGAGTTGGGATCGTACATTTTGAGCAGTGCGGTGGAGACCGGGCTGGCGATGAGCGCGCCGCCGCCGAAGCCCATGATGGCCATGCCGGTGGCCAGGCCCGGGCGGTCCGGGAACCATTTGATCAGGGTGGACACCGGCGAGATGTAACCGATGCCCAGGCCGATCCCGCCCACCACGCCGTAGCCGAGGTAGACGAGCCAGAGTTGGTGCGTGAAGATGCCCAGTGAGCCGATGAGGAAGCCGCTGGCCCAGAACAGGGCCGACGTGAACATCGCTTTGCGCGGGCCGTGCTTGTCCACCCAGGTGCCCATGATGGCGGCCGAGAGGCCCAGCATCACGATGGCGATGGAGAAGATCACACCGATTTCGGTCAGGCTGGCCCCGAAGTGTTTGACCAGTGCCGTCTTGTACACGCTGGTGGCGTAGGCCTGGCCGATGCACAGGTGGACGGCGAGCGCGGCAGGCGGCACCAGCCAGCGGTTGAAGCCCGGCGGGGCAACAGTTCGTTCACGGTCCAGCCAGCCCATAGTTACTCCTTCTGCCCGTCACTGCACCTCGGTGTCCAGCGATTCCAGAGGCGAAAGACCCTACGTGGGCCAACGCCTCCGGCAATCATGATGCAGATACCAAGCAAACGTAGGATCTATGCGCCGAGCGGCAGGGATTTCACGGTGAGCGGCGGACGGGCACCCGGTAGACATTTTGTTGACACATCATCAAAAGGCCTCGTAGAATGATTGAAACATCAACCATTCCGAACGGTGAGGCGCCCATGTCCTGGTTCAAAATTTTCTCCCGCAAGTCCAAGCCCGGCCACTCAGCTGCCTCGGCAGCCCCCAGCGTGACGGCCCCCAGCGTGGTGGCCCCTGCCGCAGAGGCTCCCGCCGCAGTTGCCCCTGAGGTTTCCCCGGCCGCCGATCCCCTGGCCGAGAATGGCCTGCCCAAGATTGCCATCATTACCGGCGCCAGCCGGCCCGGCAGCGTGAACAAGTCCGTAGCCGAGTGGGTTCTGGCCCAGGTGGCGGACCGCACGGATGCGGACGTCGAGCTGGTGGACATCGCCGACTTCAGCCTCCCCCTGCTGGACGAGGCCTACCCCGCCGCGTACCAGAACTACCAGAACCCGGCCACCAAGGCGTGGTCGGCCAAGGTCAGCGAGTTCGACGGCTTCATCTTCGTGGTGCACGAGTACAACCACACTGCAGGCCCGGTGCTCACCAACGCCCTGTCCTACCTGAACGCAGAGTTCAACAACAAGGTGGCGGGCTTTGTGTCCTACGGTTCAGCCGGCGGCGCCCGCGCCGTCGAGCACTTGCGCGAGATCCTCTCCGAACTCCAGGTCGCTCACGTGCGCAACCAGGTCATGTTCTCCCTGTTCAATGACTTCGAGAACTTCTCCGAGTTCAAGCCGACCGAGCAGAACGCCGGCACCCTGGCACCGATGGTTGACCAGGTGGTCTCCTGGGCCAAGGGCTTCGCGACCATTCGCTAGAGCTCCCCGGCAGTGTGCCACGTTGAACCCATGGGAGGGGCGTTGTGACGGAGGAAACCCAATGGCTGGACGAACGGGAGACCGAAGTCTGGCGCGGATTCCTGCAGGCATCCCAGCAAATGGCGGCCGCCATGGACCGCCAGCTGGTGCGGGAGTCACAGCTCTCCGGAGCCGAATTTGCGGTGCTTGTTCCACTCTCTGAGCACCCGGACGGCGTGGTTCGTGCACGCGAGCTGGGCCGGTCGCTCGGCTGGGACCGCAGCCGCCTGTCCCACCTGCTCAAGCGGATGGAGGCCAGGGGCCTGTTGGAGAGGAAGAACTGTTCCTCCGATGCACGCGGCCTGGACGTGCAGATCACCCCGGACGGCCGGAAGGCCATAGAGCACGCGGCGCCGGGTCATGTGGAGTTCGTCCGCACACACTTCGTCGACCCGCTCACCCGCGCGGAACAGGACGCCTTGGCCTCGGCCACCCGCAAAATCATTGCCTCCCTTCAGCCTGAATGCGAGTAACACAACATGCGACAAGTACTAAGGTTGCCGCTGTGAAGAACATCGGATTTCTGTCATTCGGCCATTGGACCGACCACCCGGAGTCCGGCACCCGGACTGCCTCGGACGCGCTGTTGCAGGCGATTGACCTCTCCGTCGCGGCCGAAGAGCTGGGGGCGGACGGCGCCTATTTCCGCGTCCACCACTTCGCGCAGCAGTACGCCTCCCCGTTCCCGCTGCTCGCTGCGATCGGCGCCCGGACAAGCCGGATTGAGATCGGCACCGGCGTGATCGACATGCGCTACGAGAACCCGCTCTACATGGCGGAAGACGCCGGCGCGGCCGACCTGATCTCGGGCGGCCGGCTGCAGCTGGGCATCAGCCGTGGTTCACCCGAGCAGGTCATCGACGGGTGGCGCCACTTCGGCTACGCTCCCGCCGAGGGCGAGTCGGACGCGGACATGGGCCGCAGGCACACCGAGCGTCTGCTCGAGGTGCTCAAGGGCGAGGGCTTCGCGGCACCCAGCCCCCGCCCGATGTTCCCGAATCCGCCGGGCCTGCTGCGCATGGAGCCGCACTCCGAGGGCCTGCGCGAGCGCATCTGGTGGGGTTCGGGCTCGAACGCCACGGCCATCTGGGCGGCAAAGCTCGGCATGAACCTGCAAAGCTCCACGCTCAAGGATGACGAGAGCGGCAAGCCCTTCCACGTCCAGCAGGCCGAGCAGATTGAGCTCTACCGGCAGGCCTGGAAGGAGGCGGGGCACCAGCGAGAGCCGCGCGTCTCGGTCAGCCGCAGCATCTTCGCCCTGACGGACGAGCGCGACTGGCAATACTTCGGCCGCGACCGCCACAGTTCGGACCAGGTGGGCAACATCGACGCGAAAACGCGCGCCGTGTTTGGCCGCTCCTACGCGGGCACCCCGGAGGAGCTGGCCAAGAAGCTGGCCGAGGACGAGGCGATCGCCGCGGCAGACACCCTGCTGCTCACGGTCCCGAACCAGCTCGGCGTCGACTACAACGCCCACGTCATCGAATCGATCCTGAAGTATGTAGCGCCCGAGCTCGGCTGGCGCTGACCCCCGCGAGGGAAGACCATGCTCTTCCCTCGCGGGCGGTGCCCACGTGCTCCTGAACTTTCGGCGTCAGCCCCGGGCCGGCCGGACCATCCTGACCTGCGGCAACTCTTCCCACTCGGGCGGGAGCAGGCCCGTTGCCCCATCGGGGCGAAATCCCTGCTTGAGGTAAAACGCCTGCGCCCGGGGATTGTCCCGGAGCACCCACAGATAGGCGGCGGAATCGCCGACGGCGGCACTCAACAGTGCCGCGCCCAGTCCCGTCCCGTAGGTGTGCCGGAGCGTAAAGAGCGAATACAGTTCCAGCTCCGCGGGGCCGTCCTCATCCCGGCCCGGCCCGGCGTCCGCCAGTCCCACGATGTGGTTGTTGCCGTCCACGGCGATGATCCGCGGGTCATCAACTGCCAGGTGCGGGCGGCGCCGTTCGGCCCGTTCGGCGATGCTGGCCCGCCGGGCGCGGAAGAACTCCGGGGACAGTAAGTGCCCGTAGCTCTCCTCGTGGGCGAGTGTATGGAAGAGCACGACGGCGAGGGCGTCCCCGGGCGTGGCCTGGCGCAGCTGATACTCCATCCGGTCAGCCTAGGCGCTGGCTGTCTCCTGCACGTCCTGGATGACCTCGTTGTGCCGCAGGAACCAGGGCTTGAAGGGCGGGTCAAAGCGGGCAAACCGCGGCGGACCCACCGCCGTCAGACCGGCCAGGGGCAGTGCCGCCTGCAGCCCCGTGTTCCGTTGCTCAAAGGCCTTAGCGTTGCCGCTGCCCGAGAAGCGGACCACCGCGGCCAGTGAACCCGGAACTTCCCTGACCACCACGTCAGGGTTCGTCGGTGCGGGTGCGGTTTCCGCCGTCGTACTGGCGGGCAGCACAAAGGCAATCACAAAGTCAGCGGGCGAATCGCTGCCTGGCAGCGGGCCGCTCTGGATAACCGGCGCTGTCATCGCCAGCTTCTGCGGAGCCTGGGTTTCCTGGATGACGGGGGCCGTCATCGCCAGCTTCTGCCGGGCCGTGTTGCTGCCGCTGATGTAGTTGAACAAATGCCGGAAGGCAGCGTTGCCGGCCCGGTCAAAGGTGGCCTTGACATGCACCTCGGCAACGACGTGCGCGGGATAGCGGCGCAGTTCAAAGTGCGGGTAGCGGTGCACCAGCTCATAAGGTTGCTGTTCGGTCATGCCTCCAGACCCTACGCCGGTCCGGGGCCGGCGGCCAGAGACGGACCTACCCTGTTGGCTGCGAACCTCTAGACATGTGACCTTTTAGTCACCTATCCTTGAACTGTGGACGCCGTATTCAAGGCCCTCGCCGACCCCACCCGCCGGGACCTGCTCGATGAGCTCTTCCGGGAGGACGGGCAGACCCTGCATGCGCTTGAGGCCCGCTTTGAGATGACCCGCTACGGGGTGATGAAGCACCTCAAGCTGCTGGAGGACGCCGGCCTGGTGGTCACCCGCCGCCGGGGCCGGGAGAAACTCCACTTCCTGAATCCGGTGCCCATCCGGCTGATCCACGACCGCTGGGTGAGCAAGTATGCCGAACCATGGGCCGCTGGCCTCAGCGACCTCAAAACCAGATTGGAAAGTCCCATGGAAAAGATCTTCGAAATCTACATCAAGACCACGCCGGAACGGCTCTGGGAAGCCATCACGGACAGCGAGATCCGCAGCAAATACCAGTTCGGGAACACCCTCTCCTCCGACTGGACCCCGGGCGGCCGGTTTGAGATGGGCAACCCGAAAGCCGGGGCGCTGCTGGGCGAAGGCGAGAACATCGAAGTTGACCCGCCGCGCCGGCTCGTCCAGACCATGACGGCGCTGTGGGGCGAGGACGTCAAAGCCGAAGGCACCTCACGGATCACCTGGGAGATCGAACCCGTGGGAGACTCCTGCCACCTCACCGTCACCCACGACCAGCTCCGCGAGGGCGCCAACGAACAGCTCTACGGCGGCTGGCCCATGATCCTTTCCGGCCTGAAGACCTGGCTCGAGACCGGCGAGAAACTCACCACCCCCGGCTCGCTCCTGTACACGTAACGCACGACGGCGGCACCCGGGCCGGGAATTCAAGAGCCGGGTGCCGCCGTCCTGCGCATTCACTCCGTGGTGTGCGGTGCGTTCAGTTCGCCGGCGATCTTCACTTCCAGCGCGGCCACCGTGGCCTCGGGCAGGACGATCAGGCCGTCCAGTTCCCGCCGGGCGCGCTTGTACGCTGTCTGCCGTTCGGCCGGGGTGGCGGCGTTGTCCGAGGCGATGTTCAATAGCTTCCTGGCCGTCGCCAGACGCTGGCGCTCCAAGGCACTGAAATTGTGGTCCTTGATCCGCTTGGCTTCGCGCTCGGCCACGTCGAAGGCCAGCTCAAAGCCATTCACGGCTGTCCGGTACTCCGCCAGCCGGGCCGGCGTCGTAATGTCGCCCGGGTCCGCCGGCCGCAAACCGTCCGCCGCTTTCTTCGCCCGGATGAACGCTACGGTAAGGGGTTCCCGCACATCTGTCATGACCGGGAAGTCGATCAGCTTCCCGACATCGAGCTCGTAGTCCAGCCACCGCCGGTTCACGGCATCGTGCGCTGCCATCAGGGCCGCAACCTCGGCCCGGCTCGCCTGCTCCGCCTGCACCGCCTGGTTCTTCAGCTTGTACAGCTCCACGCGGCGACGGTGCCGGCGTTCACTGGCCCTGGACCACTGCCGAGCCCACCCGCCGGCCATCCCGCCGAGAGGGAAAGCGAGCCACCAGAAGTGGCGAAGGAAATCAAAGAATTGATCCACGGATTCATCCTCCCACTGCCTCCGCCGCACCCCAAGGCCTCCCCCGAGGCCCCCCACACCCACGGCACCCGCCGCGGGCGCCGCCGTCGTCCTCCGTCATCAGCCCGCCAGTTGGTTCAGGCAGCTGCGGAGGTAGCGCCGTTCGGTCTCATTGTCGGTCAGGATCAGCGCCTCCTCGAAGGCCACCCTGGCCTCGCGGACGCGGCCCAGCCTGGTCAGGAAATCGGCGCGCGCGGCGGCAAGATACGGATAACGGGCCAGCTGCGGCTCCGCGCCGAGCGCATCCAACTCCGCCAGGCCTTCCGCCGGGCCCACCGCAAAGCCGAGTGCAATGGCCCGGTTGAGCTGGACAACGGGAGAAGGCCACGTCTCCATCAGCACGTCGTAGAGCCCCAGGATCTCCCGCCAGTCAGTGTCGGACCACGACGCACTCTCGTCATGGACGGCAGCGATGGCCGCCATCACGGCGAAGCGGCCCGGCGGCCGCGCACCCAACGCCTCGCGCAGGAGCGCCACGCCTTCCTCGATGGCCGCCCGGTCCCATTTCGCCCTGTCCTGGTGCTCCATCAGCACGAGTTCACGGTGCCCGTCGAGCCGGGCGGACCTGCGGGCGTCGGTGAGCAGAATGAGGGACAGGAGGCCGGCGACGTCGCGGTCCTGCGGAAGCAGGACCCGAAGCATTCGGGCCAGTTCAAGGCCGCGTTCCGCGAGGTCCCGGCGCATCAGGCCGGCGCCCGACGGTGCGGTGTGCCCAGTGGTGTACACGAGGTAGACGACCGACAGCACGCCGTCAATGCGCCCGTGCAGCTCCGATGCCGCCGGCACGCGGTACGGGATATGCGCGGCAGTGATCTTCTTCTTCGCCCGGGTGATCCGCGCGGCCATGGTGGCCTCGGGGATGAGGAACGCCCTTGCCACGTCGGCGGTGGAGAGCCCGCAGAGGAGCCTCAGCGTCAGGGCAACCCGGGCGTCCAACCCCAGGGCCGGGTGGCAGCAGGTGAAGATCAGGCGCAGCCGGTCGTCGGGAATGCCTTCCGGCCCGGGGTCCGGCTCATAATCGGTTGCCTCGGCCGGGTCCAGCAGCTTCGGGAGCGCCCGCTGCGCCGTCGCGGCCCGCCGGCGGCAGTCCAGGGCCCGACGGCGGGCGGTCACCGTGAGCCACGCGCCGGGGTTCTGCGGGATGCCCCGCGGACCCCACGTGGCCAGTGCGCTGGCGTACGCGTCCTGGACCGCCTCTTCCGCCGTGTCGATGTCCCCCGCAACACGGACGGTGGCCGCCAGCACGAACGCCCACTCCCGGCGGTGCGCATCGGCAACCGCGGCAGCAACCTCCGCGCTGGCGGCCTGCGGCATCAGCTGACCATTCGCACGGGCCGGACCTCTACCCCGATGCCGGCCGGAACGTCCTTGGCGATCTCCAGCGCCTCATCCAGGTCGGCCGCCTCGATCAGGTAGTAGCCGCCCAGCGCTTCCTTTGACTCGGCGAACGGACCGTCCGTCACCGAGAATCCGCCTGCCCCGTCGCGCCGGATGGACGTCGCCGTCGAAGGCGGCTGCAGTGCGGCCCCGCCGAGCAGTGACGCGCCGCGGCGCTGCTGGAACTCCTGGTAGGGGGTGCTGATGGCCTCACCCTCGGATTGCTTCGCCGCCTCATCCTGAAAGATCAGGACCAAATACTTTGACATTTGCGTGCTCCCATCGTCCATAACTCTGCTGTGAGGTTCTGCTGGCACCGACACTGAATACCGCGCCGGTCCCGGAGCCTTCCCTTAAGGCTCCTACTCATACGACGCTGGCCGGAAGCCCGGATCGACAACTACTGCCAGAATTCCAAAGGAATGAGCCGGCACCCTCGGACTACGGCCGGCGGATACAGCCCTCCGGCGACGGCGGCGATACCTTCCCGCCGCCGCCCGCGGATGGCAGAGTGGAACCATGAATGAGCAGCCCGGCAGTCATGTCCTGAACCTGGAATGCAGGCTGGAGGCGCCGCCGGAAAAGGTCTTCAGGCTGCTGACGGAAGCAGCCGAGCTGGCGAAGTGGTGGGGCCCCGCCGGCTTCACTCTCCCCTCGGCCGAACTCAATCTGGTGCCGGGCGGCCGCTACCGCTTCCGCATGGCCCCGCCGGACGGCGAGCCTTTCCACCTCTCCGGCGAGTTCCTCGAAATCGACCCGCCCTGGCACCTCGTCTACACCTTCAACTGGGAGGAACCGACGCCGGACGACCGGGAGACCGTGGCCGACCTCGTGCTCGCTGCCGACGGCGGGGGCACGCGGCTGGCACTCTCGCAGGGCCCTTTCCTGACCAAGGAGCGGCTGGCCCTGCACCGCGATGGCTGGACCGAGTCCTTCGAAAAACTCCGGACCGCCGCGGTGGCTGCCGATCAGTAAGTGATGTCCGGCAGCAGCAGTCCGCCGGCCAGCGCCACCGCCCCGAAACCCAGGAAGGCCAGCGCCACCAGCGTAGCCAGCACCGCCCGGGACTTGTGTGCCTGCCGCGAGGCACGCATGGCACGCCACACCGCCGGCACCAGTCCGAGTGCGCCGAGCGCGGTTGCAGCCTGTGCACCACGGATCAGCCCGGGTTGCGCGGAAAATCCGCCCGACATCTGCATCACGGCACCAGCCCACAGGGTGACGCCGACGGCGATCACGGCGGCCGCGGTCAGCGTGATCCGTCGCAGCCGCATGTCGCGCCGCGGAAGGTCCAGCGGAGCCTTGAGCCGCCAGCCGATGATTGCCCGCACGGGCCAGGCGAGCAGAGCGAACAGGAGAACGCCGAGGGACCCTGCCACCACCGGTGCGGCCATGACCTGCCAGGCCGGCTTGGGGAGGAGCACGAGGGCCGGGCTGACTCCGATGGCCCCGACCGCACCGGCCTCATCGACCCGCACGGCCACGCGGTGGTGCCCCTCGCTGTCCTGCCACACCCACGGTTCAACCTCGGCCAGCCTGACCGGGGTGCCGCCGGCGTCGGTAGGCAGCGGGATGGTGAGTGTCCCGGCGTCGTCGGCGCTGATCTGCACCGATGCCAGCATCGAGTAGGCCCGCATAAAGGTGCTTTGCGGCGTCCGTGACAGGCCGTAAATTCCCGCGACGGCCTGAGCATGGTCCGCGGCGGTGCCCACCGGTGACGGACCCGGTCCGGCGGCCGGGAAGTAGCGGTCCGCGAAGCCATCCAGGACCGCGCGGCGCAGGACGGTTGCGGAGTCAGCCCGGGCGCCGGAACCGTTGACCGCGATGAAGATGCCGGTGGCGTCGTCCGGGTAGAGCTGCAGGGCGGCGTGCGAATGGATCAGGTCCCCGCTGTGCCCGAGGATCCGGCGCCCGTTGCGGTCCTCCTCGAAGAGTCCGAGTGCCATCCGGTGCCCTGCGGCGAGGCCGCCCAGCCGGTCCTCCCCCAGCGCCGGGCTGTGCATCAGGGCGAGCGTCTGCTGGTTGAGCAGGGCGGACCCGCCGGTGTTAAGCTGCGCGAGCAGGAAGGCGGCCATGTCCGCGGCGGACGCTGACAGGGATCCGGGCGGCCAAGGGCCCACCAGCTCAAACGGGATGGGCTGCTGGTGCCGGGACGGATAGACCTGGGCGAGGTCCGCGTTCAGGCGCTCCGGCAATGGCTGGGCGAAGCTGGCCGTCGCCATGCCGGCGGCCCGGAGCACCTCGGCCTGAAGGTACTCGGCAGCCTCACGCCCGGTGACGGACTCCACCACGTAGGCGGCGAGCGCGTAGGAGTAGTTGGAATACGCCGGTGTGGTCCCCGGCTCGTAGATCTGATCCGGCGGAGCCGCGGTGACGGTCTCGCGCAACGCCGGCACGGGGGTGCCGGCGGGCAGGATCATGTTGGCGTAGACCTCCTCGAAACCGGCAGTGTGGGTGAGCAGGTGCCGCAGCGTGATGGGCGTTCTGAAGCGGGTGGGAAGCTCAATGTTCACGTAATCGGTGACCGGACGGTCCAGATCGACCTGCCCACGCTGCACCAGCTGCATCACCGCCGTGGCCACCACGGTCTTGGAGACCGAACCCACCCGGAAAATAGTCCTCTCAGGATCCACCGGGCGGGGCTGGTTCCCGCTGATGCCCGTATCCGCCAGGCCAAAACCGCGCCGGGTCAGCACCCTCCCGTCCCGGACGATCGAGACCGCGGCGCCCGGAATCTCCTCCCGCTCCAGCAGCGCCGGGAGCACTCCGTCGAGCCACGCATCGGCGTCGGCCGTAGTGAGCTCCGCGGACACGGCCACAGGCTGGGCGGCCGGAATCGCTGGGGCGGCCCAACCCGGCTGTGCCGCAACAAGCAGCCCGGTGGAGAGTATGGCGAGGCCGACGGCTAGGACGCGGGCGAGGGACTTCCGGTGGCTGGTCACAGGCGGAGCCTAACAGCGGCCGGCTAACAGGCGGAGCCGCAGCAACCCGGCAGCAGCCCGATCAAGGCGGGCGCCGCCGTCGTGATTGATTCATCCCTGACCCGAACCTGGCCACCAGTGCGGTGGCTGCACCAGGTCCGCCGGCAGCCGGGTTGCGCGGCTGCCGCGCGCCGCGTTGAGCTGCGGCTGGGTCAGATACAGGGCCGCCGAGAGGTCGGCGCCCTCAAGCCGCGCATCCCGGAGGTCCGCACCGAGCAGATCCACCCCCGATAAGTCGCTGTCTCGCAGATCAGCCGCAATCAGGTAAGCCCCTCGCAGGTCTGCACCGCACAACCGGCGTCCCCTGAGATTGATGCCCATCAGGTCGGCTCCGGCCCCGAGCCCGGCATCCAGGTGGTCACCGCCCGCGGCAAAGTAGGCGGACCGGACTTCCGTGCTGACCTCCATCAGCATTGACCTCACCCGGGCATGAAGCTCCTGGATGTCCAGTGCGAGCAGGGGCTGCAGACCGCCGTCGACGGCCTGCCCGATGATGGTGCCAAGTTCCACGGCCTGGTGGGCGAGGTCGGAATCGAAAGTTCGGCACCGGGCCTCCGCCAGGTACCAGAGCATCTCGTGCAGCTGCCGCACGGCTTTGAACGCGGCAAACATCGGACCGGTGGACTCGGGGTTCTCGCGCCAGCTCGTTCCGCCGAAGAGCCCCTGGGACACCTTTTGGCCGGCGCCGAAGCAGTCAAAGACCGTGCAGCCGCGAAACCCCCTGGGGCGGAGGCTGCTGTGGATGGTGCAGGAGAAATCGGCGGCGAGGTTCGGGCAGGGTGAACCTGCGGGTTTGTCGAGCGCAAAATCTGCCGAGCGCGAGAATCCGAAGGCGGTACAGCAGAGGGCAAAGCAGTTTCCGCAGTCCGGGAGCAGGGACTGCCGGTCAAGGGCAGGCGCCGAGTGTGCGGCGGGGTGGGCTGAATTCGTTTGCATGTGGTCTTCCCGATCACTGATCCCAGATTACTCTCGGCACTCCCGGTCAGGCCAAGGCCGTTTGACCCTACCCGCAGCGGGCGGCCCGGCCAAAGCTTAAGGCGGTAGGCGTCGGAGCGGATGCTCGCGGGCCCTGCGCCGAGCCGATGCCGGACTGCGGGCCCTTAGGAAATCCTGACGTGCCAATCGAGAAGCGCCAGGCCCTCCTCGCCGCAGGACCACTCTCCTCGCTGCTCTACGTGGCGGCGACCGACGGCGTCGCGGCGGCAAAGTGGGAGGGTTACCGCCGCACCGAGCAGATGGTCAGTGAACTCCTCGCTGTCGGCTCCCCCGGCCGCGACGCCATCGTCCCGCTCCTGTGGATCTACACGCTACTGTTCATCGCCTTTGGGGTTGGCGTATGGAGCTCCACGCACGGCAACCGCGCCCTGCGCACCGGCGGCGGCCTGCTGATCGGCTACGGGCTGTGGAACATCGCGGGAGGCTTCTTTCCGCTGAGGCTCGGCGATGAAACGTCCGTTCCCCTGCACATCCTGGCCACCAACGTCCAGCTCGCCCTCATGGTCGCCGCGATGTGCTTCGTGGCCGCAGGGTTCCACGGCCGCATGCGCTGGTACTCGATCATTTCGCTTGTACTTTCCGCGGTCATGGGCATGATCGCGTTCATGGCCGCGCCGGGACCGAACCTCGTGCTGGGCATCGGCGAAAGAATCAGCATCGGGGCGTTCCTGCTCTGGGTGGCGGTCCTGGCAGTGGCGCTGTGGAAGCGGACCTTGTCCCGGCAGGCAGCTGAAGGGCCGCCGTCGTAAATTCCCGACGGCGGCTGCCGCGTTCACGTTGTGCGGATAGACTTCCGGTGATTTCCGGGTCCGCTGTCGACCTGACGTCTGCATGGCTGGATCGGCGCCGGGCACAACAATGGGGGGACGCATGGCAATTCCTGCCATTCTGGATGACGACCACATAGACACTGCTGCCAAGCTGCTCGGCACCTACTACCGCCGGACCGGTGCCGGGCTTCCCGCCTATAAGGGCAGCATGTACAACTGCTGGGGCGGCGGCGGGGATGCGCCCCATGACGTGAACCGAATTACGCCCGACGACCTGATCGCCGTCTCCTTTCTCTGCGCGGACGTCCTGGACAGGGCCGCGTTTGGCATCCTGGACACCCAGGCAGCCCTGGTTTCGGACCTGCTGGCACAGATTCCGGCCAGCCTGGACATGGCCGACGTGCAAGCCGACGAGTTCGACAAAATCCTCGGCGACGCCAGCCCCGCGTTTCAGCTCCGGCACGTTCTCAGCGGACGCGACACGGGCTGGGGCATGGGCGAGACGCGCACCAGCAAAGTGATGGCCCGCAAACGCCCGCTGCTGCTCCCTGTCTACGATTCCGCCGTCGGGCATCTGATGAACCTCAACCGCGGCCCGGCCGGTCAGTGGCAGAGGTGGCACACCGCCTTGACGGACGGCACCGGGCTGCCGCAGCGGCTCCGGGAAATCCGCCGGCTCTCACGGATCACGGACCCGATCTCCGAAATTCGCGTCATGGACATCGTGCTCTGGATGTACGGGACAGGCACAACAGCCGGCGAACAGCTCTGGCGGGACGTCCCGGGCAGCCGGTTCTGACCGCCGGCGGGTTTTGGTGCAGGTCAGCAGCCGTTGAATTCCTCGTCCGTGATGTGCTCCGCCCACGTGGTGGTCTTGGCCGGGTCTTCGCCGTTTTGAAGCATGGCAAGGTGTTCCATAAAGCAGCCGGGGGCGGCCGCGTGCCAGTGCTCCTCACCCGGCGGGGTATAAAGCGTCTGGCCGGGATGGACTTCGATGATCTTTCCGTCCCTCGTCCCGAAACGGCCTACGCCCTGGGTGACGCGCAAATACTGGCCGTGCTGATGGGAATGCCAGGCGGTCCGCGCTCCGGGCGCAAACCGGACAGTGGCTACCACCATCGTCTGGTCGCTCTCGTGGGGAAGCGCGATGGGGTCCAGCCACACGTCGCCGACGAACTGCGCCGGCGGGTTCTTGGTGGTGGGCACGGTGGGTTCGATGTTCATGGTTGTCCTTACGTGTTGTCTGTGAAGAGCTGCTTGGCGACGCCCATCGCGGACATGCCCCTGGGCCAGCCGGCGTAGAGCGTCACATGGGTGATGGCTTCGATCAGTTCATCCCGGGTCACCCCGTTGTCGACGGCGCGGCCCAGGTGGGAGCCCAGCTGCTCCGTGTTCCCTGCCGCGGTGAGCACGGCCACGGTGATGAGGCTGCGGTCGCGTGGGCTCAGTTCGGGCCGGTTCCAGATGTCTTCAAAAAGCATGTCGTCGGTGAGTTCGGCGAGCTTCGGAGCGAAGTCGCCGAACATCTTCCGGCCGCCGCCGATCTGTCGGGGCTGGTCAGTCATGGTGTTCCTTCTTTAGGTCCGGAGTGAGTGGGGACCGCCCGGGCGGTCACGGCCGTGTCCGCCGCCGCGCCTGCGCTGTGAGTTCGTGCGCGCCGTAGCTGTTGTCATCCGGGTTGACGGTGACGCCGGGTGCGACGATCTTGTCGATGCGGTCCAGCACGTCGGCTGAGAGCGTGATGTCCGCGGCGGGCAGGTAGGACTCCAGCTGCTCCATGGTGCGCGGACCGACGATGGCGGACGTCACCCCGGGGTGGTTGATCACGAAGGCGATGGCCAGCTCGATCAGGCTGAGTCCGGCTTCTTCGGCCAGTTGGGCGAGGTCCTCGACGATGTCGAGTTTGCGCTGGTTGGCAGGGCTTGTCATATCGAACCGGGCGTTCGGCCGCGCGGACGAGGTGGGTGCGGACGCCGAGTCTTTGCGCCAGCGCCCGGACAGCCACCCGCCGCTGAGCGGGCTGTACGTGAGCGTTCCCATGCCGTACCGCTGCACGGTCGGGAGGACGTCCTCTTCGATGCCGCGGACAAGGATGGAATAGGGCGGCTGTTCGGTGACGAACCGCTCCAGACGGCGTTCGCGTGACGCCCACTGGGCTTCAACGATGTGCGATCCGGAGTAGGACGAGGAGCCGATGTAGCGGACCTTGCCCTGGCGGACGAGGTCGGTGAGTGCGCCGAGGGTTTCCGCCACGTCCGTGTCCGGGCTGGACCGGTGGACCTGGTACAGGTCCAGGTAGTCGGTGTTCAGGCGGCGCAGGGAGTCTTCAACCTCGCGGATGATCCAGCGGCGGGATCCGCCGCGGTGGTTGGGATCCTCGCTCATGGGCATAAAGAACTTCGTGGCCAGGAAGACATCGTCGCGGCGCCCGGCCAGCGCCTCGCCGACGATCTCCTCCGACGCCCCGCCGGAGTAAACGTCGGCGGTGTCGATGAAGTTGATGCCGGCGTCGAGGGCTCGATGGATGATGCGGGTGGAGTCGGCGCGGTCGTCGTTGCCCCAGGGGCCGAACATCATCGCGCCGAGGCAGAGGGGGCTGACCTGCACGCCGGTGCGGCCGAGTGGGCGGTATTCCATGGAGGTGGTTCTCTCTGTCGTGGGACTCAGGCTTCGGGGATTCAGGCTTCGGGGATGACCATGGCGAAGCGCTCCTCGCGGGCCACGTCGGGGTCGGGGCCGTTCCGCACGCCGGTATCGAGGGCGTCGATGGCGGCGAGTTCGTCAGGTGTGAGTTCGAAATCGAAGATGTCGAAGTTCTCGGCGATACGGGCCGGGTTGGTCGATTTCGGGATGGCGGAGCGTCCCTGCTGCAGGTGCCAGCGCAGCATCACCTGGGCAGGGCTCTTGCCATGGGCGTGTCCGACGGCGGCAATCGCCGGGTCTTCCATGACGTTCCGCCGTTCCTCGCCCCAGCCGGGGTAGAAGGTGATCCCGCCGATGGGAGACCAGGCCTGGGTGAGGATCCCGTGCCGGGCGTCGGCTGCCTGGACATCCCGCTGGGTGAAGTAGGGGTGCAGTTCGATCTGGTTCACGGCCGGGACGATGTCTGTCGAGGCGAGGAGCTTGTCCAGGTGGTGGGGCATGAAGTTGCTGACCCCGATCGCCCGGACCCGCCCGTCGGCCAGCAGAGCTTCAAGGGCCTGGTAGGCGGCGATGGTCTTTTCGAACCTGTCGGGAGCGGGCTGGTGCAGGATGAGCAGGTCGAGCTGGTCGACGCCGAGTTTGCCGGCCGCCTTCTTCCAGGCGTGGCGGGTCTGGTCGTAGCCGTAGTCGCTGACCCAGATCTTGGTCTCGATGAACACCTCCGAACGGTCCAGGCCCGAGCCGCGGATGCCGTCGCCGACCTCCCGCTCGTTGCCGTAGGCGGCGGCAGTATCAATGAGCCGGTAGCCGGTGGCTAGCGCTGCTTCGACGGCCGCAGTGGTCTGTTCCGGCGGACTTTGGAAGACGCCCAGGCCGAGAGCCGGCATGGCGACGCCGTTGTTGAGTGTGAGGTGCATGGTTTTGTCCTGATTCTGTGGCTTGTCGTGTTTACGGGCTGTGGTTAGGGGCGGACGAGTACTTTGAGCGCTTCGCGCTGGGCCATGGCCCGGTAGCCGGCAGGAACGCCGTCCAGGCCGACGGTGCGGTCGAAGACCTTGCCCGGATTGATGCTGCCGTCCAGCACCAGAGGCAGCAGTTCCTCGATGTACGCGCGGGCGGGCGCAACGCCACCGGTCAGGGTGATGTTGCGCAGGAACTCGGGGAATCCGAGCGGAACGTCGGAGAACTGTGGCGCACCCACACGGCTGATGACGCCGCCGTCGCGCACCACACCAATCGCCGTCTCGATCGCTGGCTTGAGGCCCACGGCTTCGAGCACCGCGTGCGTTCCGTCGCCGTTGGTGAGTTCCCTGACCTTGGCAATGCCTGCCTCGCCGCGTTCGGCCACCACGTCGGTGGCACCGAATTCGCGGCCGAGGTCGGTGCGGGCGTCGTGGCGGCCCATGAGGATGATGCGCGAGGCGCCCATCAGCCTGGCTGAGAGGACCGCGGAGAGGCCCACCGCGCCGTCGCCGATCACAGTGACGCTCTGACCGGGTTTGATGCCTGCCTTTTTGGCCGCGTGGTAGCCGGTGCACATCACGTCGGAGAGGCTCAGCAGCGACGGGATCAGCTTCTCGTCGAACCCTGCCGGGACCACAACGAGGGTTCCCGACGCCTGCGGGACCCGCGCGAATTCGCCCTGCCCGCCATCGTTACGGCCGCCCCAGTGGGCGCCGTGGCGGCAGGAGGTCTGCAGGCCTTCCTGGCAGAAATCGCAGGTGCCGTCGGACGCGACGAACGGTGCGATGACAAAGTCACCGGCTTTCAGGCCGGTCACGTCGGAGCCGAGTTCTTCGACGACGCCGACGAATTCGTGGCCCATGCGGGAGCCTTCGGCGGACTCGGGCCTGGAGGCGTAGGGCCACAGGTCGCTGCCGCAGATGCAACCGGCGACGATCCGCACTACCGCGTCAGTCGGCTCCTGGATGGTGGGGTGGGGAACGGTCTCGACGCGCACGTCGCCGGCGCCGTACATCAGTGTTGCTCGCATTGTGATTCCTTACTAAGTGGGGCCGGTTTCCAGTCAACACCGGTCACGGACCTCGTGGGAGGGCAGGCTAGTACCCCTTTCAAACGGTGGGGATTACCGCACGGCTGTGGTGGGTGCAGGTTTTATGCATTCAATGCAACCGTGATTCCGTGGCGGCCGGGAGTCACTGCCGGACAGGGTAATGCCAGTCCCTCCCTCGTCCGGTGGACGGCGCGTAGCGTGGAGGCCATGACACACAGCGATGATGTGCGGAAGTTCCTGACCTCCCGCCGGGCCAGGATCACGCCCGAGGAGGCCGGTCTGCCCCTCTATGGCGGGAACCGCCGGGTCACCGGGCTGCGCCGTGAGGAAGTGGCCATGCTCGCCGGGATGAGCGTGGACTACTACGTCCGCCTTGAGCGCGGCAACCTCTCCGGCGCCTCGGACAGCGTGATCGAAGCACTCGCCCGGGCCCTGAAGCTTGACGACGCCGAAACGGCCCACCTTTTTGACCTTGCGAGGGCAGCGACCGCTTCCCCGCGCGTGCGGCGCAAGCGGAGCCCGCAGGCGGTGCGGCCCAGCGTGCAGCGCGTTGTTGACGCGATCACCACGGCCCCTGCCTGGGTCCGCAATGACCGCGGAGATGTGCTGGCGTCCAACGAACTGGGCCGGGCTCTTTACCTGGAGATGATGGCAGAGCAGGTCACCCCGCCCAACAGCGCGCGCTTCACCTTCCTCAACCCGAAAGCGAGGGACTTCTTCGCCGACTGGGAACGCAGCGCGGACGACATCGTGGCCGTCCTGCGCTCCACGGCCGGGAAGAACCCCTACGACAAAGACCTGACGGACCTGATTGGTGAACTGTCCACCCGCAGCGAGGAGTTCCGCACCAGGTGGGCCAGGCACGATGTGAAGTACCACCGCACCGGCCGCAAGCGGCTCCACCACCCGATCGTGGGTGACCTGGACCTGAGCTTCGAAGCCCTGGAGCTCCCCGCAGACCCCGGGCTGCGGATCAACGTGTACACGGCAGATCCCGGCACACCCTCGGAGGATGCCCTGAAAGTCCTGGCCAGCTGGGCCGCCACCCAGCGCGCCGACGAAATCCCTGTCAGGCACCCAACGGAAGCGCCGCCGTCGTAATGTCCGACGGCGGCGCTGACCAGCTGCCTTCTGCGCATGCGGCTACTGCGCCCGCGGCTACTGCCCCGGCGCCCGGTAGGAAGGCGTCTTCCTGGCAGCCTCGTCAATGTCCTCCGGTGTCATGAGCGGCTTCAGGCGGACATCCACGGTGCCGGTGGAATTGATCATCAGTGACAGGGCCGCCGCGGCCGCCTGGTCCGGCACATCAAAAACGCCAAGGACGTCGATGTCCCCGAACGCGTAGTAAAAACTCTCCAGTGATCCGCCCACCGAACTGAGCGCCTCCGCCAGCGCTTCCCGCCGTTTGGTGCCCCCTTCACGCATGAGCCCGGTAATTCCGTCGCCCACGTAATTGGCTTCAAACAGATACTTCGTCATGGTTTTTCCTGTCCCGTGGTGTCCAGGACGCGGCATCCCAGCGTGTGCCTGGCCCCCGTGAGGGAGGGTCCTGGCCGGTCCCCCGCGTGGGGCCGTGGCCATAGCCTAGGCCCGCCGCCGGGCAGTGACAACGGCTTCCGCAAAGTGCCGGGGCGGTGCGCCGGGGCGCCCGGCGCCGTCGTGGGGCACACTGACGGCGACCCGGCCTGGAACCGGCTCACTGCCCGGCGTATCCGTGTCAAAGTGCCCCGGTTCGGCTACGCGTTCAGCGTCAACTGTGGGGCCCTGGCTATACCCCTATAAGCGCAACCTTCCTCGCCGACAAGCGAACGGGTGCAATGGATGCAGGCCATTTTCCCCTGCACCAATGAGGAGTTCGCATGCGCGGGCAGACAACAACCGAGGACGGCGTTACGGCCGCCGGTACCAAGCACGTTAAGGTCCGACGGCGGCCCCGGCTCCCGCTGGCCGTCTACGTTCTGGCGCTGGGCACCCTCCTGATGCTCACCAGCGAGTTCGTGGTGGCCGGTATCCTGCCGCTGATCGCAAGTGACATGCAGGTGAGCGTCGCGCAGGCCGGATCTCTGATCACCGTCTTCGCGATCGGCATGGTGGTGGGCGCGCCGCTGATGGCGATGCTGACAATTCGCCTGTCCAAGCAGCTGACGCTGGTCCTGGCGCTCATCGTCTTCGTTGCCGGCCATGTTGTGGTGGCGCTGGGCCAGGACTTCACGCTGCTGCTGGCGGCAAGGTTTGTCAGCGCGCTTGCCACCGGCGCGTTCTGGGCAGTCTCAGCTGTGGTGGCCACCCGCGCGGCGGGGCCGTCCTCCGGCGCCCGGGCGGTAGCTGTGGTGGGTGCCGGCGGGGCCTTGGCCACCGTCCTCGGCGTGCCTCTGGGGGCCTTCGTCGCGCAGGTGGTCGGCTGGCGCGGAACCTTCTGGGCGCTGGCGGCGGCCGCCTCGCTGGCCACTGTACTCGTCGCCCGCCTTATTCCGCACGACTCCCCCGGCGCGCACCCAACGTCCCTCCGTGCTGAACTGACCGGCCTGCGCTCGGGCCGGCTGTGGCTGGCGCTGGCCGCATGTGCCACGACGTGCGGCGGCGTACTCGCCGCCTACTCCTACATCGCCCCGATCCTCATCGACCAGGCCGGAGTGACAGTTGCCCATGTCCCGCTGGTGCTCACCGGGTTCGGCATCGGTTCGGTCATCGGCACCCTCCTCGCTGGCCGTTTCGGCGATGCCCACCCGGGCCCGATCACCATCGTCACCCCCGCCGTGACCACCGTCCTCCTGCTCGCCATCAGCCTGGTGTCCGGTTCGCCCTGGTTGACCAGCGCCCTGGTGGTCCTGCTGGGCCTGTTCGGTCTCAGCGCCAACAGCGTGCTGATCCACCTCGCGGTGCGCTTCGCCGGGAAGGCCGCCACCCTCGGTTCAGCCCTCAGCGTCTCCGCGTTCAACGCCGGCACCGCCGTGGGGACCGCCTTTGCCGGCGCTGCCTTGGTGTCCCCGCTCGGGACCAGGGGCCCGGGGCTGGTGGGCACCATCATTGCCGCGTTGACCCTGATTCCCGCCGCTGCACTCGCCTTAGCTCGCCGCCGCCGGGCGGCGCAGTAGGCTCCGCAGTGAGAAGAAGTACGACGGCGGGAGGAACCACGTGTGAGTGACCTTGAGGACCAGGGGCTGCCGCTAACGGCCCTTGCCGTAGCCGCAGGCAGGGCGGTGGAAACCTCCCGGCCCGGCGGGCTCGTGGCGGACCCGTTTGCGCTGGCGCTGGTGGACGCCGCCCGCTCCCATGTGGACTTTCCCACCTCCTGGCCGGCCCATCCCGAAGCCGCTTCCCCGCCGCAGCAGCCGCTCCTGCTCGCCTCCATCTACATCGCCGTCAGGACACGGTTCATCGACGATTTCCTGCAGGCCGCATCACCGAGCCGGCAGACAGTGCTGCTGGGCGCCGGGCTGGATACCCGCGCCTACAGGTTGCTCTGGCCGGCCGGCTCACGGGTCTTTGAGATTGATCACGCCAACGTCCTGGAGTTCAAAGCCGGCGTACTGGGCCGGCTTGCCGTCCGGCCGGCGCCCGAGCTGGTCACCGTGGCCACCGACCTCGCCCTCCCCTGGCGCGAGCCGCTTGTTGCGGCCGGTTTTGACCCCTTGCAGCCCACCACCTGGGTCCTGGAGGGCCTGCTTCCCTACCTCGACGCCGCCGCTCAACTGTCGGTGCTGAAGGAAGTTGCAGCGTTGTCCGCACCGGGCTCCCGGGCCGTGATCGAGCGGGCCGTGCCGCTGCCTAAGACCGACGATGTAGAAGCCAAGCTGCGGGAGTTCAGCCTGCAGACCGGCCTGTCCATGACTGAACTGCTGGCGCGGGCCGACCCGCCCGATCCGCTGGAACTGCTCACGGCGGCCGGCTGGCGGTGCACCGGCCACACGGTCCAGGAGCTGTGCGCCACTTACAACCGCACGCTGTCCCTTGCCGTACCCACTCAATCCCCACCGCCCCAGGCGCCATCCGGCCAGTCCCGTGGCGGCTTCGTCACGGCCGTCCGCTGAGCCGAGCGCGGGCACCCGCCCGGGCGCCGCCGTCGTACGTCTCCGTCCGCGGAGCACGGCGTCACGAGACGCGGCGGAATTCCCCTGACGGAAGCTGGACGTGGATTGGCAGGACCAGCTGGATATGGGTGGCGCCGATCGGCTCCTCAAGCAGCTCGTTGATGGAGGTCTGCCCCTCCAGCTCAGTCGTCTGTTTCGTACCCACCCATCGACAATAGGTGAACCGCAGCCGCCGCGATTCCCATGACACGGCATCCCCGAGGAAGACTGTTAGCCGGCTGGCACGGGACGCTCCTTCGCCAACCGGCATTGCCCCCAAGGACTGACATGCGTCCGAGTCTATGTCCTCCCCTCCACACCGGTGCCGTGGCAGGATGGGGCGCATGAGCCGAGTCACGTGCGATCTGACCATCTCCCTCGACGGCTACCTCGCCGGTCCGCACCAAACCATGACCAACCCCCTGGGTGAAGGCGGAGAGCGCCTGCACCGGTGGATGTTCGAAGAACCGGAGGCCCACGCAGCCGAGCTCGAAGGCATCCTCGCAGCCGGCGCCTTCATCATGGGACGGAACATGTACGCCGGGCCCGGCCCCGGACCGTGGGAGGCGGACTGGCAGGGATGGTGGGGCGAGGAGCCGCCGTATCACGCTCCCGTATTCGTCCTCACCCATCACCAGCGCGAGCCCCTGGAAATGCAGGGCGGCACCACGTTCAACTTTGTGACCGAGGGGATCGAAACTGCGCTGGACCGTGCGCGCGAGGCGGCCGGCGGCAAGGACGTGGCCATCGCCGGCGGAGCGCAGACCGTACAGCAGTTCCTGTCGGCGGGGCTGATCGATGAGCTGCGCCTCCACATCGCACCCATCCTCTTGGGCGCGGGCGAACGGCCGCTCGACGGCGTCGGGAACCTGACGCTGGAGCCGACCGAAGTGCGCGGCACCCGTCTCGTGACGCACGTGCACTACCGGGTGATGCACTGAGAACGCTCGGAGGAGTGCCGACGACGACGGCGACACTGCCGTCGTCGTCCTCTGCGCGGCGCCGCCCCTGGACTACGATCTTGTGATGCCTCTCCTCATCGCTCCCGATGCCAGCTACCACTCCTCCTGGCTGGAGGCGGCCGCAGAATTTGACGGTGCCCGCCGCGATGGCGGCGGTGCCGAGGACTGGGCTTTGGCGGATCTTGCGGAGGCCGAATCGTTCCGGGGATTTGTCGACTCGCTCCGCAACGCTGCCCTCCCGGAAGCGCCCCGGAAGCCGGAACACGTGCCCTGCACGTTCCTGTGGGTCGTGGACGGCAGGACATTCTTGGGGTCGCTGGCCATCCGGCACGAGCTGAACGACTTCCTCCTCAACGAAGGCGGCCACATCGGCTACAGCATCAGGCCCTCCGCCAGGCGGCGTGGCCACGCCGCCGAAGCGCTGGCCGCCGCCCTGCCCATCGCCCGGAAACTGGGCATCACCAGGGCACTTCTCACCTGCGACGAAACAAACGCCGGTTCCCGGGCGACGATCGAAAGGAACGGCGGCGTCTACGAGGACACCCGGAACGGCAAACGCCGCTACTGGCTTGAATGCGGCACACTGACCCAGGCCACGCAGGCCGCACGGCACAGAACGGAGGAATGATGGCCCGCATTTTCATCACCGGCTCCACCGACGGCCTGGGGCTCGCTTCGGCGCAGTCGCTCCTCGACGACGGGCACGAAGTCATCGTGCACGCGCGCACCACCGGTCGGCTCGGCGCGGTGCAGGAGCTGATCGACCGCGGCGCGCTGGGCGTGGTGGGCGATCTGTCGGACACGGCGCAAACCCGCGACCTTGCGGCCCAGGTGAACCGAAGCGGGCCCGTGGACGCCGTCATCCACAATGCCGGCGTTCTGGGCGGACCCCACATTTTCCAGGTCAACGTGGTGGCCCCGTACCTATTGACGGCCCTTATTCATCGGCCGCACCGCCTGATTTACCTGAGCAGCGGCATGCACCGCGGGGGCCGCTTCCGCCTCGCCGGCCCGGACGGCCCCGGGGGCGGGGACGGGTCCCGGGGCGGAGGCGGGTCCCGGGGCGGAGACGGGTCCGGGGCTCCCTCACGGGTGTCCTACTCGGACAGCAAGCTCTATGTCACCGCGCTCGCCGCTGCCGTCGCCCGGCTGTGGCCTGATGTCCTGAGCAACGCTGTGGATCCCGGCTGGGTGCCCACGAAGATGGGCGGCCCCGGCGCGCCCGACGATCTTCGGCTCGGGCACCTCACCCAGGAATGGCTCGCCGCCAGCAATGACCCCGGGGCCCTCACCAGCGGCGGCTACTGGCACCATCAGCACCGGCAGGAACCGAACGCCGCCGTCCTCGACCCGCACCTGCAGGACGAGCTCCTGGATTATCTGGCGCGGTTGACGGGAGAGCGGCTGACGTGAGTTCGCAGTGGTGGGAAATTGCCGCAGGTGTCCTGGCCGGGCTGGTTGCGGTCTACGCCATCCTGCTCCTGGCCCTGTGGGCGTACGCCCGGCGTCACCCGGAAACTGTGGGGATGAGGGACGCCTTGCGGCTGCTGCCGGACGTGCTGCGCGTGCTCAGGCGGCTGGCGGCCGACAAGTCCGTAGCGCGCGGGGTACGTATCAAGCTGTTCCTCCTGCTGGGCTACCTGGCGTTCCCGATCGACCTGGTGCCCGACTTCCTGCCGCTGATCGGCTACGCCGATGACGTGATCATCATGGCACTGGTTCTCCGCTCCGTGATCCGCTCCGCGGGCCCGGACGCCTTGCGGCGGCATTGGCCGGGCACCCCTGCGGGCCTGGCCGTCGTCGAACGCCTCGCGGGCCTTCCGGCGCCACGCCCCGGTAACCCCGGAGCGTAACCGGGAAGCGGGTGACGCATCAGCATTTGGATGGGCAGGCGCCGCACGGTGCGGGCGGTTCAGCCCTGCACCGCGGCGGACAGGATGCGCTTCATTTTGTCCCGCAGGAACTTCTGCCCTTGGGCGCTCGGGTGCTCACCGTCCGGGCCCAGGAGGACGTCGGCGCGGCCGCTGAGCCACTGCTCGGCGATGGGATCGATGAACTTCACGCCCATGTCCTGGGCAACCGCGGCCTGGGTGTCGCGGACGTCGGCCAACACCGGGTCCGGTTCCTCGCTGCCCGAAAGTGGCCCGACCGCCACGAGAACGGCGTTGGGGGCCAGCGACGAGGCGGCCGCAAATGTTGAGGCTGCAGCATCCCGCAGTTCCCCCGGGTCCGCCCCTGTGTCATTGTCGGACCCGAAAAAAACGACGACGTCAGCGTCCGGGCTGACGGCTGACTCCACTTCCATGGTGAAGGTGTCCCCGTCCTCGCCGGGAGCCAGGTAACCGCTGCCGTTCTCGGCAGCATTTGTTACCTGCACCGGGCGCTTGTTGGAAAGGTGCGCTGATTGTAGGAGCTTTGGCCACGCCAGCTTCGGTGAGGTTCCCAGCCCGGTGCTCAGCGAATCTCCGATCACCACCACCCTGACCGTGGGACCGCTCTTGCTGTCTGCTACGGGCGCCTGCCTGGTCGCGGCCGGTCGGCTCGAAGGGGGCTGAGCGGGCGTTGGCTGCGCCTCGGTGCCGGCCGGAGTGCACGCAGCAGTGGCAAGAAGGAGCATCGCGGCAGCGGATGCCTTCGCGACAGCAAGGATCCGCGGTGACGACCCGTTCATCCACTCCTCCAACATCCCGGCGGCCAGGAACAAAAGAAGGCAATCCGTGTCTGGCTATCTTAACTCGCACTCCCGGGGATCATCGCCACAAAGGCTCATGTTAGTTGATCAAACCGGCGACAAGGTTGATGGTGGTGGCCAGGACAATGGTCCCCAACAGGTAGGACAGCAGCGCCTGGCGCAGCACGGTGGTGCGAATCGCCTCCGTCTTCAGATCGGTGTCCGACACCTGGAAGGTCATGCCGACCGTGAAGGCCAGGTACGCGAAGTCCAGATAGCGCGGGGGTTTGCCTTCGTTGAAGTCCACACCTGCCCCGTGCTGGTAATAAATGGAGGCATAGCGAAGAGCAAAAAGCGTGTGGACCAGGAACCAGGACAGCGCCACACTCCCCAGGGCCATCGAGATGATGGCTGCCTTCGTGCCGCCCTGGGCGTTGGAAGCGTCCAGCAGAATCAGGGCCACCCCGGCGAAGCTGGCCACGGTGGCGATCAGGACCAGCGCATCGGAGACGCCGCGGCCCGGATCTTCGCGCCGCGCGTGGGCAGCCGTGGCCTCCGCCTCCAGCGGCCCGACGACGGCCCAGACCCAAATGAGATAAGTCAGCGACGCCGCCGCCCAGCCCATCGCCGGCGCGTACGCCCAGGACTTCAGCGCTCCCACTGCCAGAGCCGTGCCTATGCCCACAATCACCATGACCAGGAAACGGAGGCGCGAACGATGGACCAGCGAGTTGAATCCTTGATCCGGACCGGCTGCGTCAGATGCATTCATAGGTCGATCATCCCATCCAGGGCGCCGCAGCCACGGGGGCCGCGCGGGCACTCTGACACCTCACCCGCCCAAGCGGAAAATGACCACCAGGGCGATCAGCGCTACCACGCCGGCGATCAGCATGGCCGCCCCGGGGTTGCCCCAGTTCAGGGTCCACCCCAGACCGAACCGGCGCGGGACAACCAGTGCATGGTCCTCACGGTTGATGTAGAACAGGCCGCCGCGCCAATATTTGTCATCGTCACGGTGCGTCAGGCCGGTGTCCTCCCCGTTAGCTCCCCGCTCCCGGTTGTTCCTGGCCAGGACCACCACAGTAATTACGACGGCGGCCAGGACCGGGAGCGCGACCACCAGTGGCGCCCACCGCGTGACGGTTCCCGTCCACATCAGCAGTGAGGATCCGAGCATGCCCAGATCGATCATGGCCACCAACCCGAGCAGGGCCTTGGCGCCCACGGAGATGTAGTGCCTGGACCACCGCGCAGAGCCCGCCGGGTGGGCCGGATCCAGGTCGGGCCTGCTGCGGATAATTGCCGCCGCCATCCCCGCCAGGAGCGCCGTCAGGCCAACTTGCACGAACACCAGTGAGAAGGCCGCACCGATGGACTTGGCGACCTCCCTGTCCGGCAGGCCTTTCGTGCCATAGTGCACGGCGAGGACGTGCGGCATGGACGGGTACAGGAGCACCCCGGTCACGGCCGTGGCCGCGGTGATGATGACCGCTGGTGCCAGCCAGAGCCAAGGAAACCGCGGCGGATCGGTCCGCAGGCCGGTGTCCACCGAAATGCCCTGGTGCAGGCCCTCGAACCAGGCACCGGCGGCCTTCGCGGCCCGGATCTCCTGATGGGCCAGGTAGAAGCAGCCGTACCAGAGACCAACCAGAACCAGCACCGACAGCGGCAGCAGCAACGTTGCACCGGTCGCCACAAACAAGCCCACACCCCCCGAGGCGGCCACGAGCCCGCAAACGAGCACTCTCCACCTGTAGATGCGGACCTGCCGGACCACGGCCGGGTCCTCGGCACGCTGGGCCGGCACCCGCACCCCGAAGGGCACCGTTGGACTGGTGACGGAGGGCAGGACCAGACCTAGCAGGAGCACCAGCCCCAACAGCACAAAGCTCAGAACTGCGGCAGCGATCATGGCGTATCCTCCCGTTGCTTGGCACCAAAGGAATCGAGCATGGAACTGCAGGTCCTCAGGACCTCGTCGGGCGGGATTCCCCTGGCAACAGCCTCGGCCAGCAGAGTCCGGACCTTCGCAGCCCAGTCGGAGGGGACCATCGGATCCGTGACCGCGGCGGTCACCACCGCACCTGATTTGCGGTTGAGCCGGATCAAACCCTGCTGCCGCAGAAGGTCATAGGCCTTGTTCACGGTGTGAAAGTTGATCCCGAAGTCGGCTGCGAGGGTCCTCGTGGCCGGCAAGGAACTGCCCGCTGTCAGCACGCCCTCGGCGATCGCCTCGACAATCTGGTCCCGGAGCTGCTGGTAGATCGGCACCTCACTGGCCAGGTCAATGCTGAGGATCATGGCCTCTCCCTCACCTCTGTTATAGCAGTTATAGAACAAAGGTTGGCTGGGTGCAATGCCTCCGGCAGGGCATCTTTGGTCCGCCGCTCTCCCCGCCCGGAAGCGAGTACCGGGTATACGGGATAACGCCCGGCTCGGGGAAGTCGAGTAGCAACGTTTGATCCAGCCACGGGAGGTGGGGCGTCTACCTCACGGGCTATGAGGGTACACCGGTGGTGGGAACGGACGGGCCTGCAACGGGTTCGTGCCCGGCAAGCCCGAGCGGCTTCGTCTACGACGGAAATGCCCGCTGGGCCGGTATCAGGGACGGTCCGTCTTGACCACGGTGAACAGCACCGCCGAGTCCTCGTCCGCTTCCAGGCTGTGCAGCCCGTCCGGCACGATCAGCAGGTCACCGGCTTTGCCCTGCCACGACTCGCCGCCAGCCCGCAGCGTGACCGATCCTTTGACCACGTAAACCGTGGCCTCGCCGGGGTTCTGGTGTTCGCTGAGCTGCGTGCCGCCGCGAAACGCCATCACCGTCTGCCGGAGCCGCTTTTCGTGCCCGCCAAAGGCCGTATCCGCGGCGCGTCCGCTCGGGGCCGCCACGGCGGCCGCGATCTGTTGGCGGGCCAGGGCATCAATCGATATCTTCTGCATGAGGACACCGTACCCACAATGCACCCGCCACGTCGCGGGTGCATTGAATCGGACGCTCCCCTTCAGCCCCGGCCGGGAAAACCTCGTTGGGCCCGCGCGGCCTTGGGCCCGTCCTCACACCACCAGCTTGGCCACCAATTCCCCGCGGCTGCCGACGCCCACTTTCGCGTACACGGATTTAAGGTGGTCATGGACCGTGTGCGGCGAGATGTACAGCCGCGCGGCGATGTCCGCAGTCGGCTTTCCGGACAGCACCTCAACGCAGACCTCCTGCTCCCGCGGGGTGACACCGTATGCCGCCAGGAGCAGGCTGGCCACGTCGTGGGTGGTGGCCGGTTCAACGGTGACCACCATCTGTTCCGGGTCATCTCCGGTGATGAGGCGGCTCGCCTGCAGCACCACCCAGTTGTTCCGGGCATCGCGCATTCTTGCCCTGGCCGTGCCCGAGCTCGAAGCATGGGCCTGTGCCACCGCTGAATGCAGGGTCATGGTGAAACGGCCCGGGGCGGAGTCCTCCACCTCGGCCAACCAGGCGACGGCGGCCGCCGTGGCTGCCCGGAGTTCGCCCCGCGGCCCGGCGACCACGATCACCGGTCCGCCCACTGTTGGCCGCCCGGCATGGGCCGTCCGCACCGCGATCCGGCTGGCCGCCGCGAGCGTCGCCGCCACGGCAGCCAAGAATTCCACCTCACGGTCCGAAAAATCCCGTCCCGGTTCCCGGAAAATGCTTCCCACTCCCCAGCAGGCCTCGTCCACCCGGAACACCGCGCGCAGTTCATGTTCCAGGCCGAGCGGTTTCAGGATGTCGTTTATCCGGACACTGCGCATCACGTCGCGGTGGGGTGCATCGGAAATCCTCGCGACCGGCCGCGGACGCCGGGACAGTTCCGCGAACCGGTTGGGTTCCTGGCCTGCGTACTCCGTCTCGGCGAACCGGGCCGCGTATTCCTCCGTCACGCCCCAATCACGCCAGTTCACCACGGACGTCATCACCAGGGAGCCGGGGTCGACGCCGGCCCAGCACCCCTGCTCGAACGGAACCTGCTGCTGCACCAGGCCGAGCGCCGCGGCATAAAGTTCGCCCAGGCCTGTCCCGGCTGCGGCCAGGGCGGCGATCTCACGCCGGGCGCGCTCAGCGCGTTCCTCCCACATATGTCCAGTATCCGCGCGGCGGGCGGCGCCGCAATCCCCCAAACCGGGGGTTCCTCAAGCACCCCGGAGCCCTCTGCCAGGGGATGGAGGCGGCTGCCGCCGTCGTCGTACTCTTCCTCCATGAACGCCGTATCCCAGGTTTTCGCGGTCCTTGCCGCGGTGATCTATATCCTTGTGTTCCCGCTCGAGAGTTTTCTGATGCACCGGCCGGGAGCGCAGAAGTTCCTGAGCACCCCGCCGCAAAACGTTCCGGCCGTGATGATGTGGGCCATTCCCACCGGGTTCCGCAACCTGGCGATCGGACTGGGAGTGCTGGCCGGGGTGGTGGCCGTGAACATGGGCTATCTGGTGGTGGGCTACACCCTGGTGATCTACTGCTGCGTGAACATGGTGCTGACCGCTCCGGCCATGTTCCTGGCGGATATGCTGGGCCACTACCCCAGGAAGGGTGACAGCATTCCGGGCACCCTGGGCGCTACCGTCCCGGCCCTGATAGCTCTGGTGACGTTGCCGTTTTGACCTGAACCACCGGCCATTTCCCGGCCAAGACCAGCAGGCCGCGGGCACCTTCGGCAAGGGAAGGTGCCCACGGCTGCCTTTATGATCGGACGCAGCGGCCCATCGGGCTTAGCTGAGGTAGCCGTTCGGGTTCAGGACGTACTTCGTGGCTGCCCCGGCGTCGAATTCGGCGTAGCCCTTGGGTGCGTCTTCAAGGCTGATCGCCTTCGCATTGACGTTCTTGGCGATGTTCACCTTGTCGTTCAGGATGGCCATCATCAACTGCCGGTTGTACTTCATCACCGGGCACTGGCCGGTCGTGAAGCTGAGCGACTTCGCCCAGCCGGTACCGAGGCTCAGGCTCAGGGAACCCTTCTTGGCAGCCTCGTCGATTCCGCCCGGATCACCGGTGACGTACAGTCCCGGAATGCCCAGGGCCCCGCCGGCCGCGGTGAGTTCCATCAGCGAGTTCAGCACCGTGGCGGGCGCCTCCTTGGCGTCATGGCCGTGACCGCGCGCTTCGAAGCCCACGGCGTCCACACCGCAGTCCACCTCAGGCACACCCAGGATCTGTTCGATCTGCTCCGCCGGGCCGCCCTTGGTGAGGTCCACCGTTTCGCAGCCGAAGCTGCGCGCCCTCGCGAGCCGCTCCTCGTTGAGGTCCCCCACAATGACGACGGCGGCACCGAGCAGGTGCGCGCTGGTCGCCGCTGCGAGGCCAACAGGACCTGCGCCGGCAATGTAAACCGTGGACCCGACGCCCACCCCTGCGCTCACCGCGCCGTGGAAGCCCGTGGGGAAAATGTCCGACAGCATGGCCAGGTCCAGGATTTTCTCCATGGCCCGGTCCTTGTCCGGGAACTTCAGCAGGTTCCAGTCGGCGTAGGGCACCAGCACGTAGTTGGCCTGGCCGCCTACCCAGCCGCCCATGTCAACGTAGCCGTAGGCGCTGCCCGGGCGGTCCGGGTTCACGTTCAGGCAAATGCCGGTCTTGCGTTCCTTGCAGTTCCGGCACCGGCCGCAGGCGATGTTGAACGGGACCGAACAGAGGTCACCGACTTTGATGAATTCGACGTCGCGGCCCACCTCCACGACCTCGCCCGTGATCTCATGCCCCAGCACCAGGTTGGCCGGCGCCGTGGTGCGGCCGCGGACCATGTGCTGGTCCGATCCGCAGATGTTGGTGGCCACGGTCTTCAGGATGACTCCGTGGTTGACGCTCCGCCCCACGTTCGCCGGGTTGACGCCCGGACCGTCTTTCAGCTCGAAAGTCGGATAGTCAATGTCGATCAGCTCGACCTTGCCGGGTTCCTTGTAGGCAACGGCTTTGTTCCCTGTCATCATGCTCTCCTCTTGTCAGCGCAGCTGCCCCGGTAGGGGCGCGGCGGATCATAAAGTGTTGCGATGGACCTCCAGGTGCAGGGGCTGCCCGTGGCTTGAGCAGCTGGATGTCATCCTGCGGTCGAAGGTCTGGCCAGTGTAGGCATGCCTCACCGGAAAGGGCCATAGCCTGCACCCCCTTTCTGCTCCCCTCTCACTGCGCCGGATTCCACTCGACTCCGGCCGCGGCAGACAGGTAAAGTTCCCGCATCCGTTCGGAGAACTCTTGGAGGCGGCTGTGCTCAAAAAAATCAGCAAGATGACCGTGGCCGTGGCGGGACTGCTGCTCTCGCTCGGCATGATCGCACCATCGGCGCAGGCATTGGCGACAACAGGCTACGACACCGATTCCGCCGGCAGCCTGCAAGTGGTGGTCAACAAGCACCGGCAGTTGGACCCCGTGACATATGTGCCGTCGAAGCTGGTCAGGGTCCAGGGAGAGCGGCTCCGGGCGGAGGCGGCGGACGCGTACAAGCAGTTCGCCCAGGCCGGGAAGTCCCAGGGCATCAATGTTGTGCCGGTCAGCGGCTACCGTTCCTACAGCCAGCAGGCCAGCCTCTACGACAGCTATGTGGCCCAGTACGGACAGGCCACCGCAGACACCATCTCGGCCAGGCCCGGCTACAGCGAACATCAGACCGGCCTGGCGATGGACATCGGCAACGCCAGCGGGGCCTGTGCCCTGCAGGCCTGCTTCGAAAGCACCCCCGCAGGCAAGTTCGCGGCCACGGACGCCTGGCGGTTCGGGTTCATCATCCGGTACCCGGCCGGGTACGAAGGCACCACCGGCTACACGTACGAGCCCTGGCACCTGCGGTATGTGGGCAAGACCATCGCATCCGAGATGCACGCGCAGGGAGGCGCGCCGACCCTTGAGGACTACTTCAAGCTGGAACCGGCCCCGGATTACCTGACCGCCGCGGCGCTCGCGGGCTAGCGGCCGTCGCCGCCGCCCAGCACCACGTTCACCGGTTCCTCACCGGCCTGCAGCAACCCGATCTGCTTGCGGATCAGCCGGGCCATCCGGGACAGCATGGCTGTGCTCGCGCCGCCGACGTGCGGAGTGATCAGCACACCGGGAACGGTCCACAACGGATGGTCCTGCGGCAACGGTTCGGGGTCCGTTACATCCAGGGCCGCCCGCAGCCGCCCGGTGGAAGTCTCGCGGAGCAGGGCGTCGGTGTCGGCCACCGGGCCCCGCGCCACGTTCACCAGCAGCGCCCCGTCCGGCATCGCGGCAAGGAATTCGCCGTTAACCAGGTGACGGGTCTGCTCGCCCAAGGGAACACTGACCACCACGATGTCGTGCAGCGGCAGCTGCTCTTGCAGGGACTCAATCCCGTAGATCCGGCCCGTGGCATCGTCCCGGGCCCGGCTCGCAAGCCGGGTCACCTCAGTTTCGAACGGCAGCAGCCGGGCCTCAATGGCCTTCCCCACTCCTCCATAGCCCACCAGGAGCACGCGCCGGTCCGCGAGGCTGGGGCGCATCCCGTTGTCCCAGATGCCCGTTGCCTGGTTCCGCGCAAAGTCCGGCAAGCCCCGCTGGCTGGCGATCATCATGCCCACCGCAAGTTCCGCCGTCGAGGTCTCATGCACTCCCGCAGCATTGGCAAAACGGCACCCCGCGGGCAGGACATTCGCAACGCCGTCGTACCCGATCGACTGGCTCTGCACCAGCCCCACCTCGACGGCGGCGAGCGCAGCGAGTGCGTCCGGCTTCCCCATGTACGGCGGCACCACCAGATCGAACTGGTCCGCCGGAGCGTCACCGGTAAAGTCCCACAGGAAGAGTTCCACGCCGGCGGGCGGCCCCACCGCGTCCGCCAGCTCCTGGCTGGGCAGGCTCACCCGCAGATTCCGTATTGCTGCCAACCCAGACATACGGCTCCTTCTCTCGACTCCCCTGACAGTTAACCAGCTTTGCCTATCCGTGAGTGACGCCGGCGCCAAACAGGATGGTCTCCCCTTCATTCTCCTGTTTCCCTCTGTTCACACGCGGGGGGCAGTCTAGGCGTGGTCCCCACGCCCCTTCACCCCCAGGAGAACCTCATGCCTAGTCCCGTGTCCCGCCGCAGCTTCCTCGGCGCTGGTGCAAGCGCCACCGCCCTGGGCTTCGCCTTCGCCGGCGCCGGCAGCCTCGCCCCCTTCGCCCGCCCCGCCAACGCGGCCACCCGCAACGCCTTCGGCTACGGGGCGCTGATTTCGGACCCTCAGGGAATCCTCGCGCTGCCCGAAGGATTCTCCTACAAGCTGCTGGCCCGCTCCGGACAGACTCCCACCGCCGAAGGGGCCCACCCCTCCGATCCAGACGGCATCGGCGTCTTCGACGGTTCCAACGGCGGCTCGCTGCTGATCGTCAACCATGAAAACAGCGGCTCCGAACCCTTCCCCGTCCCCGTCGTCGAGGGCATCACCTACGACCCCGGCGCCAAGGGCGGCACTTCCACCATCCTTGTGGACGCCGACGGCAACCGGGTGAGCCAGTACACCTCCGTGGCCGGCACCAACAACAACTGCGCCGGCGGCATCTCACCCTGGGGCACCTGGCTGACCTGCGAGGAGACCGAGGCGCGCGCCGGGTCCGGCACCAACACCAAGGACCACGGCTACGTCTTTGAGGTGGATCCCGCCAGCCGCGAGGCCAACGTCGGCTTTTCCGCCATCCCCCTGAAGTTCCTGGGCCGCTACTCCCACGAGGCAGTCGCCGTGGACCCCGCCACCACCCAGATCTACCTCACCGAGGACGCCGGCAACCCCAACGGCCTGTACCTGCGGTGGACCCCGCCAGCGGGCTTCACCCCCGGCAAGGGCAAGTTCGTGGCCCTGGCACAGTCCGCGGGCGGCGACGTCGCCGGCCGGCTGCAGGCCATGAAGGCCTTCCGCGGGTCCACCCACATCAAGGACCTTTCCGAGGCCACCACTGTGGGCACCCGCTACAAAGTCGAGTGGGTGGATGTCCCGGACCGTGATGCCCGCACCACGTCAGTCCGCAAGCAGTTCACGAACGATGAGATCACCCGCTCCCGCAAGCTTGAGGGCCAGTGGTGGGGCGACGGCGGAGCGTACTTCGTCTCCAGCTTCGCCCGCACCTCCGACGGTTCCGTCAACGAGCACGACGGCCAGGTCTGGCACTACGACCCCGCCACCGAGAGCATCACCCTGAGCACCATCTTCGGCGTCAACCCGAACCCGGATCAGGACGGCGCCTTCGACGGCCCCGACAACATCACCGTGGCACCCCAGGGCGGGCTGATCCTGGCTGAGGACGGCAACGGGGTCTCGCACCTGGTGGGCGTGACCGACCAAGGCATGTCCTATCCCCTGGCCAGGAACGAGTACAACGACTCGGAATTCTGCGGCCCGGCGTTCAGCAAGGACGGCAAGTGGCTCTTCGCCAACATCCAGTCCCCGGGCTTCACCCTGGCCATCACGGGGCCATGGACCCGCCCGTCCAACGCCTCCACGACGGCCGGCTAAACAGGCCGTAAGTTGGGGTCTGGCACTCACTTGTCAGACCCCAACTACACGAGCAGGGCGGTATGGACGCAGACGTCATTATCATTGGCGGCGGCCTGGCCGGGCTCGCGGCAAGCAACGAACTGGTCAGGGCGGGCAAGCGCGTGGCCATCCTCGACCAGGAGAACGAGGCCAACCTGGGCGGCCAGGCGTTCTGGTCCCTCGGCGGCCTATTCCTGGTGGACACCCCCATGCAGCGCCGTCTCCGTGTGAAGGACTCCTTCGAGCTGGCGTGGCAGGACTGGCAGGGCTCCGCACAGTGGGACCGGCTCGACGGCGCGCACCCGGAGGATGAATGGGCCCAACAGTGGGGACGCGCGTACGTTGAGTTCGCGGCCGGCGAGAAACACGCCTGGCTGCGCGAGCAGGGCATCAAATTCACCCCGCTGGTGGGCTGGGCTGAACGCGGTGACGGCAGGGCCGGCGGCCACGGCAACTCCGTCCCAAGGTTCCACGTCCCGTGGGGAACCGGCACCGGAATCTCCGAACCCTTCGCGGACAAGGCCAGGGCCGCCGCAGCGGCGGGCCAGGTCCGGTTCCATTTGCGCCATCAGGTGGATGCGTTGATGTTCGACGGCGGTGCGGTCACCGGGGTGCGCGGCACCCTTTTGGCACCCGATTCCTCGGCCCGCGGGGTGGCCTCAAACCGGAACAAGGTCGGCGAGTTCGAACTGCGCGCGCAGGCCGTGATCATCGCCAGCGGAGGGATCGGCGGCAACCACGGCCAGGTGCGCACGTGGTGGCCGCAGCGGCTCGGTACCCCTCCGGAGAAGATGATCACCGGAGTTCCGCAGCCTGTCGACGGGCGGATGCTGGACATCGCAGACCATGCCGGCGTCCGGCTGGTCAACCGCGACCGGATGTGGCACTACACCGAAGGAATCCAGAACTGGAACCCCGTCTGGCCGGACCACGCCATCCGGATCCTGCCCGGGCCCTCGTCCCTGTGGTTCGACGCCCTGGGGCGCCGGCTTCCCGCACCCGGGCTGCCGGGTTACGACACCCTCGGCACCCTGAAACTGCTGCGCACCACCCCGGACATCCGGCAGCACAGCCACTCGTGGTTCATCCTCAACCAGAAGATCATCGAGAAGGAGTTCGCCCTCTCCGGCTCTGAGCAGAACCCGGACATCACCAACAGGGACCTCATGCTGCTGCTCCGGTCCCGGCTGGGGCGCGGCGCGGGGGCGCCGATCGAGGCGTTCAAGGAGCACGGAGGAGACTTTGTGGTCGCGGAGAACCTGGCCGACCTGGTGGCCGGGATGAACCGGCTGACGGGCGAGCCCCTGTTGGACCACCAGCACCTTCGGCGCCAGATTGAGGAACGCGACGCCGAGATCCGCAACCCCTACTCCAAGGACGTCCAGGTGAGCGGCATCCACAACAGCCGCCGTTTCCTGGGCGACAGGGTGTTCCGGACGGTGAAGCCGCACCGGATCCTTGACCCGGCGGCGGGCCCGCTGATCGCTGTCAGGCTTCACGTTGTGACCCGGAAAACCCTGGGCGGCATCCAGACAGACCTCACCGGGCAGGCCTTCGCGCAGAACGGGACCCGGATCCCGGGCCTCTATGCGGCCGGCGAGGCGGCAGGGTTCGGCGGCGGCGGCGCCCACGGCTACAACGCGCTGGAAGGAACGTTCCTGGGCGGGTGCCTCTTCACCGGCCGGACCGCGGGGCGCGCCCTTGCGGCCCGGCTCTAGTCGCTGCCCTGCGGTCCGAGCCCCTTCGCATAGGCTGCCTGCCCCACGTGCTGGAGGCAGTCGGCGATGGTGCTGACCAGCCGCACCCCCATGGTGACCGGTGGGTCCCAGCGCTTGTCAACCACGCGGTCGAGGGCATCGTCCGTGAGGGTCTGCACGAATGCCACCGTCTGCCGGTGAACGGCGTCGTAGTACTCCAGCAGCAGTTCGGGTGGGGCCTGCACGCTGTCCACCTGACTGCTGGAGTGGCCGTAACCGGTATCGCGCTCCGCCAGCGGGAGGCCGAAACGGCCGGCAAAGCCCTGTGACGTCCACACCTGGTCCAGCCCTGCGGCCGAGGCGACCTGGGCGTCCTCCACCCGGCTCAGGTGCCAGACCAGCCATGCGATCGAGTTCCCGGTCCCCGAAGGACGGCGGGCCAGGGCCGCGCGGTCGAGCCCCGCAAGTGTGGCCTCCACGGTCTCCCGGATCCGGCCAAAGGCATCAAGCAACAGTTCACTGGATTTCATCAGGTCCTCCCGGAGTAAACCTACTTCAGGATCGCCGCGCAGCGAAGGGTTCGTCGAACGGGCCGCGCCCTGCCTTCGCAGCAGGGGCGGCCCGTTCGTCCTTAGTGTTGACTAACCGCGCTGGGTGAGGACGAGGATGTTTCCTTCACTGTCCAGGAACCAGGCGGACTTGCCCCAGTCGTTGGTGGCGACGCCGTTCTCCGTCTTCAACCCGGGCATGTCGTAGTCCTCGAAGACGACCCCGCGGCCCCGCAGGTCTTCCATCTCCCGTTCCAGGTTGTCTGTTTCCCAGCCCATCTGGGTGTTCTTGGCCGACCCTGCGTTATCCGTCTGGTAAACGAGGAAGCTGGTGCCGTTGCCGCACCTGTACAACGCGCTGTCCTCCTCGACGGCCTCAGTTGATTCGAGCCCCAGCTTGTCGCGATAAAATTCCTTCGCCCTGCTGATGTCCTTCGCCGGAAGGACAGCCATGATCGTCGAATCCTTGAGCATGATGATTCCTTTGTGCCTCTTCGCGTTGGTGGCGGTGCTCTCCCCCGGTAGCGGGTCCCGCAGCGTCTTCGCCTGGGGCCGCGTGGCCATCCGTTGCGCCGGGTTCCGGGACGGCCACCTGGGACTCTGACGCCCCGCCAGCCATCTTCGGCGCGAGGGTCCCCGAAGCTTATGTGGCCATTATCGGACGAACCGGGACAGACCGACATACCCTATTTGAACCCAGCCCCCAATGGCTTGAAGATGTGGAGCGGAGCCGCGGCGCCGCGGGATAATGGATCCATGAGCAACCAGGACCCGGACCTCTGGGAGGAATTCGACAAGGTCAAGGCCGCCCGCCCGGACCGCGTGGCCGGACGCCCGGGTGGTGAACCTGTGGGCTTTGGGTTCAGCACCGGTGTGCGCAGTGCGAAGGTCGCCCTCGGCTTCGCGGTCTACGCGCTGGCGCTTGGAACCACGCTGGTGATCACCGGAGCCGTCGTCTTCATCGCCCAGCACCAGTGGCTGCTGCTGGCGCTGATGGTGCTCATCGAGGCCGTGTTCGTCTACGGATTCGTCCGGCTGGCCCGCCAGGCGCGCAACCGGCGCTCCTAGCGGCCGGTCACCGAGGCGGCTAGGACCTTGCGGCGCGGATCGCCCCGCGGACCGCGGCGCCCAGAACGGCGATCAGCGGAACCAGGCAGACCAACGTGACAACCGTGTTGGGCCGGAATTCTGCCCGGCCGCCGGCGTTCCCGTACACGCCCAGAGGCAGCACCATCCCGCCGCCGCCTCCGCCGGAGGCGCCATCCCCCGCCTCGCCTCCGCCGCCGAATCCGAAGGACACCAGCGCCACGGGGACGATTTCTTCCCCGCCCACGGTGACCCGCTCGCCGTATGCCTTGGTGACGCCAACGTTCTTGAAGGTGTCCACAAAGGACGCAAAGGAATTAGACATGGCTCCACCATAGGTGCGCGGCACCCTGACCGCCATGGGGTGAGCGCCCGACGTCGGCCGTTGCCTCTGCGCCCTGGCCTTGCGATACTGCGTGGATGCCTGCGCCCCACACCGCTTTCGCCGAGAACGCCATCCGCCAGTCCCCGCGTGCCCAGTTTGAGGCATTCCTCGATGACCACCGCAATATGCTCACGAACTGCCTGAACGGGCTGACCGAGGAGCAGGCACGCCGGTCCCTGGTGGCGTCCCGCACGACGCTCCTCGGCCTGGTCAAGCACGCGGCCTTCGTGGAGAAGGTGTGGTTCGACGAGGCCGTCACCTGCCGGTCCCGCGCCGAGATCGGCATCCCGGCGGGCCCGGATGAGTCGTTCATCCTCACAGAGCAGGACACCATCGCCAGTGTCCAGCAGGCACACCGGGATGCTTGTGCGGCCGCACGGGACGCGACGGCCTCGTTGGCTCTCGACGATATGCTCCACGGGAACCGCCGCGGCCCGCTCCCCCTGCACTGGGTCTACCTGCACGTGCTGCGCGAACTCGCCCAGCACTGCGGGCATGCCGATATCCTGCGGGAGCAGATCCTCGCCGGCTAGGACCGCGAACCGCGCGTCCCGGGGTCAGGGTCCCGGGGTCAGGGTCCCGGGGTCAGGCCTTCTTGGCGGTGGCGGCAGCCGACAGAGCGGCCAGCCCGCGCTCGAAGTCGCCGCCCACCATCTTGTCCATGTTGACCACCAGCGCGAAAACCTTGGCCAGCCCCTTGTTCTCGCCGGTCATCCGCCACGTGACCCGGGTGCCGCCGTCGGCAGGTGTGAACGTAAACGAGGTGGGGTTCACGGCCTTGAACGGCTTGGTGAATTCGAGCCGAACCTTGATGCTTCCGGGAAAGTCGGACTCGACGATCTCCATGTTTCCGCTGCCGGCCTTCCGGTTGCCGCTCCAGGCGTAGCGGGCCCCGACCCCGGCATCGTTGCCGGAGTACGAACGGTCCATTTCCGGATCGACGGCCTCCCAAGGTGACCATTGTGTCCACTCAAGAAAGCTGTTGACCAGGGGAAAGATTTCTTCCGGCGGGGCAGGAATGAAGGCGCTGCGGCTGACTTCGTAGGATGACATGCGGCCATCATAAGCGGCGAAGGCGGTGAATTCCCGGACCACTCAGTCTCTGCGTTCCCGCCACAGCAACGTCACCCCGAACGCCGCCGCTGTGACGATCAGCATGGTCAGTGTCATCAGCCCCCAGCTCTCCTGGTCCACACCGTCCGCCGCAAACACGCCAATCAGGACAGTGGCGGTGATGGCCCCCAGGTAGCGGCACGTTTGGAAGATCCCGGCGGCGACGCCGCGTTCCTGCGGCCGGGTGGAGACGAACATGCCCTGGTTCGAGGCGATGCTCACCGCTCCGAAGGGAACGCCCATGAGGGCTGTCAGTGCCAGCACCAGCGGTATGGCCAGGGACTGGGTGAGGAGCCACATCAGCGCGGCCACCGCAGCGAGCAGCACGACGCCGGAAATCAGCACCCGCCGCACACCGAACTTTCCCATCGCCCGGACTGCCCACGGCGTGGCCACCACGGAGGCGGCGGCGAGCGGCAGCATCAGCAGCCCCACCAGGCCGGGTTCGTAGCCGCCGGACTCCTGCAGCAGCTGGGGCAGCCCGAAAAACGCGAAGTAATAGACGCTGTTGAATAAGGCGAAGCCCACGTACACCAGCATCAGCGGCCGGTTCCTGCCCAGGAGCCGCAGGTCCAGGAACGGCGGCCTGAAACGCAGTTCGCGCCAGGCAAACAGCGCCGCCGTCACGGTGCCGGCGCCCAGCAGCAGCCACCTGTACCCCGGGGCCACATCAAGCAGCGCCATCATCACCAGCAGCAGGGAACTGACAAACCCCAGAATGCCCGGGATATCCGAATCCCGCACCAGCTCGGCAAAGCTTCCCCGCTCCCTCGCCGCATCCGCGGGGGCCGCCCGCCTGACGATCAGCATGGCCGCCAACGCCAGCGGAACGTTGATGAGGAACAGCGCCTCCCAGCCGACAAAGCCCACCAGCAGGCCTCCAATGACCGGGCCCACAGCCGCTGCAGACGTATTGGCCATCTGGATGTACCCCAGGGGCCTGGACGATCTTTGGCCGGCCTGCTGGGGACCGCCGGTTTGATGGACCATGACGCCCACCATCACCACCGCACTGGGGTAGGCGGCGGCGGTGCCCAATGCCATCACCGCCCGGGCCACACAGAGCAGCGCGAAGTTCGGCGACAAGGGCGCCAGGGCGCACGTCACGGCCACCAGGGCCATGCCGAGCGTAAACATCCGGCGTGGACCGAACCTGTCCGCAAGCCTGCCCATCAGCGGCTGGCCGGCGGCGGAGCTGAGGTAGAACGAGGTGATGACCCAGGTGACCGTGGCCACGTCGAGGCCAAAATCCGCGCGCAGCACAACCAGCGCCACGGCGATCATGGACGAATTCAGCGGGTTCAGTGCCGTGCCCAGGCTAAGGCCGGCGACGGCCAGCCTGCTCCGGGGTTGGTTGCTCACGGAAACAGTCTGCTCTACCGGCCGTTGCAAGCGCGATTTGATGACACGATCTTCAGCCGCGCCGGAGCCGGGACGAAGGTCAGGCCCGCGCCGCCAGCGCTTTGTCCAGGAACTGCAGGTGAGCGGGCGTAACGGCCACGGTGCTTGCCTCATATTCCGGGTGTTTGCTGACGTAGCTCTTGATAAACGGGCAGACCGGGACAATCCGCAGGCCAGCGGCAACCGTCTCGTCGAGTGCTACTTTGGCCAGCCTGCCTGCCAATCCCTGCCCCGCACGTCCTTCATTGATCACCGTGTGATAGAAAATCCGCTCCGCCGGACCATCGGCGTCATACGCCTTATACCAAGCTTTCCCGACCACTTTTCCAGCATCCAAAACCTCGAACCGCTCGCGGTCCGGATTGTTGCCGATGGTGATGGCGCCCAAGGGAATCCTCCTTCGTTAGGGGTTTCCCCCACCCTAACGCGCCTGCACAAACCTGTTGTGACACCTGACACAACGTGCCTATAGTGACGTACGGTGCACCATCCGGCCTGCGGAAAAGGCAGGCCGTCGAGCCAGTTCCGCCACAAAGGAGAACCGCATGGAAAACCGCACGCTTGGACCACTCACCGTTTCGGCCCTGGGCCTGGGCTGCATGGGCATGAGCGAGTTCTACGGGACCGGTGACGAGCAGGAATCGATCGCAACCATCCACGCGTTCCTCGACGCCGGGGGCAGCTTGCTGGACACCGCGGACATGTACGGCCCCTTCACGAATGAAGAACTGGTGGGCCGTGCCATCGCCGGGCGGCGCACCGACGTTGTCCTGGCCACCAAGTTCGGCAACGAACGCCGCGAGGACGGATCCTGGGTGGGCATCAACGGCCATCCCGACTATGTCCGCGCCGCCTGCGACGCCAGCCTCCGACGGCTCGGGGTTGACCACATCGATCTGTACTACCAGCACCGGGTGGATAAAACCGTGCCCATCGAGGACACCGTGGGGGCCATGGCCGGGCTGGTGGAGGCAGGGAAGGTCCGCCATCTGGGCCTGTCCGAGGCGTCCGCGGAAACCATCCGCCGGGCCCACGCCGTGCATCCGATCACCGCACTGCAGACCGAGTACTCCCTGTGGGAACGCGAACCCGAAACAAAGGTTTTTCCGGTGCTTGAAGAACTGGGGATCGGTTTTGTGCCCTACAGTCCGCTGGGCCGCGGCTTCCTGACGGGCCAGATCCGCTCGGCTGACGACTTTGCCCCCGATGACTTCCGGCAGCACTCGCCCCGGTTCCAAGGCGAGAACCTTGCCCCCAACCTGGAACTCGTGGACCGGGTGAAGGAAATGGCCGACCAGAAGAAATGCACCCCGGCCCAGCTCGCCCTCGCCTGGCTCCTGGCTCAGGGCCCGCACATTGTGCCGATCCCCGGCACCAAGAAGCGCGAACGCCTCACCGAGAACCTGGGCGCAGTGGACGTCGAGCTTACCGCGGACGACCTGCAGCACCTGGACGAACTGGCTCCCGCCGGGGTTGCCGCAGGTGAACGCTATCCCAACATGTCCACCATCGACACGTGAGGGCCCCCAAGTCCTGCCTGTTCCACTAATCCGCCCCGCCCCGAAGGAGACACCATGGCCCCGAACGACGCCGACGAAGCCAAAATCCTGGATCAGTGGACCCACAAACTGACCCAGGCACTGCAAATACTCGACCTGAAGCTGGACCAGGAACTGGTCCTGGAACTTGCCCGTAAATCCGCGGATTCCGTGACGCACGCGGCAGCCCCGATTACCGCCTTCCTGGTGGGCTACGCCGCAGCGCTCGAGGCCGGCACCGGCAGCGCGGGTTCCAAGGCAGCCTCGACGGCGTCCATCACCAAAGCCGCCGACGTCGCGTTCCGGCTCTGCGAGGACGCCCTCCAGCAGGAGCATCCCCACCCTGAGCCCGGCGCGAAAGGCTGGACGCACAGCGCCCAATAGCCCGCGCGGCACCCGCCAGCGGTACCCGCCTGCGCGCAGCAGGCAGCGCGCGCCGGCGGGTGCCGTTCAGGCAGCGCCGTTCAGGCAGCGGCGTTCAGGCAGCGGCGTTCAGGCAGCGCCCTTTTGTCAGCCGGCGGCCACGTTCGCCGGAGCGTGCGCCTTAGCCGGCTCCAGCCGGACGATCACGGCCTTGGAGACCGGTGTCTGGCTGCCTTCAGCCACACTGTCCAGCGGAACCAGGACGTTGGCCTCCGGATAATACGCGGCCGCACAGCCCGCGGCGGTGGGGTACGAAACCACCCGGTAGTTGCGCAGGACACGTTCCACGTTGTCCTGGTACACGCCGTGAATGTCCACGTGCTGCCCGTCGCTGAGGCCAAGGGCTGCCAGGTCCTCGGGGCTGACAAACACCACTTCACGGCCCTTCTTGATGCCTCGGTAGCGGTCGTTGTTTCCGTAGATGGTGGTGTTGAACTGATCGTGCGAACGCATGCTTTGCAGGATCAGCGTGCCCGCCGGCCGTTCGACGTGTTCGAGCTGGTTGACGGTGAGCATCGCCTTCCCCGTGGGGGTGTCGAACTTGCGCGAGTCCCGGGGGCCGTTCGGCAGCACAAAGCCGCCCTTGTGCCGGATCTTTCCGTTGTAGTCCTCACAGCCCGGAACCACCCGGGAGATGTGGTCGCGGATAAGGTCATAGTTCTTCTCGAACCCGGCCCAGTCAGCGTTGACCCTGTCACCCACCACCTTCTGCGCGAGCCTGCTCAGGATGGCAATCTCGGACAGCAGCCCGGGCGCCACCGGCGGGACCACGCCGTGCGAGGCGTGGACTGCGGAAACCGTGTCCTCCACGGAGACAAACTGCGGCCCGGATTCCTGCAGGTCAATCTCGGTGCGGCCCATGGTGGGCAGGATCAGCGCTTCAGCCCCGGTCACAGTGTGCGAGCGGTTGAGCTTGGTGGAAATCTGGACTGACATTTCCGTGTTTTCCATTGCCGAGATGGCCGCCTGGGTGTCCGAAATGGCTCCCACGAAGTTGCCGCCCATTCCCACGAAAACCTTGATCCCGCCGTCGCGCATCCGCCGGATGGTTTCCACGGAATCCGCGCCGTGTTCACGCGGCGGGTCAAAGCTGAATTCCTTGCCCAGGGCCTCCAGGAACGACGGCGGCATCTGCTCCCAGATGCCCATGGTCCGGTCTCCCTGCACGTTGCTGTGCCCGCGGATGGGTGAGGCGCCGGCGCCCGGCTTGCCGATGTTGCCCCGCAGCAGCAGGAGATTGATGATCTCCTTGATGGTGGCTACGCCCTTCTTGTGCTGGGTAATCCCCATGGCCCAGGTGACGATCACTTTCTCGGCCTTCAGGTAGCGGTCGGCCAGTTCGTCGATTTCCTCGGTCCGCAGCCCGGTGGCCTCCAGGACGGCTGCCTCGTCCAGTTCGGCGAGGTGCGCCTTCAGCTCCTCCAGCCCGTGGCAGTGTTCGGCGAGGAAGGCGTGGTCCAGCACCGTGCCGGGATTCCTGGCTTCGGCGTCGAGCACGCGTTTGGAGACGGCCTGGAGGAGGGCCATGTCCCCGCCGAGCCGGATCTGCAGGAACTGGTCCGCAATCTCGGTTCCGTGGCCGACGATGCCCTTGACCTTCTGCGGATTCTTGTAGCGCCGCAGCCCGGCCTCCGGCAGCGGGTTGATGGCCACGATCTGGCCGCCGGCCTCCTTGGCCTCTTCCAGGGCGGTCAGCATCCGCGGGTGGTTGGTGCCCGGGTTCTGGCCCATGATGATGATCAGGTCCGCCTTGGCGTAATCGTCATAGGAGACCGTGGCTTTACCGATGCCGATGGTCTGGCCCATGGCCCAGCCCGAGGACTCGTGGCACATGTTGGAGCAGTCCGGCAGGTTGTTGGTGCCGTAGGCGCGGACGAACAGCTGGTACAGGAACGCGGCCTCGTTGGAGGTCCTGCCGCTGGTGTAGAAGGTGGCCTGGTCCGGGCTGGGCAGGGACTTCAGCTTGTCCGCGAGAATGGTGAATGCCCGGTCCCAGCTGACCGGCCGGTAGTGGTCCTCGCCCGCCGGCTTGTGGACGGGGGTGGTGAGGCGCCCCTGCATTCCGAGCCAATATTCGGAGCGTTCCCGGAGTTCGCTTACCGGGTGTTCGGTCCAGAATTCAGGGCCGACCAGCACGGGCGTGGCCTCCCACGTCACCGCCTTGGCACCGTTTTCGCAGAACTCAAAGGTCTTGCGGTGGTCCGGGTCAGGCCACGCGCAGCTCATGCAGTCGAAGCCGTCCTTCTGGTTCATCGCCAGCAGGGTTTTCCCGGCCCGGCCCGCGCCCATGTGCGTGATGGCCGGCTCCATGGAGTGGTAGACACCGGGCACGCCGGCGGCCCAGGTCTTGGGGTGACCGGTGACCTCGATATCAGCTTCGTTGACTTCTTCGACCTTCGGATTTTTGCGCGCCACGCTGCACTCTCCTTCTCACTGACACCGTTACCACGGAAATATTCGGAATGGTACGGGTTCTTCCACACTTGTTCAGGGGGCCCAGGAAGTCAAGGAAAACCGCCCGCGGTGCAGGCTCGGTCTGCCAACAAGCGGACGACGGCGGGAGGCCACCTCGCGTAGGCTGCTCACCACGGCTGAAGCAGGCGGCCGCAGGACCACCACCCCCGGAGCTGCCTTAATGCCCGAGAAACCTGCGCTGAGCGCCCTCGCCTCCTCCGTTTTCGCCCTCCCGGCGCTGCGCGAGGGCCAGCTCGCCGGCATGTCAGCCCTGGCGGAAGGGCGTGACGTCCTCGCCGTGATGCCCACCGGCTACGGCAAGTCCGCGATCTACCAGGTCGCGGCCGTTCACCTGCACCGGGAGACGGGGCACCCCGCCGTCGTGGTTTCACCCCTGATCGCCCTCCAGGAGGACCAGATCGCCGGGCTTAACGAGGCACTGGGCGAGGGGGCCGCCGTCGCCATCAACTCGGCCCACAGCGACGCGGAAGTGGAGGCCGCCTGGCAGAAGGTGGAGTCCGGAGCGGCGTCGTTTGTGTTCCTGGCGCCGGAGCAGCTGGCCAGGAAGAAAACCGTGGAGCGCATTGCCGCCGTCCGCCCGGCTCTCTTTGTGGTGGATGAAGCTCACTGCGTCTCCTCCTGGGGACACGATTTCCGGCCCGATTACCTCACCCTGGGCACCGTCAGGGAGCGCCTGGGCAACCCGCCCGTGGCAGCGCTGACCGCCACGGCGTCCCCTCCGGTCCGGGAGGAGATTGCGGACCGGCTGGGCATGAAGGAGCCGCTGGTGATAGTTCACGGGTTCGACCGGCCCAACATCACGCTCGACGTGATCCGGCATCATGAGGCGAAGGAGAAGCGCCGGGCGGTGGTGGAGCAGGTGGCTGGCTTCGTTCACGGAAACGGCTCCGGCCCGCGCCAGCACGGCCTCCTTTATGCGGCCACCCGCAAGGACACGGAGAAGTACGCCGCCAAACTCGCCGGCCGGCGGCTTCGCGCTGAGGCCTATCACGCCGGCCGCTCGGCCGCCGACCGCGAACGCGTCCTGGAACTCTTCATGGACGACCAGCTGGATGTGGTGGTGGCAACCACGGCATTCGGGATGGGCATCGACAAGCCCAACATCCGGTTCGTGATCCACGCCGACATTCCCGCATCGCTGGACGCCTACTACCAGGAGGTCGGCCGGGCCGGGCGGGACGGTCAGCCGGCGTCGGCGGTGCTCCACTACCGGGCCGAGGATCTGGGTCTCCGAAAGTTCTTCGGCACCCACCGCCCGGACCCGGAGGCCCTGCTGGCCGTGCTCAAGGTCCTGCGTTCAGCGGACGGGCCCGTCTATACGTCGTCGCTGGCGGAGCTCACCGGCTTCAAGCCGCGCCACCTGACAGGCCTGCTGAACCAGTTGCAGGAGGCCGGGGCGGTGAGCTCAGGCAAGCGCGGCGTCCGGCTCAGCTCCAGGGCCAAGCCGTCCGCACTGGTCCAGCGCGCGGTGGAGCTGGCCGAAGCGCGGCAACGAGTGGACGAATCCCGCCTTCAGATGATGCGCGGCTATGCCGAAACGGACGGTTGCCGGCGGCAGTTCCTGCTGGGGTATTTCGGCGAGGACCTCCCGGAGCCGTGCGGCAACTGTGATTCCTGCGAGGAAGCCCGGCAGCTTGGCACGCCGCGGACTCATGCTGGAAAGGACGACGGCGGCGCAGCAGCGAAGGCAGCGGATGTTCCGTTCCCGGTCCAATCGCCGGTGACGCACAAGAAGTGGGGACCCGGGCTGGTGATGCGCTCTGAGGATGATGTGATCACGGTGCTGTTTGAGCGGGAAGGCTACAAGACGTTGTCGCGCACAGCGGTCTTGGAACATGGTCTTTTGAAGGCATCCGGATAATAATGCGCAAATAGGCGGATAATGCATTTTAGATTGACGGATGCATGATTTGGGACCTAGGCTGGAGGCGATCTGCACGGCAGCGTTGCCCCTGAAAGGACCCTCATGAAATACGCAAGTTTTCTCACACCCACCGGTTCCAGCACCTGGGGCGTCAGCATCGACGGCCAGGCCTTCGATCTCGGCCCCACCGGCCTGAACCTTGCACGGACACTGCGTTCCGCCGTCGAGCAGGGCATTTTCGGCGAGCTGCCCGCATCCTTCCGCACTGCCCCCACCTACGCGGAATCCGACATTGAATTCCTTCCGGCGATCACGGACCCGGGCAAGATCATCTGCATCGGCGTGAACTACCGCAGCCACCAGGAAGAATCCGGCAAAACGGAGCAAAAGGCGCCCACGGTCTTCACCCGCTTCGCCGACTCGCAGATGGGCCACCTCCAGGCCGCACAGATGCCGGCCACCACCACTAAGTTCGACTACGAGGGCGAAATGGCCCTCGTCATCGGCAAGGAAGCCTTCCATGTCTCCGAGGACGAGGCATTTGGCTGCGTCGCCGGGTACGCGGCCTACAACGACCTCAGCGTTAGGGACTGGCAGCTCGCCGCGTCCCAATGGATCCCCGGCAAGAACTTCCCTGGCACCGGCGGCTTCGGCCCGTACCTTGTCCCGGCTGCGGACCTGGGCGATGTCAACGAACTCACGCTCGAGACCCGCGTCAACGGAGAGACCCGCCAGAAGGCATCGGTGTCAGACCTCTACTTCACGATCCCGCAGCTGATCGCGTACGTCACCGGCTTCACCCGGCTCTCCCCCGGCGATGTCATCGTCACCGGGACGCCCGGCGGCGTCGGCCTGTTCATGCAGCCGTCCGGCCTGCTGTCCGAAGGTGACGTGGTGGAGGTTGAGATCACTGGCCTGGGCACGCTGCGGAACACCGTTGAGCTCGTCGCCTGACATGGACGCCATCATGCACACAGATGTGCTGGTCATTGGCGCCGGGCCGATCGGCCTTGCTATGGCAAACCTGCTGGCGGACCAGGACGTGGAAGTCATGCTGGTGGAACGCCACGGCGGCACCAGCGACGAGCCCCGGGCCATCAGCGTCACCGACGAAACCCTGCGTGTCATGCAGCAGATCGGCGTCATGGACGATTTGGCGCCGGAAATGCTCATGGACACGGGGGCTCGCTATTTCGGCCGCAGGGAACAGCTCCTCGCCGAGGTCCACCCCGCCAGTCCCCGTCTGGGCCAGCCGGGGAAATCCCAGTTTGACCAGCCGGTCATGGAAAAACTCCTGCTGGACGCTGCACAAAGCCGTCCGCTCATCGATGTCCGCTTCAACACAGAGGCCTTCCGGATCACCGATGCTCCCGGACATGTGGACACCGTATTGATCGACGACGGAGGCAGGCGCACCGTCCGCTCGAAATGGGTGGTGGCCTGCGACGGTGGCCGGAGTCCTGTCCGCTCCCAGCTGGGCCTGCCCATGGAAGGCTCAACCCAGGTGCAGAAGTGGATCGTGGTGGACATCGTCAACAGCCCGGGAGAACCGGAGCACTTCTCCGAATTCCACTGCAACGGGAAGCGTCCCGTTGTGGTGGTCCCCGGCGTTAAAGGCCGGCGCCGGTACGAGTTCATGCTCTTGCCCGGCGAGGATGCCGCGCAGGTCACAGCACCGGAGAGCATCATCAGGCTCATCCAGCCGTTCCAGCGCATTGTCCCCCAAGACATCCGCCGGGCCGCAGTCTATGTGGCTCACCAGCGGGTTGCCCTGAGCTACCGTGTGGGTCATGTGCTCCTTGCTGGCGATGCAGCGCACATGATGCCGCCGTTTGCAGGCCAGGCCTTGAACGCCGGAATCCGCGACGCCGCCAACCTGGCGTGGAAAGTGGCGGCGCACGTAAAGGGCGCGGGAACCAAATCCCTGGTGGACACGTACCAGACAGAACGCCGCCCGCACGCCGTGGACATGGTCCGCCTCTCCCACCGGATCGGCAAAGTGGTGATGAATACCAATCCGGCGCTCACCGCACTCCGCGATGCCGCCATCAACGCCCTGGGCGTAGTGCCGGCAGCCAAGGGGTGGCTTGCGGGGATGAAGTTCCTCAAACAGCCGCACTTTACCGATGGCTGCGTAGTACTTGCCGGACCGGACGTACCCAAAGCCGCAGCAGCCCTCATTGGCCGGTCTCTGTCCCAGCCGCAGGTGAACCCCGGCGATGCCGGGCCCACCGGCAACGTGCCGTTGGACACTGTGTTGGGCACCGGTTGGGCGCTGCTGAGTTTCCCGGCCGAAGCGGGGAATTCCAGAATGGAGATACAGCAGCTGGGAGCCGGTTCGGACGCGCCCGTGCGGGTCAACGATGCCACAGGGGCATTCACCGCCCTGATGGGCTCGGGCATCACCCTGGCGGTAAGGCCGGACCGTTACGTGGCCGCAGCAGCAATGCCGGGCCGCGTGGAGGCCGTGCTGAAGTCGCTGGAACGCTATGTACCGGATCTTTCTGCCCGTGCAGGTGTCCAGGTTCCCCGGCACTAAACCAAAATTCCCGAAGAGGGAGGAGCATGGCGGCCACACCGGCTGCCATGCTCCTTTTGCTTATCTCCCTGAAGGCCGTACGTTCACTGGAGACTCAAACCGATTTTTTCCGGCGACAGAAGAAGGCCCCAGTCCGGATGTCTCCGGACTGGGGCCTTCATGTCAGGCGCGAACCGGTTACACCATTCCTCCATGACGGGCGATGACGTCGCTGGCGAGTTCCTTGCCAAATTCTGTGTGCAGGCGCAGGGCTTCCGCTGCCCGTGCGTAGTCATGGTCCTTCAGCGCCGCCGTGAGCTCCACGATGTGGCTGTGGTCCATCTTCCGGGCCCACTCTTCGCTGTTGAGGGCCTCGCGCCACACCGTACCGATTCCCAGGCGTCGGAAAGCGTCCGTGAGCTGGGCCGAGCCCGCCACGCTCACCAGGCGGTTGTGGTACTTCGCGTTGGTTTTGAGGAACGTGTCAAGCGCCTCCTTGCCGCCCTGGCGCAGCAGTGCCAGCTCATCGGTGAGGTGACTGAGTTCCGCGATGTCCTCGTCCGAGAACTTGTCGAAATGGCTGGCCAGGACGCCCAGTTCAATGGTGAGGCGGCCGTCGTAGACACTGTCCGTGAGCTGGCGGGTGATGGGCGCCGGCAGGAATTCGCCCCGGTCCCCCCGGGTGACCAGTGACTCGGCCGTCAACTTCACGAGGGCATTGTGGACGTTTTGGGGATCGGACTTGGCCTGGGCCGCGATCTCCACCGGATCCAGCGCCTGGTTCAGCGGGGTGCGGCGGCCCAGGACCCAGTCGCGCACGGCGTCGTAGGCCGCGAGCTCCTTGACCCGTTCCAGCCGGCCGAAGGCGCCGCGGAAGTACGCCAATGGCTCCCCCGCAGTGGCCTTGGCGTCCGTGACCTCGCCGAGGAACACGGTGTGCGTGCCGCCGGTGGGCGTTTCCGCGACCCGGCAGACGATGGTGGCGAGCGCGCCGTCCAGCATGGGAACACCCTCCGCGGACAGGGTGACCGAGACGCCGTCGAACTTGTCTCCGCCCTTGCGGCCGAACTTCATGGCAAGATCGCTCTGGTCCTCGGCCAGGATGTTGATGCCGAACACTCCGGCCTTCAGCACGGCGTCGTGCGTGGAGCTGGAGCGGTTGAGGCAGGCGAGCATCATGGGCGGCTCCATGGACAGCGAGGACACGGCAGATGCGGTGGTGCCGTAGAGTTCGCCGTCAACAACCGTAGTGATCACGGTGACGCCGCTGGCGAAGTGGCCCACGACGTGGCGGAAAGCAGCGGGATCGACGGTGATCTCCGCGGTGGATACAACCTGTTCTGTGTTCATTTCATCCTCCTGGGATTTAGTGCTGAAGGTTGGGTGTGAAGAGTTTGATGAGGGGCGTCAGGCTGTCCAGCTCCTCTAAGCGCTGGATGAGCCGGACCGCTTCCTCGGCGTTCCTGCGTGAGGTCCTGCCGCCGAACTCGGCGTTGGCGAAGTACTTGTCCAGGATCTCCGCCTCGCTCATGGGGCTGGCGTAGATGTCCCCCCTGGGCACATCCGTCCGGGTCCTGAGCACGGAACCGTCCCGGAGCCGCAGCTCCACTTCCGCGGTGAGCGATTCCGTCGGCGGTAGCGAATCAACGAGCCGGATCTTGTCCAGCAGCCGCTGCAGCCGCGGATCCTGCATGTGCTCCAACGTAAGGTGTTCCGGCCGCACCGTCCTATACATCAGGGCGGTGGCGGCCGTGAACCGGATGCTGAACGCGCCCGACACCTCCGGACATTCCCCGATGACGAACGGCTGGCCCACGAAACCTTTCAGAGTCCGCGGTGTCACGTGGATGAGGATCTCCTCGATCTCGTCCTCGTTCAGCCTGTTCTCCGTGGCCAGCCGCACGCAAGCATCCAGTGAGGGGTGGCTGGCCCGGCAGGAAGCCCACGGCTTGATGACACAGTCTGCATAGAAGGCCTGGCCGAGCCGGCGGGTCACTTTCTCCGGCGCCGGTGAGGAGCAGTACATGTCCAGGAATCCGTGGCGGCCCGAGATGGCATCCTCCGGACCCGTGAACCCGGCGGACGCCAGCTCCGCCGATACAACGGAGTTGCGGGCGGCGAAGGCGATGGGCAGCTTGAACGCGAGGGTTTGATCGAAGATGTTAGCCACGGTTCCGGACAACTGGTTCACTGCGATTCCCAGCGCATTCCGGACCTGGCCAGCGTCCAGCCCCATCAGTTTGGCGGCCACGGCGGTGCCGCCGAGGCCGTTGACGGTGCCCGTATTGTCCTGGCCGCTATAGACGTCGAAGCCGGACGCCGCGGCCAGGCGCGAGGTGAGGTCGTCCCCCACAATCAGTGCCGTCAGCAGGTCCCGGCCAGAAGACCGCTGCTGCTCCGCGACGGCGAGCGCCACCGGAACGGTGGTCCCGCTGATATGGGCGGCGGACTGCGTGTGGTCCTCATATTCCGCGCCGATCGGCTCGAAGTCGTAGGACCGCATCATCACCGCATTGACCATGGCTGCGTTGTGGGCCGGCAGGCGGACACCGTGGACCAGCACGCTCGCTTCCTGGGCACCACCCCACCGGCGGGCAAGGTCCAGGACGGAGCGGTTGCCCTGGGCGCGGTGGCCTGCGGCGATGTTGCCCAGCGAGTCGATGATCCGGGTTTTGGCGCGGTCTACCGTGCCGGCGTCGAAGGCCTCGAAGCCGGTATCCGCGACATGCCGGGAGACGGTGCCTGTCATATTTTCCACACTGGCTTCGAGGGCGGCGGCCTCCGCTGTCTGCGCCGTCATGGCAGAACTAAACCCTTGCCTCAACAGCGACACGGTCTTTGGCGGAGGTGGCAGATCCGCCGTCCGGCTGTGCTGCACCGTTGGACGCAGCGGCCCGCGCCGCGACGCGCGGCCCGTCGATTTCCTCGAACATCGCTTTGTAGGCGCCGGTCTCCCCGGCGGCCTGGGCTTTGCGGTGGTCCAGGGCGCGGGCGCGGCCGATGCTGCCGAGGTAGAAGCGTTCGTAAAGCTCGATCCGGCTGCCCAATGCCGAGCCCGCAAAGTCCCAGGCGGTGCGCATAATGCGGGCGCGTTCCTGGGCGCTGATGCCGTTGGCGCCGGGCAGGTACTTCTTCAGCAACGGGCCCAGTCGCGGATCGTTGAAGGCGCCGCCCGTGGGGGTGGCCAACAGGTTGTGCGAGCCCATGGACTTGATGATTTCGTTGATGCGGATCATCCAGCCGGGCATGATGGCGCGCAGTGCGCTGATGTCGTCGTGGCAGAAAAACGCCCCGTCACCCCAGTCCGAGGCCCGCATTTCCGCGGAGTGGATGGCAGCCCGGGTGAGGCGCAGGTAGGTGTAGATCTCGCCGAGCATCGCACCGACGTCGGGCTTGTTCTCAGTGCCGGTCACCTTGGCGATCTGCGTGCAGAGATCGTAGGCGAACTCCAGCTTCACGGCCGCGCGGATGGCAGTCTGCTGCTGGGTGTTGCCGGAGGCAGTGCCGGCGTTGATGGCGTTGTAGACGTCCAGGTTGCCGTCGATGAACACTCGGTCCCACGGCACCAGCACGTCGTCGAAAATAATGACCGCGTCCTGCTCGTCAAAGCGCGCTGAAAACGGTTTGTCCGCAACGTCGGCGTCCACACCGTAGTGGTCCCGGCAGACGGCCACGACGCCGGGAGTGGACACCGGAATGGCGAAGGATATGGCGTATTCTTCGAAGCCCTTCTGGATGGGCACCGCGGGGTAGACGTAGAGCTCGTCCGCGATGGGGCCGAGGGTGGCCAGCATCTTGGCGCCCTTGACGATCAGGCCCTGCTCGGTCCGCTCGACCACCCGGAGGGTGAGTTCCTCGTTCATGCCCTGCAACTCGCCGACGCTCTTGTCGATTGCGGCGTGCACGATGGTGTGGGTCAACGCGAGGTCCTTTTCGACCACTTCCCGGTGGTAAGCCGCCAGTCGCTGGTGGTACACGGGATCTCCGGAGCGGTCGAAAATGTCCTGACGGGAGACATGGCCGGCCAGGACCACGTTGACGTAGTCCGGCGTGCGGCCCAGCATGCCGTTGGAGTAGCGGGCCAGCCGGTCGAAGGCGCGGTGACGCCGGGCAATGTCCTCGGCATTGCGCGGCAGCGAGAGGCTGACGTTCATGGACTCGCCCGTCTCCGGGTGGGTGGTCAGGCAGTCCGCCGCGTACTTGTGCTGGTAGTCGAAGTAGCCCGCCATACCTTCGACCGACCCCTTGAAGGCAGGGTGCTCGAGAACGGAGATCCTTTCCGAGCCCAGCCAGACTTCGCGGCCATCATCGAGGCCCTGCTTGTACTCTGCTCCGGTGCGTGCAGTCACTTTGAACTCCTTCTTGGCGGGCACCGGTCCTGGTGCCCCCGGGAAACTCTCACAACATTGTGAGATGAAAATGCATTCTTTGAAAGATTTTATATAAAAATGCAGAGGTTGGCAATGGCTATGATGACCACCGTCCGCCCCTACCATCAGAACGACGTGATGACGCTGCGGGCGATCGCGCCCGACTCCTGCAGCCGGTAGGCGTCGTTGATGCCCTCGAGCGGGATTTCCTGCGCCACCAGGTCGTCCAGGTTCAACCTGCCCTGCAAGTAGAGCTCGGCGTACATAGGGATGTCCCGGCGGATGTTGCTCGACCCCATGTAGACACCTTGGATGCGGCGCTGCGACGCAATGAGGGAGCGCAGTACATCCACCTCCAGGGGCGCGCCCTGGGGTATGCCGATGAAGTAGGCGCCGCCGCCAACCCTGGTCATCTCGATGGCCTGGGTTTGGGTCATCCCGAGCCCGATGGCCTCGAAGGAGTGATGCACACCGCGCCCGCTGATCTCCCGAACCCTGATCACCGCGTCATCCTCGGCGGAGTTCACCACATGGGTGGCGCCGAAGCGGGCCGCCAGTTCCAGCTTGGCTGGATGCACGTCGATGCCGATGATCGTGGTGGCCCCGGCAATCCGGGCCCCGGACAGAATATTAAGGCCGATGCCGCCCAACCCGATCACGGCAACAGTGTCGCCGGGCTGGACCTTGGCCGTGTTGAGCGCCGCCCCCACGCCAGTGATGGCCGCGCAGCTGAGCACGGCCGCCTGCGGGAAGGGGAGCCCCTTCGGGATCCGCACCAGAGAATTGGCGTGGCAGATGGTGTACTCGGCAAAGGCCGCGACCCCGAAGGCGTGCACATCACCGCTGCTTCGGCTCAGCTTGGACCCGGCGGCGCGCGGCCGGGACACTTCGCCAGGGCTGACGCAACGGTAGCTGTGGCCGGCCAGGCATTCCTCGCAGTGCCCGCAGAACTTCACTTCGGAGCCGACCACATGGTCCCCGACAGCAAGGTCCCGGACATCAGGTCCGACGGCGGCCACGACACCGGCCATTTCATGCCCGACAACCATGGGCAGCGGGCGCCCGCGGTCTATCGAGGCAACCAGCAGATCCGAGTGGCACAGCCCGGCAGCCTTGACTTCCACCAAGACCTCGCGGCCCACCGGTTCACCAATACTGATCTCTTCCACATTGAAACGGCCATTGATTTCGTTGATGACTGCAGCTTTCATCCTGGGACTCCCTTGTCTGGCGGGTGAGCGTGAGGGGCCGCGCCGCAAATAATCGATAATTTATAGATTTTGCACTTCCCGTACCACTATATTTACATTTGTGGGCCGCGTCACGTCCATGCCGGCAAGTCCGCCTCACCCAGCGAGGGAACCACCAGGAATGAAAGCAGCAGTACTCGACGGTGTGGGTCAGCCGTTCCAGGTCCAGGACATCGGCATCGCCGATCCGATCGGCCGTGAGGTGCTCATCGACGTGCGCGCCAGCGGCCTGTGCCACAGCGACATGCACGTGGCTGAAACCAACGTGGGCTTCCCCATGCCCGCCGTGCTGGGCCACGAGGTCGCCGGTGTGGTGGCCGAAGTGGGCCCGGACGTGACGGAGTTCCGCGTGGGCGATCATGTGGTGTCATCGCCGATCCACAGCTGCGGCCACTGCCGCGGATGCCTGACCGGCCGCCCCTACCAGTGCCGCCACCCGCAGGAAACCCAACGGATAGCGGGCCAGCGCCCGCGGCTGAGCCGCAACGGCGAGGCACTGACTCAGTTCATCGGTGTCGGTGGTTTCGCCGAGCAGGTACTCGTCCACGAGAACACGGTGGTCTCCGTCAGCAAGGACATCCCCTTTGACCGTGCCGCACTCCTGGGCTGCGGTGTAGTGACAGGAGCCGGGGCAGCCATCAACTCGGCACGCATCCGCCCGGGAGACACTGTTGCCGTCATCGGTTGCGGTGGAGTGGGACTCAACGTCATCCAGGGCGCCGCCCTGGCCGGGGCGCGCAGAATCGTCGCCATCGATCTTCAGCCGGACAAGCTTGACCTCGCCAAAGTGTTCGGCGCAACAGACATCGTCAACGCCGCGGACGGGAATTCCGTGCAGGCAGTCAAGGACCTCACCGGCGGTGGCGTCACCTGTTCCTTCGAGGTGATCGGCCTGAAGCAGACCGCAATGGACGCCGTCGCCATGCTGGAGATTGGCGGCACAGCGTTCCTGATCGGTGTCCAAAAACCGCAGACCCGTCTGGAGGTGACCCCGTTCGGCGACCTGATGGGTAAGCAGAAGGGGATCCGGGGCGTGGCCATGGGTTCCACCAACCTGAAGATCGACATCCCGATGTACGCGGAGCTGTACCTGCAGGGCCGCTTCAAGCTGGATGAGCTGGTCTCCCGGCACATCTCGTTGGACCAGATCAATGAAGGCTATGACCTGCTGCGCGGCGGGTCGGTGGCCCGCTCGGTGATCACCAGCTTCTAAGGTCGGTCAAAGTCCGTTAAACGCCAGTGGAGCCGGCCCTTGGACGGCTCCACTGGTTTTTTTCGTTCAAATCGTGTCCCGCGGTGGCGGCGGACCTAGCGTCGCGGACGCAGTTCAGGCTCGACGACGGCGGTGCCACTTCCGGATTCGCCCACCACATACAGTGCCGGGCTCTGCGGATCGAAGCGGGGCACGGGCCGGCCTTCGGTCGTCCGCGGCACCCCGTCCGCAACAAAGCCGAGCAGAAGCGGCCGGAGCCGGTCCGACACGTCGTCGAAGACCTCGGCAGGGAACCCCTGCATCATCGGTGCATCATCCCAGTCCGGGCGGTTCCCGAACAGGAAGGGCAGTTCGAAGCAGTGCGCGCTGCCGGCGCCCCCCAGCCTGCTGCGCACGGAGAACCGCAGCAGCGTGGCCGGGATGCCGGCCTGGTCCGCCCGCCCTGCAAGTTCCGTGGCGGCCAGCCTGAACTGATGCAGGCTCATGGCCTCCACCAGCTTCGCGTGGTCTGTCGCTCCGGGATGCCGTTCCTCAATGAAGGACAAGGCCTCATCGGCGGCTCCGAAGTGTGCTCCGACAAAGCCGGCTAGCTGATCCGGTCCGACCGCCTGGACCGGAAGGGCGTGCAGGAACGCGGCAGCTTCATCGTCCGTGCTGCTCAACAGCAGTGCGTCCACATGCATGGCATCCACAGCAGCTTCAAAGTCCATGGCCCATGAAGGTACCAGCTCCCCATCCGCTGCGGGCATCAAGCCCAGTCCCCTGCCGGCAAAGGCCCTGGACACCTCGGCCTGGGCGGCCAGGATCTCCGGGGTGCTGTGCCGGTCATCGCTGCCATCGCCCAGGGCAGCGCCAAACAGCCTGGACCGCTCGGCGAACTCGGTCTCGTTCAAGGGTGGCTGCCAGGGCAGGCTGAACAGGGCGGTCCGGTTGAACAGTCCGCGCGCCGGCTCGGCAAAGCTCAGCACGTACGCGTACCAGGCCCCGGCAGAGTGGCCGGCCAAGGTGGTAGCCCCTGGATTGCCGCCGAACGCGGTGATGTTCCGGTGAATCCAGGACAATGCCTGCAGGATGTCCCCGGCGGCCAGGTTGCACGCACGGGGTTCCGCAGTGCCGTTGCTCCGGCCAACGCCGTCGAGCAGTCCAAACGCGCCCAGGCGGTAGTTCACGGTGACCACCACAACGCCACCCTCCCGGGCGAGCCGGGCGCCGTCGTACCAGCGCACGTTCCCGGCGCCGCTGATGAAGGCTCCCCCGGGCAGGAAGACCAGCACCGGGAGATCCCGAGCGTCCTCCGGCGCCCAAATGTCGAGCAGGAAGGAATCCTCGTCCTGGGGCATCCGGGACAGGCCGGGGCCGAGCAGCCAATCCAATGATCCGGGACTTTGCGGGAAGACGGTCGCGGCGGCCTGCGGACGCTCCGGTGAAGGATCACCGAGTGCTGAGAAAGGGTCCGTAGGATCCAACCACTCACCGTAACGGACGCCGCGGACGCTGACGACGCCGTCGTGCGTTTCCCTGAGATATATAGCCTCCCCGGACCGGATGCCCGCCCGCGGTTCTGTTGCGGCGGTACTCATGCCAGGTGGTTGTAGTCGTCGAGGTTCACGGTGCGGGTAATCTTCCAGAAGTCCAACACCGGGTGCGGCCAGATCTGCGACACTCGGCCGAATTTGTTTTTGTACCAGGTGTGCACAGTGGGGTGCCCCCATGCTTTGGTGGCATTGGCGGCGTCCAGTCCGGCGACGAATTCGTCGAGGACTTCCTGCTTCAGGTCCAGGGCCTTAAGGTCGTTTTCGATGATGATGCGGAGCGACTCAAGGATGTACTCGACGCCGTATTCGATCATCGAGTAGAGGCTTCCATTGACCACATGGCCAGTGTTGGGGCCGGTGATGATGAACAGGTTGGGAAAGTTCGGAACGGTGAGTCCGGCGAATGCCTTGGCATCTCCGCCCCAGTACTCGTGCAGGTCGGTGCCGTGGAGGCCGGTGATTTTCAAGGGTTCGAGGAACTCCGAGGCCTGGAAGCCAGTGGCGTAGACGATGATGTCCACCTCATGGAGCACGCCGTCCTTCGTGACGATGCCCTCGGCGGTCATGCGTTCGATGCCCTCAGTGACCAGCATGGACTGGGGCTTCTTCAGCGACTCGGCCCAGACGCCGTTGTCCCTGAGCATGCGCTTGCCGCCCACGATGTAGTCCGGGGTGACCTTGGCGAGCAGGTCCGGGCGGTCCTGGTACTGCTTGGCCAGGATGTCGGTGAGCCCCTGGCGCCACTGCGCGTTGACGGCGGACACACTTCCGGGCTGGTCCCAGCCCGGTTCCGCCACGGTGGTGTGCTGCCGGCCCTCGACGCCGAGCCAGTGCTGCCAGAACCGCAGCCACTGCCCGTAGTGCGGGAGCTTGCGGACCAGCCACTGGACTGAGTCCGGCATGTCCGCATAGTAGCCCTGTGTGGGCAGCATCCAGGGAGAGCTGCGCTGGAAGACGGTCAGTGAAGAGACCTGGTCGACGATCGCGGGGACGATCTGGTAGGCGCTGGCGCCGGTGCCGATGACGGCCACGCGCTTTCCGGTCACATCAACGCTGTTGTCCCATTCGGCGGAGTGCATCTGGATCCCGGCGAAGTCCAGGCGTCCCGGAACGTCCGGGTACTTGGGCCGGTCCAGCTGGCCTACGGCGGAGAGGACGGCGTTGAACCGGCGGCTGACCGGCCGTCCGGAGGCATCGATGATGTCCACGTTCCACAGCCCCGACGCCTCGTCGTAGCTGGCGGAGGTCACCTCGGTGTTGAATTCGACCTCGCCCAGGATGCCGCCGCGTTCGGCCACCTGCCGGGTGTATTCAAAAATCTCCGACCCCTGCGAGAACTGCTGGGGCCAGTCGTCACGCTGGGCGAAGGAGAAGCTGTAGGCGTAGTTGGGGGTGTCGAGGCGCACGCCGGGGTAAGTGTTCTTCCACCAGGTGCCGCCGACGGTGTGGCCTTTTTCGAACACGGTGTAGGGAATGCCGGCCTGTTTCAGCCGGTAGGCGGCCGCCATGCCGGAAACCCCGGACCCGATGACGGCCACGCTGAACTCCCGGCCCAGGGCGATGTCCTTGAAGTCCCACGTCGGCTTGCCGCTCTTGCCTTCAACGAGGGCCATGTCGTGCATCAGCATGGGGTGGTATTCGGGGTTGGCCGCGTTGGTGATCCAGGTGAGGATGTCATCGGCCTGGGCCTCGGTCAGCGTTCCGACACTGGTCAGGTGATCCTCGCGCACCCGCTTGAGTGCGTCGAAGGCAAGCGCGCGCGCCCTGCCCTGCTGGTCCGGCGTCATGCCACCATGCGGCATACCCACGATTTCTGCGGGCGGCTGCGGCGGACGCAAGTCCTCACGCAGGATGGAAAAGTCTCCGGTTACTGCAGCCAGGGCCACCATCAGCGCCGGAAGGTCCGAGGAATCCACAATCCTGCGCAGGAACTCGTCGTCTTCCGTGATGGGCTCGTACCGGTCCCGCCAGTAGAGGTCGTCGACGATGGGCTCCTCGCGGGTCTGGACTGCTTCGGTGGTGGAGTTGGTCACTGCGGTTCTCCTAGGTAATGACGGGATCTGTTGTGATTCAGGTCGCTCCGTACGGCTGATACAAGCTTAGGAAAGAATTTGCATAAGTCAATAAAGAAAACATTATTTGCTAGCCGGTACAATAATGCACATGTCGAAAAGTATCGAGTCTGAGACCCTCAGCACGCAGATCCGGGACTCGCTCCGGGATGACATTCTGGCCGGCCGCTGGGCCGCAGGAGACAAGCTGCAACTGGTGTCGCTCACCAAGCACTACAAGACCAGCAGTACGGTGATCCGCGAGGCATTGACACGGCTGGTCGGGGACCGCCTGGTGGTGCTCAAACCGAACCGCGGGTTCTTCGTGCCAACGCTTTCGCTGGCCGAGATCAAAGACATCACGGAGCTGCGCTGCGTCTCGGAGGAGTTTGGCGTGGGACTGGCAATCCAGCGCGGGGACCTGGCCTGGGAATCCGAGCTCATCGCGGCCCACCACACGCTGGAGCGGACCCCTTACCGCGAGGCGAGCGATCAGGGCGAGTTGACGGAGGCGTGGGACCGCGCCCACCAGGCGTTCCATGCCAAGTTACTCGAGGCCTGCGGGGTCCCGGTGCTGATCGATCTCGCGTCCACCCTGTCCGACTTGTCCCAGCTGTACGGCCGCTGGGCAGGCCGTGCCACACGCTTCATGGACCGCGACATTGCCCAGGAACACCGGGACATCCTGGCCGCCGCATTGGACCGCAACCCCGAAGTCGCCTCGCGGCTGCTACGGACCCATTATGAGACCACGCTCCACGCCATCCTGAAGTCCGGGATCGAGAAGGAAGCAGCCGAAAGCGGCCGCGAGAAGGCCAAGGCGTAGGCACCTGCCTCCTTCACCGGAATACGAGGAATGCCCCCCCGGGATCCCAGCAGGGGTACCCGGGGGCTTTCTTGGCTTTGCCTTATCAGCTGGGACGCACCAGGACTAGTGGTCCCGCAAGCGGTGCAGGATGCGGGCGCGCGCCTCCACAAAGCGGGGCTCCGCCTTGGTTTCCACCTGGTCACGGTGGTCGCCGAAGCCGGTCTCGATCACGTCCACTACAGTGGCGGGCTTCTCCGCCAGAACAATGACCTTGTCCGCCAAGTACAGCGCCTCATCGATGTCGTGAGTGACCAGGATGATGGTGACGCCAAGGGTCGATTGGAGGTCGATGACGAGGTCCTCGAGGTCGAACCTGGTCTGCGCATCCACCGAAGCGAACGGTTCGTCCATCAGCAGCACCTTGGCGTTGTAGGCCAGCGCACGGGCAATGGCCACCCGCTGCTGCATCCCGCCGGACATTTCCCACGGATACTTGTGGCCCTGTCCAGCCAGGCCCACGGCCGCAAGATTCTTCTCGGCGGCTTCATTCCGCTCTTTTTTCCCTACACCCCGGCCCTGCAGGGGGAAGGCCACGTTTTCCAGCGTGGTCATCCACGGCATAAGCGAGCGGCTGTAATCCTGGAAAACCACGGCCAGGTCCCGGTGGGGGCCGTTGATGACGTCACCCCCGACACTAACGGTGCCGCTCCGGGGCTGGATAAGGCCGGAGAGGCACCGTAACAGCGTGGTCTTACCGACGCCGGACGGACCGACGATAGAGACGAATTCACCGTCGTTTACCTCGAGGTTCAGATTGCTCAGGATCTTGTTCTCCGAGGCACCGACACCGTAACTCATGGTCAGCCCTTGGACCTGGAGCAGCGGCTTCGTTGCCACCTCCACTTCCTCGGGCGCTGCCTGAATGGCCATGGGAGCTCCTTCATCTTTCTGTTGGATCGGGGTGGTCATTTTGCTCCTGACTTGAAGTACCAGCTCAGGATCCTGCGTTCAAGGACAACAAACAGGAGGGAGAGGATGTAGCCGATGACGCCGACGAGCAGGGCGCCTGCCCACGTCTCCGGCACCATAAAGGTGGCGGAGGAATTGAGGATGTAGAAACCCAGTCCCTTGTTGGCGGCGAAAAGTTCACTCACCACCATGACTGTGATTCCGATCGGAAGCGCCACCCGCACGCCGGCCACGATCTGCGGCAGTGCGGCCGGTAGGACCACCCTGCGGAAATGGAGCCCCCGGGGAATCCGGTAGACCTTGGAGAACTTGCGGATGGTCGGTTCCACCCCCAGGACGCCGTCGATGGTGTTCAGCAGTACCGGCCACATGCAGGCAAAGGCAATGGTGTAGATCTTGGGTCCCTGTCCGATTCCGAAGGCGCCGATGATCAGCGGAACCAGCGCCGCCTGCGGTACGGACCGGAAGAAGTGAATGACCGGATCCACAATTTCCCGCAGCCGTTTTGTCTCGCCGAGGATCAGTCCCCCGATAATCCCCACGGTCACGGCGATCAGGAGGCCGGCAGCCAGATTTCCGAGACTGTAGGCCGCTCCCGAGGCGATCACACCGTTGGAGAGGTCCCGGCCCAGGCTGACCAGTATCGACTCGAGCGAGGGGATGAACACGTTGGTGCTGTTGGCGGTTGCGAACCACCATACGCCGAACACCACGAGGATCAGCCAGGTTCGCTGGAGTACGTTGAGCACAACCTGGGCGGGGCGGCTAAGAAGGCGTTGCGCCCGCTGCGGCCTTGCCCGGGAGGTGGTTTCCAGCTTCGGTGCCGTACGAAAGGCTGTCTCAGTCATTGGTCTGCCTGTTCCATGTGAGGATCCGACCCTCGGCGTAGTTGAGCAGGCTGGCGATGCCCCAGCCCACCAGCCCGGCGAAGAAGAGGTATGCGAACGCCGAATCCCACCGCTGTGCCTGCTGGGCCAGGGTGATCTGCCGGCCGATACCTGGCGTCTGGCTGAGCACTTCGACGCCCACGGCGACGAGGATGGCGATGGAGGCCGAAATCCGAATTCCGGTGGCAATGAAGGGGGTGGCGCTGGGGAGCAGGATCCGGCGAAACCGCAGGAGCGCGGGGATCTGGAAGGTCCGCACCGTATCCACGACTGCCGGGTCCATCCGCCGCGCGCCGTAGATTGTCTGCACCAGCACGGGCCACAGGCAGGACAGGGCAACAACAACGGTTTCCATTTGTGCGGTGGCACCCAGGAGCATAATGACCACCGGCATCAAGGCCAGCACCGGGAAGGAACGCCCGAAGTCGATCAGGATTGACGTCGAGCGATCCAACGCGCGGATGGATCCAATCAGAAGGCCGAGGACCGTCCCAGCCGCCACTGCGATCAGCCAGCCGCTGACGGCTGCCGTCATGGTCTGCGCCAGCGCCGACCAAAATGTTGCAGAGGTCAGCGCCGCGCCGATGGAGGACGCCAAGGCGCCCACCCCGGGGGTCATGGAAGGCAGCGCGCCGCTCCAGATGATCACCTGCCAGGCGGCCAGGAGTGCAGCCACCGCCAACAGCCGTTGGGTGGTCAAACCCCAGTCCAGCGCCTTTGTGCTTGTCTTCATATCGTTTTCTCCGTTGTATTCCTGATGCCCGGCAGCCCTACTTGGCGAAGCGCGGGGCGTCAGCCCAGAGCATGGCCTCGGCTGTCAACGGCTTGGTGACGAATCCAAGATCCTTCATGGCGTCGATGCCGCCCTGCCCTGTGGACAGGTTGATGGAAGTGTTCACCGGGACGTACGACTTGGGATTGACCTTGGAGGGGTCCACCTGCTTGATCCGTGCCGTGATGTCCACAACTGCCTTGACGTTGGCCGGGTCCGAGTAGAACGTGGCGGCCTTGGTCATTGCGTCATTGAACTTCTTCGCAGTTCCGGGGTTGCTCTTGAGCCAGGCGTCGGTGGCGGCCCAGACAGTGACCGGCATATTGCCCTGGAATTCGCGCACCGGGCTGGCGATGCTCTTGAAGCCGGCATCCACGAGCTGGTGGTAAAAGGTGTCCGCCGCGAACGCCGCATCAACCGTTCCCTGCTCCAGGGCGGCCTGCATGCCGGCGTAGGGAACTGCAATCTCCGTGATCGACTTGGGGTCGATTCCCGCTGCGATGGCCGCCTGAAGCATGGGGATGTCGCCGCCGGTGTTGACGCCGACCACGGCTACGTTCTTGCCCTTCAGGTCAGCGACCTTGCTGATGCTGCTGTTTTTGGGGATCAGGATTCCCGAGTTATCCACGGTGGGATCAACCACGCCGTTGCCGGAGATCACCTTAACCGGCATGCCCTTGGCAGTGGCGGTGGTCATTACGCCCCAGGAGGCCGTGGTGATGTCCGCCTGGCCGCTCACGGTCTGGGCCAGGTTCGCCGAGGGATCGGCGCCGGGAACAATTTCCACGGTCAGGCCGGCTTCGTCGAAGAAGCCCTTCTCCTTGGCAATGTAGGCGGTTTCAAACTGGATAGGCGCCACCACCACCTTGATGGACGACTTGCCCTCCGAACCGCCCGCGGCGTCCCCCGCGGCGGCGGGTGTGCTTGAGGCCCCGCAGGCGGCCAGGGACAGCAGCGCGAGGCCGGCTACAGCCGGCGTCAGGACCTTGGTCAACAGTGAATGACGGTAGTGCTTTTCCATCCAGAAGCTCCTCGTTGAGTACAGACGCGAATAAATGCATAATTCCTATAACAATGTATCTTGGACTTAGTGATGTGGCAACCATCACAGATTGCATAACATTCGACCAATGGCACGCAGCCTCCCCGGAAGGAAGCCAATGACGCCCCCTACCCAAACCCTCCCCACCCCCGGTGCCGTGGCCCGGCCGGACCTGCTGGCCAGTCCGTTGCGCCTGCTGATTGACGGAGCATGGGTGGAAGGCAGCGCCGAACCGCTGCCGGTCACCAATCCCTCCAGCGGTGCGCATCTGGTGGATTCCGCGTCGGCGAGTGCGGATGATGTGGACCGCGCGGTCCAAGCTGCTCGTCGGGCCTTCGATTCAGGTCCATGGCCGGCAATGGCGCCAAGCCAAAGGAGCCGGTTGATCTGGAAGCTCGGAGAAGCCATCGACGCCGCCGCGGATGAACTGGCCCTGCTCGAAACACTCAACACCGGCAAGCCCCTGGGTATCGCAAGGGCATTCGAGATCTCCGGGGCGGCCGAATCCTTTCGCTACAACGCCGGTTGGGCAACGAAGCTCAACGGCGAAACCCGTAATGTCTCTCTGCCCGGCGAATGGCACGCCTACACACTGCGGGAAGCCATCGGCGTCGTGGGCCTGATCGTTCCGTGGAACAGCCCGCTGGCCATCACCGCAGCCAAACTTGCGCCCGCCCTGGCGGCAGGCTGCACCGTGGTCCTCAAGCCCGCGGAGCTTACTCCCCTGACCGCGGTCCGGCTGGGAGAACTGGCCCTCGAAGTCGGCTTCCCGCCTGGCGTGCTGAACATTGTCCAGGGCCTCGGCGCCGTGGCCGGCCAGCGGATTGCGGACCACCCGTTGGTGGACAAGATCTCCTTCACCGGCTCCACGGCAGTGGGAAAGCACCTGCTGGCCTCCTGCGCCGGGAACCTGAAGCGGGTCTCGCTGGAGCTTGGCGGCAAGTCCCCGGTGGTCATCTACCCGGACGCGGACCTGGAGCGCGCAATGGACGGCGCGGCAATGAGCATCTTCGGAAACACCGGCCAAGTGTGCGCGGCGGGTTCCCGCCTCTATGTCCACGAGGCCGTGGCGGATGAAGTAATCGCAGGGATCTCTCAACGGGCCTCGGCGTTGCGGGTGGGCGCCGGGACCGACCCGCAGGCCCAGATTGGTCCCGTGATTTCCGCCCAACAGCGCGAAAGGATCCTCGGCTACATCCAGAGCGGCCGCGAGGAAGGCGCCGAGGTGGTCACCGGGGGCGCGGCACTCCCCGGGGACGGTTTCTTCATCCAGCCGACCATCCTGCGCAACACCACACACGACATGAAGGTGGTCCGTGAGGAGATCTTCGGACCCGTTCTCTCGGCGGCAACCTTCCGCGACTCGGACAGTGTTGCCGACATCGTGGCGCGTGCCAACGACACGGTCTACGGGCTCTCCTCCACCATCTGGACCAAGGACATTTCCCGTGCCCATCAGTTCGCGCGGCGGATCAAGGCGGGCAATGTACGGGTCAATGCCGCGGGCGGCATGGATGGCAATATGCCCTTTGGCGGCTTCAAGCAGTCCGGCTGGGGCAAGGAAAACGGCCGCGAAGGCGTGGAGGCCTACACCGAGGTCAAGTCCGTCGCCATCAATATCAGCGGAGCATAGCTTACAGGCGGAAGAAGGAAAGCGGGCAGGCCAAAGGGGCCGGATGCTGGTCAGCCAGCGTCCGGCCCCTTCGACGTTAAGGACACGCCCTACAGGGGAACTGATCCCGCGATGCCGGCCGCCGTCTCTGCACTGATCTCGCGGTACCGGCGGGGCCAGACGCCCTGCTTTCCGGGTGACAGGATGCCGTTGGGATCCAGGGCGTCCTTCAGCGTCTCCTGGAGCCGGCGGATGGCGTTGTTGTTGTAGTCGAAGCCGTCGGCAATGACGTCCATGTAGTCCACATGGCTGCGGTAGGGCGCGTAGCCGTGGCTGCGGGCGGCTGCCAGCAGTGCCGAGTAGAGTGCCCTTGCCCGCGCCAGCTGCTCCTGGTTGTCGTTTTCGAAGAAGATCATGGTCACGTGGACCATGTGGCGCGGGTAGAGGTGGTAGCCGATGTACAGGTCGAAACCGTACTGGCGGTACAGTTCCTTGGCTTCCCGGTAAAACGCCCATACCTCCTCCCCGCGGGCCGGAATGATGGGGGCCGCGTCAATGTGGCCGCCGTTTTCCGCGGCCCAGGCCACCGTGGACAGCGGCTTGAGCGTGGGCACGCCGGCCATTTGAGTACGGTCAATGTTGGCAATATCTTCATATGCCACCTGCATGCCGTCGGCACCTTCGTACAGGCGGGCTTTGACGGTGAAGCCTTCAAGGCCCGCAAAGCGCTCCCGGATGATCTCCAGCCTGCGTTCGGCGAGGCCCTTGTCGCCGTAGATGGCGAACTTGGCGTTCCACTGGCCGATGCCCATCTCCTGCCGCATTTCTTCGAGGCGCTCGTCCGGAATGGACCCCTCCCCCTCGTACCATCGCGATCGCGGCCCGTTCATGGTGGCCGCCCGCACCACGTTGCCGCAGAGGGCATTGTTCTGGATGACGTCTTCACGCCGAAGCTGGGTGAGGATGTCGACCAGCTTGGGCATGTCCTCCTCGCGCTCCACGACAACATCACCGTTGATGTACACGTCCGGCCAGGGCATCAGCCAGAGTCCGATCTTGGTGACGATGCCGAGGTTGGACTGAGTGAAGATGCCCTCCAGCGTGGGGCCGAAGCCGCCTTTGAAGATGGGTCCGAGATCCGTGCCCTCCATAGCCCACATTCCGGTGCGCACCAGCTCGCCGTCGGGAAGGATCACCTCCATGCCGCAGATGGACTGGACATGGTCCCCCATGGGCGTCATGCCGTAGCCGCGGTCAAGGGCATTCCCGAGGATGGAGCCCCAGCCCAGGGCGGGAACGGACATCCACAGCTTCATCCCTTTTTCCTGGATGTGTTCGAAAAGGTCGAAGAAGCTCACCCCGGGCTCGATGACGGCGTAGTTAAGGTGGTCGTTCACTTCGATGATCTGGTTGAGCCGGCTTAGGTCCAGCGCCACCATGTCCCTTGTCCGCGGTTCCGGGCCTCCGTAACCTAGGTTTTTGCCCTTGGAGAAGGACCACAGCGGAACCCCGGTCTCGTTGGCGAGCCGGACGATCGACTGGACCTCCTCCACACTGCCGGGTCGGACGCCCGGCCACTTCGCCCGGCCGGAGTTCAGCGGGTACGGGTCGATGTAACCCTCTTCGGGGGTTGGGCGCACCACGTTCTCGGCGCCCACAATCGTTTCGGCCTGGTCAAGGAATCTTGCTTGCGCGTCCATTTACGTCACGTCACTTTCGGGAGAGGGCCCGCCACCGGGCCGTAACTCCGGCGCCGCCGCCGGATTTTTTTCTTTCATCATGACAAGCCAAGTTCATCAAGTAAACGACCTATTTCCGCTCTTGGTTATCAGTAGAATTGACAATATGAATATCAGCCTGAATCCGTCGATCACCCTGCGCCAGGTCCTGCACTTTGTGGTCGCGGCTGAAACCGGAACCATGAGTGAGGCGGCACGCCGGCTGCACATGGCGCCGTCGGCCATTTCCATGTCCATCGCGGAACTTGAGCGGATCGTAGGGGCGCAACTCTGCATCAAGCGCAAGTCCAAGGGCCTCACCCTGACTTCCACCGGAATCGTGGTGTTCCGCCAGGCGCGCCAGCTGCTGGACCTCGCGGATGAGATCGCCTCGCTGTCCAAGAGAGACAGGACGGACATCCGGGGGCCGTTGACCGTGGGCTGCTACATGCCGCTGGGACCAACCATCATTCCGCCCATGCTGGCCGACTTCGCGGACCAGTGCCCGCATGTGGAGGTGGACTTCATCGAGGGCTATCACGAGGATCTTCAGGACCGCCTGCTCAACGGATCCATCGATGCGGCCTTCGTCTACGACATGGATATCTCCCCTGCCCTGAAGACGGCGCCGCTGCTGTCCGTGGAGCCCTACATCCTGCTTCCGGAGGACCACCCGCTGCGCGAGGCAGGGGTGGTCTCGCTGAAGGACGTGGCGGCCAGCCCGCTCATTTTCTTCGATGCGCCGCCGATTTCCACCCGCATCCTGGACATGTACCGCGACGCCGGGCTTACCCCGGACATCCGGCACCGCTCACGCAGCTACGCCACGGTCCGGTCCCTGGTAGCGAGCGGCCGCGGCGTCGCCGTGCTCTTCCAGCAGCCCATGCTGGACGCGCCCTACGAGGAACTGAAGGTTGTCCTCAAACCGATATCGGAGCGCCGCGTCCACACGCGCGCCCCGGCCACCGTGTCCCTGGCCTGGACGCGGAGCATGCGGTTGAATGCCCGCGCCCAGGCATGGGTTGACGTCGCCGTCGAACGGTTCGGCTCGCCGAACTTTGAGGCGGGACTTTGAGCCCGAGCGGCCCTACTCTGACGGGCGCGAGAGCCCAAGGTTGTCCCGAAGAGTAGTCCCCTCGTACTCTGACCGGAAGTAGCCGCGGTCCTGGAGTTCGGGCACCAGCTTGTCGCAGATGAGCTTGAAGCCGCCCGGGTTGAACGGCGCGTTGAGGTTGAAGCCGTCGCAGGCCTTCGACTCGAACCAGTCCACCATGCGGTCGGCCACCTGCGACGGGGTGCCGGCCATCCACTGGTGCCCGGTGGAACGCGCCAGGTCCACGATCAGCTCCCGCAGGGTCATGCCCATGTCCACACTCTTCTTGCGGTAGATCTGGTAGCGGCTTCCCATCCGCGGGTCATCGGAGAACCACTCCACCGGGATGGTTTCATCGAACTCGAGCTCGGAGAGGTCCATCTTGAGGTCGGCGCCCACCTGCTTGCGGCCGTTGCCGAGGTGCACGTAGCTGGCCAGTTCGTTGGCGAGGTCCTGGGCTTCCTTTTCGGTGTCGCCAAGAATCGGCAGGATGCCCGGGATGATTTTGACGTCGTCGGGATTCCGGCCCTTCTCGGCCACCATGTTCTTGAACTTGGTGTAGAACTCGATGGACGGTTCTTTGAACGGCTGGGCCGTGTAGATCCCATCGGCCACGGAGGATCCCAGGTCCATGCCGGGGCCCGAGGATCCCGCCTGGACCAGCACAGGCCTGCCCTGCGGCGACCGCGGCATGTTGATGGGGCCCTCGACTTCGAAGAACTCGCCCTTGTGCCGGATGGCCTTGAGCTTGCTCCGGTCCACGTACTCGCCGGAGGCCCGGTCCACGATGATCGCGTCATCGGACCAGCTGTCCCAGAGTCGCTGCACCACATCCACGAACTCAGTGGCCCGGCGGTATCGCACGGCGGGATCGGGAACGTCCTCCACGCCGTAGTTACTGAAGCCGTCCGACGACGTGACAATGTTCCAGCCGGCCCGGCCGTTGGACATGTGGTCCAGTCCGCACAGCTGCCGGGCGAGGTTGTACGGCTCGGAGAAGGAAGTGGACATGGTTCCGATCAGGCCGATGTTCTTGGTCCTGGCGGCCAGCGCCGCGAGCACTGTCATGGGTTCGTAAAACCCGTTCATCTTGATATCGCCCCGCATCACCGTATTGGCGTGGACAATGTCGCCAAAGAAAACGGCGTCGAGTTTTGCGGCCTCAGCCATGGCTGTCAGGTCTGCCACGAAATCAAGGTTGCCCAGTTCTTCGGCCCGGCTTCCTTCCATCCGCCAGCTGTCCTTGTGGTAGCCCGCCGGCAGCATGAAGGTGGTGAGCACCATGTGATTCTTAGGCTTCATTGCCTGGTTCCTTTCGTGATGTGCGCCTCTCCGGACGCCTCGCTGGTTCCATCATGGCAGTCAGCGCTTCTCGCGTAAATGAGAAGTTTCCGAGCAATGATTTCAATAAAATTGACAATGGGGGAAAGGGGAAACCCCGGCGGGCAGGCGCCTAGCCGGGGTTTCCTCACAGGATGTCAGACGGGGGTGAGCTAGACGGCGTCGAGCTTGAGGCGCGATCCTTCACGGGTCAGGCGCACAGCCACGAGGCCCGCCACCAGGATGAGGATCCAGAATGCCGCAACCATCCAGACGGCGCCCCCAGCTGCAAGAACCAGGCCCGCAGCGATCATCGGGGTGAAGCCGGCCCCTATCATTGAAGCTCCCTGGTAGGACAGCGATGCTCCCGTGTAACGGACGCCGGTGGGGAACTGTTCGGAGATAAAGGCACCTATGGGTCCCGCGAGGGCCCCCTGCACCAGCCCGTTGCCGACCACCACTGCCACTGCAAAGCCCCAAAGCGTCCCGTTGGTCAGCAACAGAATCAGGGGAAATGCCAGGAGGACGGCCGCCACACCCGCCCCGGTGAGGACGGCGCGCCGTCCGATCCGGTCGCTGAGCCGCGCCGAATAGAAGCAGACCGCCACCGTCACCACAGCGGCGACCCCCTTCCAGTTCAGGACGCCGGATCGGTCCACGCCACTCGCCACCGCCATGGAAACACCCCACACCGTCAGCAACCCTTGGCAGGCATAAAAACCCAGGGTTGCCACCAGGGTGACGACAACGACGCGGGGGTGGCGGCGGAGCACCTCCATCAGAGGCGGATGCTTGACCCTGGCAGCTTCGGCGTCGAGCTTCTGGAAGACGGGGGTCTCTGCCACCTTGAGCCGGATGACCATGCCGATCAGAATCAGCAGGGCACTGAGGACGAACGGGATCCGCCATCCCCATACGAGGAACTGGTCGCCGGTGAGAGCCGAAACAGCGGACACCACCAGGGTGGCGAGCAGTCCGCCTGCCGGGCCTCCGGCGTTGGCGAACGCTGCGGCGAAGCCACGCTTTCCGGCCGGCGCGTGTTCCAAAGCCATTAACGTGGCGCCACCCCACTCTCCGCCCACGGCAATGCCCTGGATGATCCGCAGCAACACGAGCACAATCGGCGCCACAACGCCGATCTGTTCAGTTGTCGGGAGGAAGCCTATGAGGACGGTGGCGCCGCCCATCATGAGCATGGACAGCACCAACATCTGCTTCCGGCCCAACCGGTCCCCGAAGTGGCCAAAGACGATGCCACCCAGCGGCCGGGCTACGTATCCGACCGCGAGCGTGGCGAAGGAGGCGAAGAGGGATAGGCCAGGGCCCAGGTTTGCGAAGAAGACCCGGTCAAACACCAGCGATGCAGCGGTGGCGTAGAGGATGAAGTCGTAGTACTCGATGATGCTGCCAATGAGGCTGGAGCCGAGGATCCGGCGCATGTCCTTGGTGTTCAGCGAGTCCGAAGTGACACCGGCGGCGGGATGTTCAGCTGAATTCCGGCGGGGTGCCAGCCGTCGTTGGTCGGCTTTCTGGTTCACAATGTTCTCTTTCGATTCTTGGCGAAGCCCGATGGCGCGCGTACATCGTCAGACGATCCGACGTGAGCTGCATCACCCACAGGTTCAAGAATGAACCCTCGCCCCGCAGATGGCCAATCGATCGCGCATAATCCACTGGAAGTTGTTTTATTAGCGGTGAAGACCGCTGAGGGCTTTACGGTCGACAGGGGCCAGGCCAAATGTCCTGAAGTCGAGGGGACGGTAGGAACTCCACATGTTGTACCAGTTCTCGTCCTCGCCCCACACCACAGGAGGGCGGGAGTCGTCGTAGATCTGCTCCAGATCGGTGTAAAGCTCGACGACGGCACCTGAGGTTTCCACGAAATAGGCCGCGATATTGTGTCCTGCGCCGTGACGGACCGGGCCCCAGATCAGTTCGCGGCCCACCTTGTTTAGCCTGTCGCCGAGCTTGCCGAGGTCGGCAATACTCTGGGTCTGCCAGGCATGGTGGTGCAACGTGCCTTCACCGCGGACCAATGCGATTCCATGGTGGTCGGGATTGCAGCGCATGAAGTAGGCGAAGTCATCACCAATAACGTCGGAAAGGCGGAAGTCCAGCACCCTGTGGAGGAACCTCATCATTCCGCCAACATCCCGGGGGTGGAAGTTGAAGTGGCCATAGCGGTCGGGGCCGAAGGACTGAACCGCAGCCTGGTTCTCCTGCATCCCGACATAGATCTCAAAAACGAAGCCCTCCGGACCGATGAAGGAGAATCCATCCTCGATCCCCGCGCCCCTCGGCTTCTCGCTGAGGATCTGGAAGTTTTCCGCGTCCACCCGGCGGCGGATCTCCCGGAGCGCATCGCCGTTGGCAGCAACCAGCCCGAAACCGTCAATCCCGTTGACATCCGACTCGACGTAGACGAGCTCATGGTGAACGTTGGCGGCAGCCAGATAGACGGCGTCAGAGGTCCGCTCCGTCTCCCGGAGGCCCAGGAGCTGCGTGGCGTCGAAAACGGATTCCTTGAGCTGTGTGGTCTGGATACTCACGTGGCCCATCGCACTGATCAATCCCCAAGACATCGTTGTCTCCTCTTCTTGGCGCAAAGTCGCCTGTCTGAAATTTCTAACAAAATATGCTTGAAAAAATACTAAAGGATAAATAATCGATTATCTAGGGTCTGGGGCGTCAATCTTCCCGAGGGGCGCTCCGGTAGGCTGGCATGCGAAAGAGTCGCGCTCGGGTCTGCGGCGCATCTATCTGCCGGACGAACGCCGTTATGTACGAAAGGCCCTCACCGTGACAGTTTCTCCCCTTGTCTGGACCCTGACCATCGCGGGAATCGTGGGCCTGCTGGCCTTCGATTACTTCTTCCATGTACGGAAGGCCCATACCCCTTCGCTGAAGGAATCGGCCACGTGGTCCTCCATCTATGTGGGCATCGCCCTCCTCTTTGGCCTGGGCGTGCTGATGTTTGGCGGCACCGGCATGGGCACCGAGTACTTCGCCGGGTACGTCACGGAGAAGGCGCTGTCCGTGGACAACCTCTTTGTCTTCCTGATCATCATGGCCAGCTTCAAGGTTCCCCGGGCAGACCAGCAAAAAGTGCTCCTGTTCGGCATCGTCTTCTCCCTGATTGCCCGTACCGCCTTCATTTTCCTGGGTGCCGCCCTGATCAACAGCTTCGCCTGGGTGTTCTATATCTTCGGGCTCATCCTCCTGATCACTGCCGGCAACCTGCTCAAGCCCGACGACCACGACGACGACAGCGAAGGCCTGGTGGTCCCGCTCGCCAAACGGTTACTCCCGGCGTCGCAGCACTACGACGGCGACAAGCTGTTCACCATGGAAAACGGCAAGCGCGTCCTGACTCCGATGCTCCTGGTGATGGTGGCGATTGGCGGCACGGACCTGCTCTTTGCCTTGGACTCCATTCCGGCGATCTTCGGGCTGACCCAGAACGTCTTCATCGTTTTCACTGCCACGGCGTTCTCCCTCATGGGCCTGCGCCAGCTGTTCTTCCTGATTGACGGCCTCCTGGACCGCCTGATCTTCCTTGCCTACGGCCTGGCCGCAATCCTGGGTTTCATCGGTGTGAAACTCATCCTGCACGCCCTGCACGAGAACAACCTGCCGTTCATCAACGACGGCGACCCCGTCCCCGTGGTGGAGGTCAGCACCGGCGTTTCGCTGTTGGTGATCCTGGGAGTCCTGGTGGTCACCATCCTGGCTTCCATCTTCAGCCCCAAAGGCAAAGCCAAGAACGCGGTGTCCGGCGCCAGGCGGCACGCCCTTGAGTACCTTGACCTGAACTACGAAACGGACATCGTGGAGCGGGACCGGATCTTCGCGAAGATGGTCCGCGAGGAGGACCAGATCCGCAAGCTGCCGGAGAAATATAAGCGGTTGGTCCGCAACGAAACCGAGTTCATGGACCTCCTCCGCAGCGCACACGCCGAACACGACAAAGCGCAGGTGCGTGCAGCAAACTCCTAAGTCAGCAGACGTTGTCAGTCCCTGTTGCTAGATTCAAATTGTGGCCGTTGGAGCTTTCCTCCGGCCAGGGAAATCAATGGGGAGGCCCTGTGTTTCTGCTCGATCCTGCCAGTCAAACGGGAACTCCGGACCTGATCTTCTCTGCCAGCGACCTGGTGGCCGCCAGCGAGTGTGAGTACCGCACACTGCGGATCCTCGATGAGAAGCTGGGCCGCTCCCCCAAAGCTGAATTTCCCGACGACGAGATGCAGCGCCGTGCCGGGACGCTCGGCGACAGGCACGAGGAAAAGGTCCTCGCCGGCCTCATCAGGCAGTACGGCGTTTGGGATGCCGGACGCGGCTCCGGTGTGTACTCCATTGACCGCGGGAACAACACGCGCGGGGACCTTCTGGCGAAACAAGCCGAAACCGAACTGGCACTCCGGGCCGGCGCTGACGTCGTCTTCCAGGCGACCTTCTTCGACGGCGAGTTCCTGGGCTACGCGGACTTCATCGTCAATGAAGCGGCCGGCACCGGCAGTCCCGGCCGCTACGAGGTGTGGGATACCAAGCTTGCCCGGCACGCCAAGGTGGGAGCGTTGCTGCAGCTGGCAGCCTACGGGGACCAACTCCTCGGCATGGGCCTGGAACCTTCGCCCCGGGTCACCCTGGTCCTGGGCGCGGTGGTGGACGGCGATTACGTCCGCAGCCACCACTCCCTGCCCGACCTGCTGCCCGTCTTCCGCGAGCGCCGCGACCGCTTCCGTGACCTGACCGCCGCTCACCGGGAGCAGGATACGGCGGTGACGTGGCAGCAAGCCGGCATCACCTACTGCGGCCGGTGCAACTACTGCGCCGAGCAGGTCCAAATCCACCGCGATCTCCTCATGGTGGGTGGCATGTCCACTGTCCGCCGCAAGAAACTCATGGCCGAGGGCGTCACCACCATCGAAGCGCTGGCCGATCTACCGCCGGGGAAGGCCTCCGGCCCGGTGGCCAGGCTCCGCGACCAGGCGCGGATGCAGCTGGGCCGGGACGTTCCGGACGGTTCCCGGACCTTCAGCAAGGACGGGGAGGACCATACGGTCGCCTTCAAGGTCCTCCCCGAACATGCTTTGGCCGATATTCCGGCACCCAGCCCAGGCGATATCTTCTTCGACTTCGAGGGCGATCCGTTGTGGCAGGACCCCGCCACCGGCCAATGGGGCCTGGAGTACCTCTTCGGCGTGGTGGAGGCGCCTGACGGCAATCCCGCTGCCGGGTCCGCCGGCGCGACGGACTCCGCTGCCCTGCCCGTGTTCAGGCCTTTCTGGGCGCATTCCCGGTCCGGCGAACGGCAGGCGTTCCTGGATTTCCTCGCCTATGTGGAGGAACGCCGCGCACGCTTTCCGGACCTCCACGTCTACCACTACGCCGCGTACGAAAAATCCGCCCTGCGGAACCTGTCCGTGCGCCACCTGGCGGGCGAAGACATCGTGGACAACTGGCTTCGCGAGGGGGTGCTGGTGGATCTCTACGCCACGGCCAGGCATTCGCTCAGGATCTCCGAGCCGTCTTACTCCATTAAGAAACTCGAGCCGCTGTACATGGGTGACAACCTTCGCTCCGGGGACGTGAAGGACGCCGGCGCCTCCGTGGTGGCGTACGCGGCCTACTGCGCGGCCCGGGACGGCGGTGATGCCGCCGGGGCTGCCGCAATTCTCGCCTCGATTTCCGACTACAACGAGTACGACTGCCTCTCCACCCTCCGTCTGCGGGACTGGCTGCTGGGGCTGCGGGACCGTTCCCGTGTTCCCGCTCCGGGCCCGGCCGGGGGCGCGGGTCAGCGAACAGCCCACAGGCCCGACGGCGTGCCGGCATCGCTCCGGCCTGACGTACCCGGCGGTCCTGAAGCCGAGCCCACACCCGGGGAGCTCAGGCTCAAGGAGTATCTGGCCGGCCTCCCCGATACCAGGCCCTGGACGCATGACGAACGTGCCATCGCGATGGTGGCTGCTGCCACCGGGTACCACCGGCGCGAACGCAAGCAGTTCTGGTGGGAACACTTCGACCGCACCGACGCGGAGATCGACCAGTGGTCCGATCACCGCAATGTGTTCGTCGTGGACACCGCGGAGGTCGCGGCCGACTGGGCGCTGGCCAAACCCACTGTCCGGATGCGCACACGCACCCTCAGGCTGGCGGGAACCATGAGCGAGGGCTCCGACTTCAAGCCGGGCAGCACCTGGTGCCGGCTTTATGACGCCCCGCTCCCCGACGGCCTGGCGGATTCGTCCGGAAACGCCGGCAGGGGTTTCACCTTCGGCACCCTGGTGACGGCTGTGGAAGACCACCCCCGGATCCCCGGCCACAGCATCATCACCATCGAGGAAAAGGAAACCGGAAAAGTCCCGGCCTACCCGCACATCCCGGTGGCCCTCACCGAGGACCAACCGGTCCGCACCCCCAGCATCGAAGCCGCCCTAGCGGAACTTGCCGAGGAGGTGGGTGCCCTTGTTCCCTCCCTCCCCCGGCATCCCGGCGTCGACATCCTCCGCAAACGCCCGCCGCGTTTCCGGTCACTCTCCGGGCCGGCCCCGGTGGGCACCGGCATCCGGGATACCGACGGCGCCGAAGCTGACAGCGCCGTCGCACCGGATTACGTTGGCGCCATCACCACCTCGCTGCTGGACCTCGATCATTCCTACCTTGCCGTGCAAGGACCTCCCGGTACGGGCAAAACGTACGTGGGCTCCCATGTCATTGCCAGGCTGGTGGCCCTGGGGTGGAAGATCGGCGTGGTCGGGCAGTCCCATGCGGTGGTGGAAAACATGCTCCGCACGGCCATCGAAACCGCCGGGGTTGACCCTTCCCGGGTTGCCAAGAAGGTGGTGGGTGCCCAGACCGTGCCGTGGAAGCAGAAAAAGGACGACGACGTCGCGGCCCTCCTGGCATCCCCCGGCGGCGCGCTGGTGGGCGGCACCGCCTGGACCATGACGGGCAAGTCGGTCCCCGCAGGTTCGCTGGACCTGCTGGTGATCGACGAGGCGGGGCAGTTCTCGCTGGCCAACACCCTGGCCGTGGCGCGCGCGGCCAAACGCCTCCTGCTGCTCGGCGATCCCCAGCAGCTGCCGCAGGTCACCCAGGGCTCGCATCCTGAGCCGGTGGACGAATCGGCCCTGGGCTGGCTCGCCGCCGGCCACGCCACCCTGCCGGAAAACCTGGGCTACTTCCTGGCTGACAGCTGGCGCATGCACCCCGAGCTGTGCCGTGCCGTATCGGTTCTCAGCTACGACGGCAAACTCGAAGCGGCACCGGCTGCTTCACTGCGGAGCCTGGCCGAACTGGCCGCCGGCGTCGAAACCCTGTTTGTGGCGCACAGCGGGAACACCACATCCTCCCCGGAGGAGGCGGCCGAGGTGGTCCGGCAGGCGCAGCGGCATATCGGGCTGAAGTGGCTGCCCGGCGGCGACCAGGCTGCCCGGCCGCTGGCCGCCGAGGACATCCTGGTGGTGGCCGCGTACAACGCCCAGGTCCAGCTGATCCGGCAGGAACTGGAGCACGCGGGCCTGGCCGGCGTCCGGGTGGGCACGGTGGACAAGTTCCAGGGCCAGGAGGCGCCGGTTGTTGTGGTGTCCATGGCATGTTCCGCGGTGGCTGAAGCTCCGCGAGGCGCCGAATTCCTCCTGAACCGGAACCGGATCAACGTGGCAGTTTCGCGTGGGCAGTGGCGCGCGGTGATAGTCCGCTCGCCCGAGCTCACCAACTACATGCCGTCCAAACCGGGCGTCCTGGAAGAGCTCGGCGCCTTCATCGGACTCAGCCCGGGCCGCCGGCTTCCGGCCAGCCGGCGGCCGGGGAACCAGCACGGCTCCGGAGGCCAGCCGCGTGGGTAGCCAGCAACAGGGTAAGTTCAGTGGGTGACCTCCCAGACCCACAAGATGCCTGTCGGCGCCCTGATCGTTCTCGCTGCCATCGGCTTCACGGCGATCACCACTGAACTCCTGCCGTCAGGTTTGTTGCCCCAGATCAGCGCGGATTTCAAGGTCTCGGAGGCAACGGCCGGTTATCTGACGGCGGGCTACGCAGCCATCATCGTGGTGACCGTCATCCCGCTGTCCATGGCTCTGGCGCGGGTACCCCGGCATTTCCTGCTCGTCGCCCTGATCCTGACCTTCGCCGCAAGCAACGCCCTGGTGGCGCTGGTCCCGGACTTCGGCGCGGCCATGGGTTCGCGGGTGGTGGGCGGCATCGCCCACGGCCTGCTGTGGTCCGCGATGGCTCCATTTGTGGCCAGGATCGTCCCCGCCCACAAGGTGGGCAAAGCCCTGGCCATCGTGTTCAGCGGCAACAGCCTCGGCCTGGCCATCGGCGCCCCGGTGGGGACTGCCTTGGGCAACCTTCTGGGCTGGCGGTCCGCCTTCCTGGTGCTGGCGGCGTCCGGCGTGCTGCTGGCCCTCCTCGCCGTATGGCTACTCCCCCCGGTGCGGCGGATCCCGGATGCGCCGCGTCCGTCGCTGCGGAAAGCAATCGGCCAGCCCGGCGTCAAGACTGTGGCCGTCGGCTGGCCGCTGATGCTGATGGCACACTTCGCCCTGTTCACCTATATTGCCCCGTTTCTTCGCGAGGTCCGGCTCCCCGATTTCAGCATCCCGCTCTCCATCAGCGTCCTGGGGGTAGCCGGGCTGGTGGGCATTTGGATTGCCGGCGTCACCGTGGATTCCAAGCCGCGGCGCTGGCACCTGATCACCGTCGGCGGGGTGGTGGTCTCGCTACTGCTGCTGCACCTGGTGGGAACCGCCCTGCCCGGCATTGCGCTCGGTGGCCTGGCCGGCGACGATCTCGCTCTGCCGGCAGCCATGCTTCTGATGTTTGTGTGGGGCACCGGAATCGGCGCCATGGGTATCTACAACCAGTCCGCCATCCTCCGGGCAGGCGGTGAATACCGGGATGCTGCCAACGGCCTGACGGTTCTGACCATCCAGATGGGCATCACCATCGGAGCAATGTTCGGCGCCGCCGCCCTGACCGTGGCCGGCCCCGGCCTGATCCCCGTCGCAGCAGCCCTTCCGGCCATCATCTCGTTTGTGCTGATCCTGGCCGGCCGCCGCCACGCCTACCCGGCCGGCCCGAAGGAACGAGTCACCGGGCCCTGAAGTCCCGGAACGATCCGTCCGCATCCGAGATGGTCTCTTCCACCCGTTCGACCCGCCCGGGCGCATTCTCCGACCTGAGCCAATCCAGGAGCTGCTGCACCCGCTCCCTGGGGCCTTCAGCCACCACCGACACGGAACCGTCGTCGAGGTTTTTCACCACGCCCCTTAACGCAAGCTCATCGGCCTTGCCCCTGGTCCAGAAACGGAATCCGACCCCCTGCACCACGCCGAAGACGCGGGCAGAGAGCCGGATGTCGCCCCGGGAGGGGCTTCCCGTGGTCATGGCACTCAGGCCTGCTTGACCAGCGCGGCTTCGACGTTGATCTTGACTTTGTCGCCGACCAGCAGGCCCCCGGCTTCCAGCGCCGCGTTCCAGGTCAGGCCGAATTCCTTGCGGCTGATCTCGGTTTCAGCAGAGAAACCCGCGCGGGTGGCACCGAAGGGGTCAACGGCAACCCCGGAGAACTCGACTTCCAACTCCACGGGCTTGGTGACGCCGCGGATGGTGAGATCGCCGGTGAGCGTGTAATCCTCGCCGTCGCCCTCCACCGAGGTGGCACGGAACGTCATGTCCGGGTACTGCTCCACATCGAAGAAGTCCGGTCCTTTGACATGTCCGTCGCGGTTGGCGTCGCCGGATTCGAAGCTGGCGGTCTTGACGGTGGCGTGGAGTGAAGATTCGGCCAGGGAGTCGCCGACGCGGGCTTCCGCCGAGGCGTCCGTAAAGCGGCCGCGGACCTTGCTGATGCCTGCGTGGCGGACCGTGAAGCCGATTTCGCTGTGGGACATGTCCAGGGTCCAAACGCCTGGTGTCAGGCCTGAGGGAAGGGTCACTTTTGCATCTCCTTGTGCTGGGAAACAGTGTGGGAACCAGCCAGTACGGCCGGTTCCCACACTGCTTCACTCGGGACCTTTTGTCCAGAGAATACGCCGCCCGGATAATGCTGGACGGCTGGTGACCGCTCAGCTGTTGATGGTGATGTCCCGCGTGCGGTGGTCGTAGCGGATGGTGACAGTGCCGCCGTCGTGCTGCAGCTCGTGGTTGGGCCCATCGAACGTGCCGAACGCACCATAGTTTTCGGTCCAGGACCGGTTCAGCGCGATCTTGAAGGTGTAGTAGCCGGCGGGCAGTTCGGTGCTCTTAATCCACAGCTGCGAGCCGAAATCGAAGTCCATCTGGGACTCGTCGTACTGCGGCGCCCAGTTCTCCGGGGCCCCCAGCAGCGTGTTGAAGTCGCCGGCCACGGCCACCGCTTCGGGCTGGGGGAACGTTTCCTCGTCCGGGCCTTCCAGCGGCTCCGCCACAACCTCCGGGCTCGTGGATTTTGCGGCCGGCGCCTTGCGTGAGCGGACGGCCTTGACCACCGGCTCCACGGCTTCCTCGATCAGTTTCGCGGCCTTGCCCACGGCCTCGGCCGCCTTCTTGCCCGGAGCCTTTCTGGCGGGAGCCTTTTTGGCGGTCGCCTCGGCAGCCACTGCCTTCGTCCCGGAGGTCTTGCTGGCGGCCGCAACCTTGGCGGCGGGTGCCTTCCGGACGGCGGGGGCGGCAGGGAGCGGGGTGCCGGCCGGGACGGGAGTGCCGGCGTCGAGCGCTGTGGCGAAGGCGTCGGCGTCGGGGAAGGCAACGGTGGCGCGCATGCCGTCCTCGGTGATGGTCCAGCCGGACCGGCCCTTGACCAGCCAGCCGGCTTTGACCAGCTTGGCGGTGGCGGAGGTGAGGGTCTTGTGGCCCCGGGGTATGCCGCCGCTGAGCAGCACCGCCTCGTGATCGGTGAACGGTACGCGCGCCGTGGCTTCCGCCAGGACTTCACCGGCGTTGCGTGCCTCGCCGGTCCACGTGCCCTCTGTCAGGACATCCAGCACGGTCTTGAGTCGAAGGTAGGTGTTTTCTGCGGTGGACGTGGCCATGATTCCCCTTAGTGAAGCGATCTGTCTTTAGGCATCTTGCCAAGACGGTATTAAATCGCACGACTTGAAATGGTGAACTCTGCGTGTCGTGACCGACTATGACGTCGATTACAGCGGAACTGAGGCAAGAGTCTCGGCTGGTGGGCTGTTTTCTCAACCCTGTTGCGCTTTTCGGGGAACCGCCGGTCACTTCCCAGACACGCACGCGTTCCAGTTTAGCGACCGCACAGGGCCTGAGCTAGCCGCCGTTCAGCTCGTCCAGAAGCTCAGCTTTCCGCTCCTCGGAAGCAAACGAGGAGTGGATGGAGTTGGCGGCGAGCCGGGACCGGTCAAAGTCCGACAGCTCAAACACTGCCTGCAGCTGGGCGAAATTGTCATCCACGTAGCCACCGAAATAGGCCGGATCGTCCGAATTAACCGAAACGTTCAGCCCCGCGGCAAGCATGGCCGGCAACGGATGGTCGGCCAGGGTGTCCACGGTCCGGAGCCGGACGTTGGACAACGGGCAGACCGTCAGCGGAATCCGCTCGTCCACGAGTCGTTCCACCAGGTCCGGGTCCTCCATGCAGCGGATTCCGTGGTCGATCCGCTCCACGCCCAGGACGTCCAGCGCTTCGATGATGTACGACGGCGGCCCCTCCTCGCCCGCGTGCGCGGTGAGCCGCAGGCCCGCTTCGCGTGCCTTGGCAAACAGCCGCTCAAACTTGGCCGGCGGGTTGCCCACTTCGGCCGAGTCCAGGCCGATGGCCGCAATCGGTGCCTTCATGGCCAGCAGGCCGTCCAGGACCTCCAGCGCCGATTCCTCGGACAGGTCGCGGAGGAACGCAGCGATCAGCAAAGTGGAAATACCGAAGTCCTCCACCGATGTGGCCAGCGCCGAGGCCACGCCGTTCACGCAGGTTTCGAGGCTGACACCCCGGGAAATATGGGCCTGCGGGTCCATCATGATCTCGGCATGCCGGACCCCGGCAGCGGCGGCCCGGGCCAGGTAGGCGCGCGTCATATCCGCGAAGTCCTGTTCAGTCTGCAGCACCGCCATGTTGGCGTAGTACAGGTTCAGGAACGACTGCAGGTCGCTGAATTCATACAGGGCCCGCAACTCCTCAAGGCCCGAGTATGGAAGCGCGAGACCGTTGCGCTCGGCCAGTTCAAAGATCAGCTCGGGCTGCAGCGTGCCCTCGATGTGCAGGTGCAGTTCAGCAAGCGGCAGAAGCTGCGGCGCCACTTCAGCCTCGGTTAGATCGGTTTCCGGCAACGGAGCGGCGGCAGTGTCCGGGTAATTGTCCATCGGCTCAGGATATCGCCCGGCGGCGGCTTCCCCGCTAGAGTCGAATCAATGCGGAACACTCAGCAGGCTGACGATCTCACCCTTCCCCCTCCCGGCCACCTCTCCGACGGCTTTGTCCGGGTCCGGGGGGCGCGGGAAAACAACCTGCGGAACGTCGATGTGGATGTGCCCCGCGATTCCATCGTGGCATTCACCGGGGTCTCCGGCTCCGGAAAGTCATCGCTGGCATTCGGGACCATCTACGCCGAAGCCCAACGCCGGTACTTCGAATCCGTGGCCCCCTACGCGCGCCGCCTCATCCAACAGGGCCACAACCCCAAAGTGGAGATGATCTCCGGGCTGCCTCCCGCCGTCGCTCTTCAACAGCGCCGCGGCGCCCCGAGCAGCCGCTCCACCGTGGGCACGGTGACCACCCTGTCCAACTCGCTCCGCATGCTGTTTTCCAGGGCGGGCACCTATCCGTCCGGAGCCGCCCAGCTGGATTCGGACGCTTTCTCCCCGAACACAGCTGCAGGCGCCTGCCAGGAATGCCACGGGCTGGGGGTGGCACACACGGTCAGCGAGAAGTCCCTGGTGCCGGATACCGGCCTCACCATCCGGGAGGGTGCCATCGCCGCGTGGCCCGGGGCCTGGCAGGGCAAGAACCTGCGGGACATCCTCAGCCACCTTGGCTATGACGTGGACCTCCCCTGGCGGAAGCTGCCCAAGAAGGACCGCGACTGGATCCTGTTCACGGAGGATCAGCCGGTCGTCGAAGTCACGCCCGAGCGGGACCGCGTGGCCAAACCGTACAAGGGCCGTTTCTGGAGCGCCAGGAGCTACGTCCTGCACACCCTGGCGGACTCCCAGAGTGCCGCCATGCGCGAGCGCGTCCTGGCTTTCATGGAATCCGGGCCCTGCCCGCGCTGCGGAGGAACAGGGCTCCGGCCAGAGGCGCTCGAAGTGTCCTTCGCAGGCCGCACCATCGCCGAACTCAACGGCACCCCCATGGCGGAACTTGCCGAGATCATCCGCCCCACGGCAGGCCTCAAGGACGCCGGCACCGCCTCGCGCCGGCAGTCCTCCGGGGAGGAGAACGAGGTGGCCGTCGCCATCACCGCCGATCTTCTGCAGCGCATCACGGTGCTGCTGGACCTGGGCCTCGGATACCTTTCACTGGGGCGCCCCACCCCCACCCTCTCGCCCGGCGAAATGCAGCGGCTGAGGATCGCCACCCAGCTCAGGTCCGGGCTGTTCGGCGTGATCTACGTCCTGGACGAACCTTCCGCGGGCCTTCACCCGGCCGACGCCGAGCCGCTCCTGGCCGTCCTGGACCAGCTCAAGGAGTCGGGCAACTCCGTCTTCGTGGTGGAACACAACATGGATGTGGTGCGCCGGGCCGACTGGCTGGTGGACGTCGGGCCGCGCGCCGGTGAGGGCGGCGGCGAGGTGCTCTACAGCGGCCCGGTTGCCGGGCTCGCTGATGTGGCTGAGTCGGTTACCCGACCGTTCCTGTTCGACGGCGGCTCCGGCGGAGCCGGCTCCACCGGGGCTGGTGTTGCCTCTAAGGGTGCCCGCCAGCCCGACGGCTGGCTGGAACTGAGCGGCATCAGCCAGCACAACCTCAAGAACCTTGACGCCAGTTTCCCGGTGGGTGTCCTCACGGCAGTTACCGGGGTGTCCGGTTCGGGCAAGTCGACCCTGGTGAGCCGTGTCCTCGCAAGCGTTGTGGGCTCCGGCGTGGGGACCCTCCCGGCCGCGTCGGCCCAGCCGGGCGGGGCCTTTCCGGACGGCGCTCAAGAGGACGGGACGGATTCGTCCGCTCCGCTGACTGTGGGGACGGTCAGCGGGACGGACCGCTTCGACCGCCTGGTGAAGGTGGATCAGAAGCCGATTGGCCGCACTCCGCGCTCCAACCTGGCCACCTATACGGGGCTGTTTGACGCTGTGCGCAAGGAATTCGCCGCCACGGATCAGGCCCGGGCGCTCGGATTCGGTGCGGGGCGGTTCTCCTTCAACGTCGCCGGCGGGCGGTGCGAGACCTGCCAGGGTGAGGGCTTTGTGGCGGTGGAACTGCTCTTCCTCCCGGGCAGCTACGGCCCCTGCCCTGAGTGCAACGGTTCACGCTACAACCCGGAGACCCTTGAGGTGACGTACCGGGGCAAGAACGTGGCCGAGGTCCTGCGCCTGACCGTTGACGCCGCAGCGGATTTCCTGGCGGACATTCCTGCCGCGGCCCGGAGCCTGAAGAGCCTGCGCGACGTGGGCCTGGGCTACCTGCGGCTGGGCCAGCCTGCCACCGAACTGTCCGGCGGCGAAGCACAGCGCATCAAGCTCGCCACCGAACTCCAGCGCGCCCGCCGCGGTCACACGCTCTACCTTTTGGACGAGCCGACCACGGGGCTGCATCCCGCCGACGTCCAGCTCCTGATGGCACAGCTCCATGGCCTGGTGGACAGCGGTAACACCGTGGTGGTGGTCGAACACGACATGGACGTGGTGGCGGGCGCGGACTGGGTCATCGACCTGGGCCCGTCGGGCGGGGATGCCGGCGGACAGATCGTCGCGGCCGGAACCGCCGCCGCCGTCGCCCGTTCCGCCCACGGCCGCACCGCGCCGTACCTGGCCGCAGCCCTCCGCCAGGAGTCCGTCAGCTGATCCCGGAGCATCTCGGTTTGATAACAGGCGCCGGATGTTTTAGCGTGAAATACAGGCCCGCCAAGCGGGCCGAACGAATGCCCGGTGCTGCCTCCACCAGAACTGCCCGGCCGGCAGACACCGAAAAGTGACCTCTATTTGTCAGAGGCGGGCAGTGGCGCGATAACCTCCGGGGACGGACCGAGCGCTGGTGGCCTTCAGGAGCATCACCATGAAAAACACCACAATCCGTACTGCCGCGCGCCGCGGAGCCACCGTCGTCGCCATCTCGGCGGCCGGAATAGCACTCTCCGCCACAGGGGCCAACGCGGCCGCCCCAACCTCCACCTGGGACGCGCTGGCTCAGTGCGAAAGCGGAGGCAACTGGGCCACCAACACCGGCAACGGCTACTCGGGCGGCCTGCAATTCAGCCAAAGCACCTGGGCGGCCCATGGCGGCACCGGTTCCGCGGCGAATGCCAGCCGCGAGCAGCAGATCGCCGTGGCTGAACAGGTCCAGGCCTCACAGGGCTGGGGAGCATGGCCTGCCTGCGCGGCCAAGCTTGGCTTGAGCGGCGGCGGCGGCGCGCCGGCGGCCGCACCGCAGAGCTCGCCGGTTCAGAGCGTGCCCGTTACCCAGGCACCCGTGACCCGGGTTCCGGCAGCCCAGGCACCGGCGGCGGCTCCGCAGCATGCCGCCGCTCCGGCACTGAGCGGCGAGACCTACACCCTGGAAGCGGGCGACACCCTCAGCACCGTTGCCCAGAAACTCGGCATCCAGGGCGGCTGGGAGAAGCTGGCGGACGCCAACCTTGCCACCATCGCGGACCCGAACCTTGTGTTCGCCGGGCAGGTCATCCAACTCCCCGCCTAGCCAGCAGCCTTTACCGGGATCCCTTCCCTCCCCGGCAAAACGGCAAGGCAGGAAACGAACGACGCCGGAGGTCCCCACCCAGGGGAGCTCCGGCGTCGTTCGCTGTTTAGTTCTTCGCTGTTGCCTGACGGTCAGGTGCTTGGCAGTTAGGCCCCCGGGATTTCCCGCACAATCCGTACTTTCCAGGCGCTGGCGTCGCTGGTGTCCAGCAGCGCCACCGTGCCGTGGGCGACATTCAGTGCCACGCGCTTGGCAGCCAGCAGTTCGAGGTACAGGTGCTCGTTCATGCGGCTGGGCGTGTCGATGATGTACTTCACGGCGTCGCGGACTTTGCGGTAGTTGGCGCTTTTCTCGCGGTGCAGGTGAAGTTCCAGCAGCTGGCGCTGGCGAACTTTGGGTTCGTGCTTGTTGAGCCAGGAAACGGCCAAATGGACGGCGACCACCAGGGTGAGCGATACCGCGTAGATCCACATGCCGCTCGTCAGCAGGAACAGGGGCAGGTTGCCGATGGCCACCAGCGCAATCACAACCCGCAGCGCAACGATCCTGCGGAGGGTCAGAGCCACGGATGCCATCACGGCACGGAAGCCGTGCTGCTCCTTCCGTGCTTCTGCAGGGTCCAGCGTAAATTCATCAAGGACCAGGATGCCCTTGGCCTCCGGGCTCAACATTTGCCCGAACTTGGGCTTGAAGTGCGACGATGGGCCAGCGGTCGTTTCAGGTGAAATTGTCATGGTGGGCTTCCGAGACGGTGGGGCGTTTCGGTGATCTTAGTGGGTAATGGCAACCGGTGTATGCATCGGTCCACTATGTGAACACTGCGGCGGTGCCGGCAGTTCCGTCCATGTGGCGGCGGGCACTGCAATTGGCACATCCGCCGCGTGCCGTCAGACTGAAGTAATGCAAACCTTCCTTCCGTATCCCGATTTCCGGCAGAGCGCCGCAGCACTGGACACCGCCAGGCTTGGCAAACAGCGTGTCGAGGCGCTGCAGACCCTCCGGGCCCTGGTGATCCCCGAATACGGCTGGCAAACCCACCCCGCCGTGCGCATGTGGATGGGCCATGTGCCGGCACTGACCCTTTACGGATTGACCATGGTGGACGAGTGGATCGCCCGCGGCCACCCGGACAACACGCGGGCCAACATCGCCGAGTTCGCCCCCCAGGCCGCCCACCCGGACTACGCCGCTAAGATTCCCATGCCGGAATGGCTCGGTAACGCCGACTTCCATCTCAGTCACCGCGCGAAGCTGGTGCACAAGGAACCGAAGTTCTACAAGGCCGTGTTCCCGGACGCCGACCTGGATCTCGACTACATCTGGCCCGAGCCCAAGCACGAGTTCTACCCGGCCGAACCGGAAGACGACTTCCTCTGGATCCTCCGCGACCCGCACCCCGAGGTTGATCCGGAGCAGCTCACCACCGTGGCGCTGCCTCCGGTACGCCGCGGGAACGCCGCCGCAGCGGTTGCCGCGGACGGTTACTCACCCGTTTACATTGATGACGGTTCGCGCCGCCCGTCCAAGCAGCCGCGCAAACTGCCTCCCAAGCTCGTCAAGAAGCCCACCCGGAAACGCCAGGCGCAGGAGGAAGCCTTCGCCACGCTGCCCGGCAAGACCACGGTTGCCGTGTCATTCGAGGACGGCCGCAGGTTCGCCGTGGGGCAGGTGATGGGCCGCCCCATCACGCTCGAAGACGGCCGTTTCGGCCGCAATTTCGCTGTCACCGAGGTGATCGACCGGTCCGCGTTCGATTACCCCGCGCTGCTGCAGGATCCGCGCGTGTTCTTCCCGGTTCCCGCTCCTTCAGTGCTCGCCGGTTGAACGCATGACGGTTCTCCTGGCCGGCTGCGGCGACTTAGGCACTGAGGCAGGGCTGCGTTTTGCCGCAGCAGGGCAGAGGGTGGTGGGCTGGCGCCGTTCGCCGGAGAAGCTGCCGGCGGCGATCGAGGGCGTCGCGGCCGACCTGAGCGGCACGGAGCTGCCGGTCATCCCGGCGGACACCACCGCCGTCGTCGTCGTTGTTGCTGCCGATTCCCCCACGGAGGCGGCCTACCGGGCCGCGTACGTGGACGGGCTGGCGCACGTCCTCGATGCCCTGGAACGCGACGGCGTCACCCCGCGTCGGGTGCTTTTTGTGTCCTCCACCGCGGTTTACGGGGACGCAGGCGGTGGCCTGGTTGATGAGAGTACGACGGCGGCGCCTGCAGGATTCTCCGGGCGTGTCCTCCGCGAGGCGGAGGAACTCCTGCTTTCGCGGCTGCGCGGCACCGGTTCCGAGGCCGTTGTGTTGCGGCTGGGCGGGATCTACGGGCCCGGGCGTACCCGTTTGATAAACCAGGTCCGGAGCGGCACCGCCGTGATTCCCGACGAACCGCGGTTCACCAACCGGATCCACCGCGACGACGCTGCCGCTGCGATCGTGCATCTGGCTTTGCTGGCCGCCGACCCGGCGCAGTTCTATGTGGGTGTGGATGACGATCCCGCGGAGCTTGGGGACGTCCTGCGCTTCCTGGCCGCCGAGATGGGGTGCCCCGAACCCCCGGTGGGTCCGGCCGGCGAGGCCCGCGGCGGCAACAAGCGCTGCAGCAACGCGCTGCTCCGGTCCTCCGGGCTCGAGTTCTCGTACCCGACGTTCCGGGAAGGCTACCGCGCGGTCCTCGCCGGAACTGGAGTCCGCCACCCGTAGGCTGCTTTGGTAGGCGCCTCTTGTGCGGGCGACACTCACGTGACAGACGAGGAGCAGGGTGGATTTCCAGCAGATCATCGAGGCCGTGGGCAAATTCATGGACTTGGCCGGCGTATCCGTGATGGTTATCGGCGCTCTGGTGTCCCTTCCGATGGCCCTGCGCGGATACCAGCCCCGAAAGCTGCCTGCCGGGGCCGAGAAGTTGACGGTGTACCGCGCCTACCGGCAACTGCTGGGGAGGTCCATCCTGCTTGGCCTCGAGCTTCTGGTGGCGGCCGATATTATCCGGACGGTAGCCGTGACACCCACGTTCGAGAGCGTCGGCGTGCTGGCTATCATTGTGCTGATCCGGACGTTCCTGAGCTTCTCGCTGGAGCTGGAGATTACCGGCCGCTGGCCCTGGCAGAAAGCACCCGCGGGTACGGCGCGGACGGACGCTTAGCCCCTGGGAAGAGGACGCAGGAAGAGGACAGAGGTCATGATGATTTCCCACGCGAAGGAGCCGGATCCTTGGCCGGACGCGCCCCCGCTCCCGGCTCCCATCATCATGGACCAGCGCTGGACTGACGCCCTGTTCCTGCACTGGCGTTTGCCTGAATCCGAGGCAGCACGCTTCATGCCGCCGGGGGTGGTACCCGACGTTTACGACGGCTCGTCATGGGTGGGTCTGATTGGTTTCCGCATGCGCAAGGCGGGCCTCGGCAGCGGCCCCGCGGTCCCCTTCTTCGGGGACTTCAACGAGATCAATGTCCGGCTTTACTCCCGGGAACCGGAAGGCACCCGCGGCGTGGTGTTCCTGAGCCTGGACGCCAACCGGCTGGCGGTGGTCCTGGCCGCCCGGGCGGCCGGAATCCCGTACGTCTGGTCGCGCGCGGGCTTCCGCCGGTCGCCGGCAGATAACTCCGTCGGGTTCGCTGTCCGCCGGTTCAGGGACGGGGCGCGGAGCGACTTCGACGCCGTGCCGGACCTGGACACGGTCGCTGCCGATCCGTTGTCCATTCACCTGACAGCGAGGTTCGGCCTCCACACCACCCTCGGCCGGCGCACGCTGTACGTCCCCAACACCCATGCTGCGTGGCCCCTTCACCGGGCCGAGGTGACGAGACTCCACGACGGACTGATCCGCGCCGCCGGCCTCAACGTGTCCGGCCCCCCTGACTCTGTCCTTTACTCCCCCGGAGTCCGGACCCAGTTCGGACGCCCGCGCGTGCTGCTTCCCTAGCAGACTTCGCGGGGTCCGTCCCGCCGGCGTGCCGGTTACTTGCCGAGGCCGGCCCTGCGGAGCGCCTCAGCCATGGCGGTGTCGGCGGGAGCCGGCTTGGCCGGCTGCGGCCGGGCGGCAGGAGGTTTGCCGGCCGATGCCCGTCCCGGTTCGGCCTTTTGGTTGCGGGGGCGGGGTCCGCCGGGAGGCGGCACCTCGTCGACGAGCCTTAACGTCAGGGAAATCCGCTTGCGCTCCGGATCCGCTTCCAGCACTTTAACGCGCACCACCTGTCCGGACTTGACCACCTCGCGCGGGTCGGAGACGAACCGGTTGGCCAGCGCGGACACGTGCACCAGGCCGTCCTGGTGCACCCCCACGTCAACGAAGGCACCGAAGGCGGCCACGTTCGTCACCGTCCCCTCCAGCACCATGCCGGGTCTAAGGTCGGAGATCTTTTCGATGCCCTCGGAGAACGTCGCTGCGGCAAAGGCCGGGCGCGGGTCGCGTCCGGGCTTGTCCAGTTCTGCCAGGATGTCCTGGACCGTGGGGAGGCCGAATGTCCCGTCCACAAAGGCCCGCGGGTCCAGGGACGACGCCGGCGCGGACCCGGCGGCAACCAGGATCTTGCGGGCCACGGCATAGGCCTCCGGGTGCACACTGGACGCGTCCAGCGGCTCCGCTCCCCCGGTGATCCGCAGGAAGCCGGCGCACTGTTCAAAGGCTTTGGCCCCCAGCCGGGGAACCTTCTTCAATTCGCTGCGCTTGGCGAACGGCCCGTGTTCGTTCCGGTAGGCCACAATGTTTTCGCTCAGCAGGGGTCCGACGCCGGCCACGCGGCTCAGGAGCGCGGGCGAAGCGGTGTTCACGTCCACACCCACCGCGTTGACGCAGTCTTCCACCACCGCGTCCAGGCTGCGGTCCAGCTTCGATGCCGTGACGTCGTGCTGGTACTGGCCCACGCCGATGGATTTGGGATCGATCTTCACGAGTTCGGCCAGCGGGTCCTGCAGCCGCCGGGCGATGGAGACGGCGCCGCGCAGGGACACGTCCATGCCGGGAAGCTCCGCAGCGGCCAGCGCCGACGCCGAATACACGGACGCCCCCGCCTCGGAAACCACGAGTTTTTGTGGTTTCTTCTCGGCGGCGGGCAGCAGTTTGATCAGTTCCGCGGCAAGCTTGTCGGTCTCGCGGGATGCTGTGCCGTTGCCAATGGCCACGAGCTCAACATCGTGTTCTTGGGCGAGCCGCACGAGGGTGGCCAGCGCTTCGTCCCACTTTCGGGCGGGCGCGTGCGGATAGACGGTGTCGGTGGCCACCACCTTGCCGGTTCCGTCCACCACGGCCACTTTCACCCCGGTCCGCAGCCCCGGGTCAAGGCCCAGGGTGGCGCGGTTCCCTGCGGGTGCCGCCAGCAGGACGTCGCGCAGGTTGGCGGCAAACACCCGGACCGCTTCGTCCTCGGCGGCGGCAAACATGCGGCCGCGAAGGTCGGAGGTGAGCCGGGCGAGGACCCGCGACCGCCAGGCGAGCTCCGCCGTCTGCATCAGCCACGCGTCCGCCGGACGGCCGCGGTCCGCCACGCCGAGACACCTCGCCACGGCAGCCTCATAGCGGGCACGGGCGGCGGTCAGGGCGGCGTCGTTATTGGGATCAGCTTCGGCCAGGTCCAGCTCCAGGACCCCGTCCTTCTCGCCTCGCAGCAGCGCGAGCACACGATGCGAGGGCATTCCGGACGGAACCTGGCTGAACTCAAAGTAGTCGGCGAACTTCTGCCCTTCAGCCTCCTTGCCCTTCCTGACCCGGGACACCATCCGGCCCTGGGTCCAGAGCCGCTCCCGCAGGGTGGCGGCCAGATCCGGGTCCTGGGCGGCCCGCTCCACCAGGATGGACCGCGCACCGGCGAGCGCGGCAGCGGCGTCGCCAATGGAGTGCTCCGCGTTCAGGTACCTGGCGGCCTCGCGTTCCGGGTCCAGGTCCGGCCGCTGGAGCAGCGCGTCGGCGAGCGGTTCAAGGCCGGCTTCGCGGGCGACCTGGGCCTTGGTGCGCCGCTTGGTCTTAAACGGGAGGTAGATGTCTTCCAGGCGGGATTTGGTGTCCGCGGCCAGGATCGCGGTCTGCAGCTGGGCGGTCAGCTGGCCCTGCGCCGCGATCGCCTCAAGGACGGTCCGACGGCGGTCCTCGAGTTCGCGGAGGTAGCGGAGGCGTTCATCGAGCTCACGGAGCTGGGTGTCGTCGAGCGTGCCGGTGGCTTCCTTGCGGTACCGGGCGATGAACGGGACGGTGGACCCGCCGTCGAGCAGTTCCACGGCGGCTTTCACCTGCCAGGTCTTGACGCCGAGCTCAGCGGCGATCTGGGCGTGAATGGCGCTGTCCGGGGTGGTGGCGGACGCGGGCGTGGACGGGGCAGACGGAAGTTGGGTGGTCACCTGAACATTTTGCCTTACGCAGCTGACCGCCACCTCCTTGGTCCGAGGCTTGGGGATGGCCGGGTATTCCGCTGCGGGCCGCGAAGTGCTGTAGTGGATATGCAGTCACAGGCAATCACTCTCGAGGAAGAGGCCACCATGCGGGAACTGCTCATCGTCTTTCAGGATGGATTCGACGAGGCCAACATCACCGTCATGGTTAACGGCAAGGAAGTTCGGCGCGACGTCGGCGTGTCAACCAACCCGCTCATCGGCGAAGCCTACGAAGCATCCATCGAGCTGCCCGCCAAGGGGGCTCAGGTCGGCGTGGAGGTCACCAACCGCGGCCTGAAGGCCATCACGAAAGTCAGCGGCAAGCCCAAAAGCCTCCTTGTATCCATCCAGGACGACAAACTTGTGATGCGGGAGGGCACCGGCCGCGAAGCTTTCCTGTAGGCCCCTAGCAGTAGCGCATGGGCTGGAGTATTCTGGCTTTCGCCCGCTCTCGTAAGGCCTCGAGCGAGCTTTCCTCTCATCAAGAGGCCCCAAGCCGTCGGATGGCTTGGGCTTCAGTTGCCGGACAGCACACCGGCAACCAACGACGGCGGCACCCAAGCTGGGTGCCGCCGTCGCTGTTAGTTCAGTATTCCTGCCCGGTAGGCCGGTAGACCATTAGGCCGAGAGCGCGGGGTAATCGGTGTAGCCCGCCGAGCTGTCCGCGTAGAAGGTGGACGGATCCGGCTCGTTCAGCGGAAGGTTTTCCTTCCAGCGGCGTGCGAGGTCCGGGTTGGCGATGGCGGGGCGTCCCACCACCACGGCGTCGGCGTGTCCGTTGGCCACCAGGGCGGCCGCTTCCTCCCGGGTGGTGATGGTGCCGAAGCCGGAGTTGACCAGGAACGTGCCGTTGAAGCGCGCCCGGAGATCCTGCACCAACCCGCTGGTGGGGTCCTGATGCAGGACGCTGAGGTAGGCGAGGTTCAGGGGTGCGATGCTGTCCACCAAAACTTCGTAGGTAGCACGGACATCGGCGGCGTCGGTCTCGGCGATGCCCTGGACCTGGTGCTCCGGGGAGATGCGGATGCCCACCCGGTGGGCGCCGACTGCCGCCACCACGGCGTTCACGGTTTCAATCACGAAACGGGCCCGGTTTTCCGGGGATCCGCCGTAGCTGTCCGTGCGCACATTCGAGTTCGGGGCAAGGAATTCGTTCAGGAGGTATCCGTTGGCGGAGTGCAGCTCGACGCCGTCGAAACCAGCGTCGATGGCGTTGAGTGAGGCGGCCACTATTTCCTGCATCACGATGGGCAGCTCATCAGGGGTGAGCGCGTGCGGCACCGGGTAGGGCTTCTTGCCGAACGGGGTACGGACTTCGCCGTCGACGGCGAGGGCGCTCGGCGCCACCAGCTGGTGGCCGCCGGTGATGTCCTCGTGGGACACCCGGCCGCCGTGCATGACCTGGGCGAACATGCGGCCGCCCTCGGCATGGACGGCGTCAGTGACTTTCTTCCAGCCGGCAACCTGCTGTTCGGTGACAAGTCCGGGCTGGCCCATGTAGGAACGGCCGGCCGGGCTCGGATAGGTGCCTTCGCTGACGATGAGGCCAAGTGAGGCGCGCTGACGGTAATGCTCCACGAGCAACGGACCGGGTACGCCTTCCTGGCCCGCACGGAGACGGGTCAGGGGCGCCATCACCAGGCGGTTGGACAGTTCGAGCTCACCAAGAGTCAACGGGGAAAACAGCACAGGCAGTTCCTTTCGAAGGGATTCGTTCTGCTGGTCCCAACTGGTTAGCGTCTGCATCTATTCCGGGTGAGAGGGCCATCACACCTGGTGACGGAGGCGTTTTACCGTCCTGCCGGCACGCCCGGGCAGCCCTGCCCTTGGGGGTTCGCGTTGCAGTCATCGGCGTAGTTCCGGGTGATGGAACGCCAGACGCTGATACCTTGCGGGGGCGCGCTGAACTGGCCCTGGCCCGGGATAGGCAGGGGCGGGCCGCCGTTCACCGAGTAGGTGCCCTGGAAGGAGGTGGTGAGGACCACCCGGAAGTCGCCCGTCTGCGCGTAGATGTGGCTGGTCCGGGTCTTCTCTCCCCAGCGTTCCTGCGGCAAGGGGCCGCCCATCGACGGCTGCGGGCCGAACACCGTGCCGTCGCCGTAGTTCCAGGTGTACTGAGCCGGGGTGGCCACAACATGGACTTTCTGCCCGAACATCGTCACGTCGAACTGCTGTTCCGAGGCGTTTGCGTAGAAGTTCGTTTCGGCCCCACGAAGGGTGTGCGGACTCGGCTGCGCGACCACGGCGCCGGCGTTGATGGGCAGGCTCTCGAACTGCCGCTGGATCGCGGCCGCTATTCGCGGCAGGAGGTCCTCAGGCTGGGCGTCATAAAGGCAGGTGGGACCCGAATGGATAGCCCAGACAGCGCCCGGAACACCTCGGGGCATGGAGTACCAGATGACCGGGATACCCACCTCGCCGTCGGCGCGGTCCGGGCACTCGATCTGACTCCGCAGGCAGACCGAGTCGAAGTCGCCCCCACCTATGTGGCATTGGAGCTCGTACTTGTAGTTATTCGGGTCCGAGGAAATCTGGTCCGGGCGGCCAGGCCTGATCTCCCCCGTTGCACCGTCCACGGTCCATTTATCTGCCCCTACTGCAAGTCCCTTGTCTTCATATCCGATGACGATGGGTGGCTCATCCGCGCGCGAACTTGTGGGGCTTAAAGCCAGCAAGAGAAAGGACAAACATAGAGACGCTACGCCAGCGCACTTGATGTCCATGATTATCTGATGAGGCCCAAATCGGAGATGACCCACCCCGAGGGGCCGAAAGTCGCGTCCGCTCGGCTTCCCGCGTTAGTCGCCTTCGTTGGCTCTTGGTAGAGAGCTCCGTCAGGTTTCCTGATTTCAACAGCCTGTTGAAGAACTTGAATTGTGGCGTACGCCTTCTCGCCCGGCACGACTACAGCAGATACCGCAGGCGTTTCGACTTTACCTCCTGATATCCAGCGACCATCGGCCCATGCGGCCGCTACACCATCCGAGAGACCCCTGCAGAAGACACAGTACGATTCGCTCAACGTGTCTAATTTTTGCGTGTCGCCGGTTTCATAGGCGTAGCTCAACGTCGCGTACCAGTACCGCGCGAACGCCTCCAGGCCCTCCTTTGTCTCCGTCTTCCCTACATCCGGAAGTACAGGCACGGGGACGTTCTGGGCACGGCCACTGGCGGACGCCGGCACATAGGCCGGCGTGGACGTCGGGGAAGGCGTGGGGCTGGCGGTTGCCGTGGGCGTCTGCGAGACCGCCGCCGGGGAGGTATCCGTCCCGCCCGGGCTGCCACCGGCGTTGCAGCCGGAAAGCGCCAGCGCGGCCGACGCAAGGCCCGCGATGGTGGCGGCACGCAGATGCCGGGCGGTGAAGAACTTGTGCGATGTCATGGGCAGCTAATCCCCCGATAGTTTCAAGACGCCTCGCTCCGAACAATGATCTAAGGGTAGCCCAGGACACATCGGAGCGATCAAAGTTATCCACAGCTACCAGGCAACGGTGCTACCACCGCGCCGCCCCGGCAGAAAGTCACACGGCTCTGCTGCCCGCCAGAGTGGATTTACCCGCCAACTTAATCCGAAATTCCTCCGTCCAGCCCTAGAATTCTTCTACGGAACGTAGAAGAATGGCCTTTATGATGTACACGCACCCCGACGGCCAGCCCGTACTGGAACTCGATGACGAGCAGTCCTGGAAACTCTTGGAGGCCACCAGGCACGGCCGGTTGGTGGTCTCTGTTGCCGGCGAACCGGACATCTTCCCCGTCAACTACATCGCTTCCAACCGGAAGATCTACCTCCGCACGGCGCCCGGGAACAAGCTGGCCCAGCTCACCATCAACTCCAGCGTGCTGCTGGAAACCGACGGCATTCTCTCTGATGAAGCCTGGTCAGTGGTTCTCCGGGGAACGGCGCGGGTCCTGAGCAGCTCCGCGGAAGTCGCCGCCGTCGAAGAGCTTGGCCTCAAAACCTGGGTGCCCACGCTCAAGGATTTCTACGTGGAGGTTATCCCCACGTCCGTCAGCGGCCGCCACTTCGAACTGGGCGAACAGCCGGAACGGGAAATCTAGGAGCTTCTAGACTGGAAGCATGTCAGACAGGCTGACGCCCGAGCAGCGGAGTTGGAACATGTCCCGGATCCGCGGCAAGAACACCAAACCGGAGTTGCTGGTGCGCCGTCTCCTGCATGCCAGGGGATACCGGTACCGGCTCCACGGCAAGGCCGGCAGCATCCGCCTGTCCGGAAACCCGGACTTGGTCTTCGCAGGCCGGCGCAAAGTCATCTTCGTCAACGGCTGCTTCTGGCACTTCCACGACTGCCGCGCCGGGCAGCACGCTCCCAAGGCCAACGCCGTCTTCTGGGAAGCCAAACGGGCCCGGACCCGCGAACGCGACGGCCAGCAACGCCGTCAGCTGGAAGCCCTGGGCTGGGAGGTGCTCACCGTGTGGGAGTGCGACCTGAAAGACGGCTCCGCCCTCGAAGCGCAGCTGGTGGGCTTTCTTGGCGCGCAAGAAAACCGCTCCGGAACTTGAGCCATTCTTGAGTGTTTGCCCGCGCCCGAATTGAGCGGCACCGGCAAAGATGAACTCCTACGGCAAAAAACCGCATTCTCCACAGGAAAACCCCAGTCTTGATCCCGGAGGGCCGACGCACAGAGGAAGCGATTTACCCTGAAGATGCAAGACGATCCTGGCTTCCACCCCGGCTTTCCGGGATGGGCGACGCAACCGGAAAGGACAGGAATGGCCCCCTCCGATGATGCCGGGCGCCCCTTGGTGGATCCTTCGGTCCTGGACCGCCTCCGCGATGAACTGGCCGACGATGAGGGTTACTGCACCGTCTTTGTAAGCAACTTCATCGACTACCTCCCGGTCCGGATCGGCAAGCTGCGCGTGGCCCTGACAACCGGAGACCTGCCCGGAGCAGTGGATGCCGTCCTCAGCATCAAGACCTCGAGCCAGATGGTGGGCGCCGAGCGGCTGGCCGGACTGGCCATAGACCTTGAACGCTCCATCCGTGAGGATTCACCCCGCAAGGAGCCCTCCGTCTCGCTCCCGCAACTGGCTGCGGACTACCTCAGACCCATCAGCCTGTGCTGCAGCCAGACGCTGCACCGCTTGGAGTCTCAGCGGTCCGCCGGCGCCAAGCGGTAACCAACGCCACGTACGGTCTGCAGCCAGCGCGGGCGCTGGGGCGAGTCGCCGAGCTTCTTCCGCAGATTTCCCATGTGGACCTCCACCGACCGTTCGTCCGCCTCGCTGATGTAACTGCCGACGTCGTAATCCTCGTCCCGGAGGCGACGCACCAGATCAGATTTGGTCCGGACGGTCCGGCCCGCCTCGAGCAGCGCGTACAGCAGTTCAAACTCCGTCCGCGTCAGGTTCAGCTCCTGTCCATCCACGGTGACGGACCGGGACGCGTACGTCAGGTCCAGTCCATTGTGGCTGTAATGTCCCGCTCCCGGATCGTCCGCCCGCTCCGCTGCGGCGGCATCCTCCAGAGCGTCAGGAGCTGAGCGGGGCCGGCGCATCATTGCCGCAATCCGCGCCCGGAGCTCCCGGGGACGGAACGGCTTGGTGAGGTAATCATCGGCCCCCGACTCCAGACCGATCAGGGTATCCAATTCCTCGGCCCGAGCCGTCAGCATCACGATGTAGGCGTCAGAAAATTCACGAATCTGCCGGGAGACCTCAAACCCGTCAATATCCGGCAAACCCAGATCCAGGGTGATGACATCCGGATTCAGCGATCTTGCCGCCAGAACACCCTCGGTTCCGCTGGCCGCAACGCTCACGTCAAACCCAGCCTGGGTCAGGACCGCGCGGACCAGTTCCCGAATATCCTGGTCATCCTCGATGACCAGGCCCACTCGTGCCTCACTCATACAAGCCCCCTCAGCCAGCTTGACAACGTGAGAAGTATAGCCCGCTGCCGATACCCTGTTGGTATGCGTCTCACAACCCTGACACTTCTGGCTGCCCTTCATGACTGAGCCGGTGGCGTGGGCAGCGGGCCGGCTGAGGTTTTTCCGGCGCCCTTTCCACGAATACCGGCTGACGGACCGGGTGGTCCTGAGCCAGACGCCACTGTTCATCACCACACTCCTGACCGCGTTCCTCATGTGGGCCTTTTTCCCCGGGACAATGGACAACCCGCTGTTCGTGGCGTTCCTGGTGTCCCAGCTGGCCATCATGGCGCTGTGTTTCCTGGTGCCGTGGGACCGGCTCCCGTACACCAGCTTCCTGGTGATACCCCTCCTGGACTTCGTCTCAATCGCGGTGGGCCGGGAGGGCGGACAGGAGAGCCTGACCGGGATCAGCCTGCTGGCGGTCTTCCCCGTTATTTGGCTGTGCGCTTCCGGCTACTACCCGCGGCTGGCGCTTTGGGCGTCCTTCTTCTGCCCCCTTGCCATCATCTGGGTCCCCTTGTTCCTCGACGGAAATGTGTCCGGTCCCAGCCTGGCTAAGTCGCTGCTGGTTCCCGTGATGATGCTGGGCATCGGAGTGTCGGTGAGCGTCCTGACCCTCAGCATGATGCGCCAACAGCAGTCCCTGGAGGACAAGGACGAACAGCTCAAGGCCAGCCTGCGCAGCACCAAACGGCAGGAGGCCCTGCTCAACTCCGTCCTGGAAACCGTGAACATCGGTGTCCTGGCGGTCGACGCGGACGGCCACGACATCCTGATGAACCGCAAACAGCGGGCCAACCACGAGCTGGCCAGCCCCAAGGACAGTGAGGGCCCGAACGAGTCGCAGCTGCTGGTCTTCGCCGCGGACCGCACCACTTCCGTTCCGGTGGAGGAGCGGCCCGTGCGCAGGGCGGTCCTGGGCGAGACCTTCACGGACTACCTCGTTTGGCTCGGGGCGGGGAAGGAACAGCGGGCCATCACCACCAGCGCCCGTGCAATGAAGGATGCCGACGGCCAGTTTGCGGGCTCGGTCATCGTCTTCAGCGACGTGACGGACCTGGTCAATGCCCTGGCCGCCAAGGACGAGTTCGTCTCCAGCGTTTCCCATGAGTTCCGGACACCCCTGACATCCATCCTGGGCTATGTGGAAATCCTCCTCGAGGACGAGCCCCGGGAAGACCAGTTGGAGCCGCTGACCATCATCAAGCGCAATTCGGAACGCCTGCTCACCCTGGTGTCGGACCTGCTCGCCACCAGGGACGGCCAACTGATCGTGACGCCGCACGCGGTGGACGTGGCCGAACTGGTGCGCGCCAGCATTTCCGCCGCCCTGCCCAAGGCCGATGCCGCCCGCGTGGTACTCAAAGCTGACGCGCCGGCGCGGCTGGATGCCCACGTGGACGGCCCGCGGATCTCCCAGGTACTGGACAACCTCGTCTCGAACGCCATCAAATACTCTCCCGACGGCGGAAACGTGGTGGTGTCCCTGGCGCAGGACGGCGAACAGGTCATTTGCCGTGTCCGTGACACCGGGATGGGCATGAGCAGCGAGGATCAGGCTGAAGTGTTCTCAAAGTTCTTCCGCACCAGCAATGTGCGCCGGACCGCCATTCCCGGGGTGGGGCTGGGGCTGTCCATCAGCAAGGCGATTGTGGAGGCCCACGGCGGGACCATCGAGGTGGAAAGCAAGCTGGGCGAAGGCACCACCTTCATCGTCCGGCTGCCCGTATAGGCCCAGGCGCAGGGAGCGTCTGCGGACTAGCCCCCGGCCGACGTGCGGAGAACCTCACCCCAGGACTGCCGAGCCAGCTCCGCCACCGCAGCAAGAATGTCCGACGGCGGCAGCGACAGATCCAGCGGAAACTCCACGATGTCGATATCCGTGTTCAGAATCCGCCGCAGCTTCATCTCTCCCGCACCCGCGTAGACGAGCCATGCGGTCGGCACACCGAGGGCGGTGCAGTGGGCCAGCATCTGGTAGTGGTCGGCCGTGAGGGACGCGCCGAGATCCGCTGCGGCCTTGTACTTGGCGTTGTACACCACCACGGGCCGGCCATCGAGCACGTGCACGGCGTCCGGGCGGACCGAGAGCCTGTCAGCGTCCCGGACGGCCTCGCTGAGGAGTGCGTTGTACTGCAGCCGGATCTCCCCCGGGTACGCCGCCATCGCCTCCCGGAGCGCCGCGCCCACAAAGTCCTCAAAAACCTGCGCCATGTCCACCACGAATGATGCCGTCTGCTGCTTGCCCTCGCCGGCCTCCGCGGACGCGTTCCGGAGGATCAGCCCGGCCAGGCGCAGCACTGAGTGGTACCGGACGTTCATCCTGCTCGGCGTCCACGGCGGCAGCGGAGCGCCCGCCGGCAGCCTGGTCACGGCGTCGAGCTTTCCCTTGAGCTGGCGCAGGCGGCTCAGGACCTCAGGCCGGACCCGGGGGACCTGGCCCATGCGTTCCAGCGCCGCGCGCAGGATCCGGTTTTCGGCGATGTCCTCGGTGAACTCGTCGTACGACACTTCCAGCGGCACCAGCATGCCAGGGCGGCGTGAGATCTGGTCTGAAATCCGGATGCGGCCCTTGACCGTGCGGAGGGACTCATCCACTGTCCGGTAGCCCTGCAGCACTCCGCGGCCCAACGCACGCTCCGCCAGCTGCGCCAGCGACTCCGCCAGCGCACTCCACAGTTCGCGGTCCTCCACAGCAGCCACGGAGTCTGCCCGGAAGCCCTGGTTTCCGGCGTAGCTGAGGAGGAAGAGCAGCCGGCTCAGGCCCAGCCGGTCCTTGGGCCGGACATCAAGCTGGATGGTGGCCGTCCGGACCGACCCCACCTTCCCCACCGGCTCGATCCGGTAGAGGCCCATACCCATTGGCGAGGCCTTTACCAGCCCGCTCGAGTTCAGGAACGCGGCGCTGGCGGGGTCCAGCCGTTCCACCACGCCGCCGGACAGCTCGTCCATGACCAGGTGCCTGCTCCCCGTCACCGGGCCGCCGTGCGCCGGAGCCTGCGGGGGTTTGGGCGGCAGTGGCTTCACCGCAAGCCGCTGCGCGGGGACAGCCCGGGACGGGACAGACTGTGCCTGGACAGAGTGTGCCGGGACCGGCCCGGCCGGCAGCCCCTTAGCTGGCCGCAAGGCGTCCCAGCAGCGGCTCCAACCCGAACCGCTCCTCCAACTGCGCGCGGGTCAGCTGGCCGTGGTAGTGCTCCTCAAGCAGCGGCATCAGCTCGTACTTCCAGATCCGGCGCAGCCCGGCCGGTGTCTGGGCAGCCGGCTTCATGAAGTAGGACGGGCCGATCATCAGGTCCCGGTCCCACTCGTCGATGGCCGCGTTGAGCGCATCGAGCAGCAGCGCCGGCGTGGTGTCCAGCTCCCGTGCCTGCAGGAAGCGCAGCAGCGAACCCTTCACCGGTTCGGTCTGCGGGTGCAGCTCGATGAACGCAAACCGGCGGCGGATGGCGGCATCCATCATGGCAATGGACCGGTCTGCGGTGTTCATGGTGCCGATGATGTACAGGTTGTCCGGCAGGGTGAACGGCTCGTTCGGGCTGTACTGCAGGTAGATCCGGTCATCCCGGTACTCGAGCAGGAAGTACAGCTCGCCGAAGACCTTGGCCAGGTTGGCCCGGTTCATTTCATCGATGATCAGGAAGTAGGGCTTCTTTTCGTTTCCGGGCTTGGCGGCTTCCTCGGCCAGCCGGCGCAGCGGGCCCGCCACGAGCTTGAAGGACACCTGTCCCTCATCAGTTTTGTCCGGCCGGTAGCCCTCGAAAAAGTCCTCGTACGCGTAGGAGGGGTGGAACTGCACCAGCTTCACCCGTTCGTCCGTGCTGTCCTGCGCGAGCTCCGCGGCGAGGTGCTTGGCCAGGTACGTCTTGCCGGTGCCGGGCGGCCCGTACAGGACCAGCTGGCGGTTCTCTGCCAGAAGTTCCGCGATCTCCTGCAGCGGCTCGAGCTCCATGTGGAGCGAATCCGCGAACTCGCGGTCCAGCGGGCGGAAGCCCTCAAGCACCGGGACGACTTCGACGGCGGCTGTTGCGGGATCGTCGTCGTCCGGTTCCGCCTCACCGGGGACGAGCGCCTGCAGCGCCTGCACCACCTTGGTGACATCCACAACGATGCCGGCGGTGGCCAGCTGGCGCTGCACGTGACGGGGCAGCTCGCCGGTGGCGTGCCCTTCGCCGTCGAGCCAGCGGACCTTGCGCCGCATCTGGCGGTTGTCCTCGTTGTGCTCAGGTTCGCCCAGCACCACTCCCAGCCGCACGGCGCCCGCGGTCTGGTACAGGACAAGATCGCCCGGTTTCATGACCGTAAGGAACGCGAAGACGGCGGTCTTCGTGTCCTCCCGTTCCACGTAGCCCAGGTGCTTGTAATCCTCATCCACCGCGTGCTGCACCAACCCGGCAGTTACGCCGGGATCGAGGTGGCGGAGATGTTCGACGTCGAGCGTCACCTTTTCCTCCTCGTGCCACGCGGCGAGGAGCTCGGCGTTGTCGCTGTGGGTACGGACCAGCCAGGCCCGGCGCCCGGGGTCCCCCACCTTGCGCCACTGGCTGACCAGCTGGCGGGCGTACCAGTCGATGCGCTGGCCGGCCTGTTCGTCCAAGTGCAGGCGGATGCGGTGGATGTCGGCGGTGATGTCCGCGTCCGAGTCGCCGTTGGCGCCGCCCACCAGGGAAGCGAAGGCGTCACGGATCTCCCGGCGTTCAACGTCGGCCACAACGGGTTCAAAGTAGCTGGGCCACGCGAGATACTCGATGCTGCGGCGGATGGCAGGCTGGTCCTCCGGGGCGCCGGCGGCCAGCTCATGGAACTTCAGGGGATCCTTCAGCGCCTTGGTGATGGCGGCGGGGACCTGCTGGTCCACATGCTGCACAAAGCGGCAGAGCCACTTCAGGTGGTCCCAGATGGTCCAGTTGAACTCGGCGGTGCGGTCCCGGATGACGCCGTGGTCCGTCATGTCCTTGTACAGTTCCCCGGGCAGCTCCAGCGCGGGCTCCAGCCATGACGCCGCTTCAGCCACGCGGGCGCGCTTGACCTTGAGCGACTTCACCTCGTGAGCCAGCGGCAGGGACTGCAGGAAGAGCAGTTCCACGGCAAGCTGTTTCGCCTCGCGGGAGGCCCCTTCAAGGTTCTGCCGGAGGTTGGTCATCATGGGCGCTTTGGCGTCCGCGACCCCCTGTTCCAGACGCCCCAACAGCTCGGCCGCGGCGTCGGCCGTCCACGTCAGGGTCTTGCCGTCCAAGGCGGAGGGTTTGCCCTGCAGCCCCGGACCGAGCACAAACCATGCCGCCTCCTCAATCTCCTTGGAGACGCCGAGGGCGCGATGCATTGCAGTCTTGGGAGGCGGGGTCATATGGTCAAATTTACAGGTTCAAGCTGGGTGCCTGCTCCTAGGTCCGTGTGCTCACCGATCCTGCCCGGGCATCTTAGGTGACTGAACCGGGCCGCTTGCGGCCAAGAATGAAGTACCCCATCGGGCCGATGAAATTGATGAGGGCAGCCGCCCGCCAGGCCGCCTTTGGCCCGTTGATCTGCGCTGCCGGGCGCCTGCTGATGTCCCGCTGGGCAGCCAGCATCAGCGCCATTTGCACTATCCCTACCGCCACGACTCCTGCCCGTGCCGCCGGGGACATCTCTTTCCAGGTCTTTTTGTTTTTCTTGGCCATTCTTTCAACGCTCCTTAGATCGATATACCCAGTCTCGGGTGTGCGCCCCGCCCGTGCAACGGGTGCGGCCGGGGGACCGCCTGTCCGGCAGCCTAAAAGGTGAACGGCGCCATCCGTTCCTTCTGCTCGGGTGTCAGGCGCAGGACACGCCCTGAGTCCGCATCCACGAAGGCGAGGTGGCTACTGGCCCGGACGCAGTCCTCCCGGGTCACCGGATCCTGCACCACGTAATGAATGTCAAAGCTGGCGCCCTTCACGGCCCCGATCCACACCTGGACCACGGCCGGGACATTGCGGTACTCGAGCGTCCTGACGTAACGGATCTTGTGGTCCACCACGAGGGCCAGGGTGCCGTCGGGCACCTCGTTGAAGAGCCCCACTTCGGGTTCGACGCCGGGCAGGCCTGTGCCCCGCGGCGGCCCGAACGCAGCAATCCTGGCTTCCTCCATCATCCGGACGATCTGGACGTTGTTGATGTGCCCGTAGGCGTCCATGTCGCCCCAGCGCATCGGGACCAGGACCTCGATGCGGCGCGGCCCGGCCGCGCCGGCCTGCGCGCTCAGCTGTGCACCGCCGTCGAATCATCCACAGCCGTTGCTTCAGCGTCTGCACCGGCGAACTGGGACCGGTACAGGCGGTAGTACGCGCCTTCGGCGGCCAGCAGCTTCTTATGGTTCCCCTGCTCCACGATCCTGCCGTTCTCCATGACCAGGATGGTGTCGGCGTCGCGGATGGTGGACAGCCGATGGGCGATCACAAAGCTGGTGCGGTCCGTCCGCAGCGCCGCCATGGCCTTCTGGACCAGCACTTCGGTGCGCGTGTCCACTGAACTGGTGGCCTCATCCAGGATGAGCAGAGACGGGTTGGCCACGAAGGCTCGCGCAATGGTGATGAGCTGTTTCTCGCCGGCGCTGACGTTGTTGCCTTCCTCGTCAATCACCGTGCTGTACCCGTCCGGCAGGGCGCGGACAAAGCGGTCCACGAAGGTGGCCTTGGCCGCCGCCATGACCTGTTCCTCCGTGGCGTCCAGATTGCCGTAACGGATGTTGTCGTAGATTGAGCCGCCGAACAGCCACGCGTCCTGGAGCACCATGCCCACCTTGGAGCGCAGCTCGGAGCGGCTCAGCCTGGTGATGTCCACCCCGTCAAGGGTGATGGACCCGGAGTTGAGCTCGTAGAAGCGCATCACCAGGTTCACCAGGGTGGTCTTTCCCGCACCCGTGGGACCCACGATGGCCACGGTGTGGCCGGGCTCTGCGGTGAAGGACAGATTTTCGATCAGCTTCTTGTCTTCGGTGTAGCTGAACGTGACGTCCCGGAACTCCACGTGCCCGTCGGTCTTGGCCGGCAGGTGATCCGTGGCGGTCTCGGCGTCCTGCTCATCGGCGTCGAGGAATTCAAACACCCGCTCGGAGGAGGCAACACCGGACTGCAGCATGTTGGCCATGCCGGCCATCTGGCCCAGCGGCTGGGTGAACTCGCGGGAGTACTGGATGAACGCCGTGGCATCACCCAGGGACATCGAGCCTGACGCCACCCGAAGTCCGCCCACCACGGCGATG